>CALWYC010000028.1 GCA_944385655.1 uncultured Intestinimonas sp. | reverse complement strand
GAGTTTCTTTCTCATTTTCATCGCCTTAGGCTTTTTTGAACCACTCGCCTAGCGAGTGGTTTTCTTTATACAAAAAGCCGGGCAGCTCTGCTGCCCGGCCCGTTTTTCTACTTTGCCCTGGTAAATCGTTCCCGGCTCCGCTTCACATCCCCGTCATAGGCCTGGTTCAGCCGCCGCTGCACCCGGAGATGGGTTTTGAGCTCCTCCTCCGTGAACTCCTCCAGCAGCCGGTAGGTGGCCTCCCTGCAGTTCTGGGTGAAGGCCTGATGGTCCTGGTAGATCTTCCGCCCCTCCTCCGTCAGCGTCAGGTTGTACAGCCGGTTGTTGTTCTCATTTCTCGTCTGCTCCACAAATCCCTTGGTCCGCAGCTTCCGCACGATCTGGGAACAGGCGGAGACCGTCTTTTTCAAAATATTGCCCAGGTCCGTGATGGTCACGCCGGGATGGAGGGCGATCAGGTCGATGACCTCCCCTTCGGCCTGGTATAGGATCGTGTCGCCGTAGTGGTGCGGCAGGGAGTCATACTCCACCATCAGCTCATACGCCTCGTCCTGGGCCTCCCATACCTGCTGCAGCAGCCCTTCCCTCGTTTTCATAAACACCCCTCCTTGGCCGTTTTTTGATTATATCCCTCATCTCTCGCCTGTGCAAGCGGAATCTGCCCGCAGTTTACCCAAGGCCATCCGGATCATCCCTTGCCGAGACGGCGAAAGGGCATATCGTGCGGCAGATATTTGCTTTTTAAGCCGTCTCCTGCTAAAATCAGTCTATCGGAAGCAGCCATGCCTCACCCACACTGCTCTCCGCCGGGGGAAAGACATGGCTCGCCTCTGTAACAGGCAGGGAGGCGACCACGATGAAAACATGCACAGCGCTGTGGCTTACACTGGCACTGCTTCTGTCCATTGCAGGCTGCGGCGGAGACGACCGGAGCCTGGAAACGCCCGCCGGAACAGAGGGACCGGACTGGGGCATCACATTGTCCGCCGAAGACGTCAGCCCCACGGGTCTGACGCTCGTGATCCGCCAGACCGGCGGCGAGCCGACAGGACGGCTGCAATATGGTGTTGCCTATAGTCTGGAATGTCTGGAGGACCAGTCATGGGAGCCTGTTCCCTATGTGATCGACGGCACCATCAACTGGACCCTCGAGGCATATGAGGTCTCCATGGAGGACAGCACCGAAGAGGAGATCCGCTGGGAGGCGCTGTACGGCAGCCTGGCCGCCGGGTCATACCGGCTGACCAAGGAGTTTATGGACATCCGAAGCCCCGGCGATTATGACACCCGGACTTTCTGCGCCGAGTTTGAGATCGACTAGACTGGACGCTCTTCTCCATATCAGGTTTTCCGGAATATAAACAAATGGGAGCAAGCAGTGAACGCCTGCTCCCATTTTCCCATCCCCTATGCGGTGATCGTGATACTCTCCCCTCCGCTCGTGATCGTCACCGTATATCCTTCCGTATACTCCTCAATGAAGGCAAGTGCCTGATAATCGGTGAACTCTACATTACCAAAAACATTCTCCTCCTTAAATTCCACGAATTTGGAATTGCAGCTATCTTCAACGCTTATCTCCGATGTATCACCACGTCCCACGATGTAAATGTAATGGTCCTCTATACCCATGTATTCCAAGATGTAAACTGCGTATCCGTCTCCAAGATACTCTAAAACCCTTTTTGTCCTGATATCTGTTCCTATTTTATACCCTGATTTCTGCCTTGGAGCAATCATCATAGTATAGCTATCTTCGTCCGTATAGAGAATCAGACTAGAGCTTTTCCCATCTACAATACAATTCACATCATCGCCACATGCATATGCCGCAACACTTTCCGCCGTTGGGAAGGTGTAAAATACATTTTCGATCCGGCACAGTGAGAGAGTAATAGCTGCGATCAGTGTTGCGGCCAAAGCCACCCCCCTTCTTCTTCGTTTCTTCGAACGTTTATCCCTTAAAAATAATACCAGAGCAGCAACGAATAGTAAAAAAGCAATATCCCGAATGATCAAATTCCACATTTATTTGATTCACCTTCCGATCTCAACGCTGCTCTTCCGGATCGCTCTCCCTTGCGGTCTCAAATCGTATTTTGATTATAACACAGGACGCCCTTTCCCGCCCGCCTCCGGGGTATAAAAAAATCGGAGCAAGCGATGAACGCTTGCTCCGATTTTGGCGGAGAGAGAGGGATTCGAACCCTCGAGACGCTATTAACGCCTACACGATTTCCAATCGTGCGCCTTCGACCAGCTCAGCCATCTCTCCATGGCCTGGACAACGTTGCTTATTATAGCGGCTTCTTCTCCATTCGTCAAGAGGTAAAATGCAAATCTTTGAAAAAATTTGACGTCGTTGCATTCGGCTCATAACTATGCTATAACAGTACCATCCTAAACCACCAGAATCAAGGAGTGTATGACCATGGAACTCACCCGCGCGCAGGCTCTGGACCTGCTGAAGCAATACAACAAGGAGCCCTTCCACGTCCGCCACGGCCTCACCGTGGCCGCCGCCATGGAGTGGTTCGCCAAGGAGCTGGGCTACGGCGACGACGCCGAGTTCTGGTACCTGGCGGGCCTCCTCCACGACCTGGACTTCGAGCAGTGGCCCGAGGAGCACTGCATCAAGTCCCAGGCCCTCATGCGTGAGCTGGGTCTGGACGAGGCCCTCATCCACGCCACCGCCAGCCACGGCTGGGGCGAGGCCTGCGACGTGGAGCCGGAGCACGAGATGGAGAAGGTCCTCTTCGCCTGCGACGAGCTCACCGGCCTCATCGGCGCCGCCGCCCTCATGCGCCCCTCCAAGAGCTGCACCGATATGGAGCTCAAGTCCCTGAAAAAGAAGTTCAAGGACAAGAAGTTCGCCGCCGGCTGCTCCCGGGAGGTCATCCAGAAGGGCGCCGAGCTGCTGGGCTGGGATCTGGACAAGCTGCTGGACCTGACCCTCCGGGCCATGCAGGCCACCGAGGCCGACATCGAGGCCCAGATGGCCTGACCCAGTAAAACCTCATTTTTTAAGGAGCCTTCTATGAACGAAAAGCAGCCCCGCAAGCCCTTGGGCAAAGCCGCCCGCATCCTCATCAGCCTGGCCGTCACCCTGGTCTTCGGCCTCGTCTACTTCTACGTCTCCCTCCCCGCCCTCAATCTCCAGGATGGCAACTTCTACACCTTCGTCTTCCTCCTCTGCGTCGTATTCGTGGTGGCCTCCCTCTTCACCTCCGGCTTCCGCATGGCCCCCGGCTCCGGCGTGAGGGAGTACGTCCGCTTCGTCAAGACCCAGTGTCTCCCCGTGGGCATCCTCATGGTGCTTCTCATCGCCGTGGGCCTCATCGGCACCCTGGTCTCCATGCCCATCTTCCGGGCCGCCGCCTACCGGGACCTGCTCACCGTGGCCGACGGGGACTTTGCCGCCGACATCGCCCAGATCTCCTTCGACAAGATCCCCACCCTGGACCGGTCCTCCGCCGAGTATCTGGGGGACCGCCAGATGGGCACCCTCAGCGACATGGTGAGCCAGTTCGAGTACTCCAACGACTCCACCCAGATCAACTACCAGGGCCGGCCCGTCCGGGTGGCCCCCATCGACTACGCCGACCTCATCAAGTGGCTCACCAACCGGGGCGAGGGCCTGCCCGCCTACGTGCTGGTGGACATGGTCACCCAGGAGGCCAGCGTGGTGCGGCTCCCCGAGGGCATGAAATACTCCTTCTCCGAGCCCCTGGGCCGCAACATCGTCCGCCACCTGCGCTTCCGCTATCCCACCTACCTCTTTGACACCCCCCAGTTCGAGATCGACGAGGCCGGCACCCCCTACTGGATCGCCCCCCGGATCGTCCGGACCATCGGCCTCTTCGGCGGCACTGACATCCAGGGGGCGGTGCTCTGCAACGCCATCACCGGCGAGTGCCGGTACTACGACATCGCCGACGTCCCCGCCTGGGTGGACAACGTCTACACCCCCGACCTCATCATGGAGCAGTACGACTACCACGGCACCTTCATCAACGGCTTCCTCAACTCCATCCTGGGCCAGAAGGGGGTCACCATGACCACCGAGGGCTACAACTATATCGCCCTCAACGACGACGTGTACGTCTACACCGGCGTCACCTCCGCCAATGCCGACCAGTCCAACCTGGGCTTCCTCCTCTCCAACCAGCGCACCAAGGAGACCCGGTTCTACGAGGCCCCCGGCGCCACCGAGTACGCCGCCATGGGCTCCGCCGAGGGCGAGGTCCAGGACCTGAAGTACAAGGCCACCTTCCCCCTCCTCCTCAACATCGCCGGGGAGCCCACCTACTTCATCCCCCTCAAGGACGCCACCGAGCTGGTGAAGAGCTACGCCATGGTCAACGTGGCCCAGTATCAGCTGGTGGCGGTGGCCGGCTCCGTGTCCCAGTGCGAGCAGGTGTATATCGACCTGCTCTCCCAGCGGGGCATCGTGTCTGAGGAGGAGCGGCCCGAGACCCAGATCTCCGGTGTGGTGGATGACATCCGCTCCGCCGTCATGGACGGCAGCACCTACTACTTCGTCCGCCTGGAGGGCGGCGAGGTCTACTACGCCGTCTCCGCCTCGGAGAACCCGGTGGCGGTGCTGCTGAACCTGGGCGACAAGGTCACCATCGGCCACGCCGTCCAGACCGGTGACGAGGACGCCTCCATCCTCAGCGCCTACTCCCTTACCATCGACGGCAAGGCGGCTCCCGACGCGCCCATCGCCGCGCCGGAGCCCGCCGACACGGCCTCTTCCCCGGCTCCGGCGGAGGAGGACGGCGCGGTCACCGCGCCCATCTACGGCTGAGCCGGCAAGACGCAAAAAAGACGTCCTGTTCCATGGAACAGGACGTCTTTTTATGTTGCTCAGGCCGCCGGGACGAAGGGCTCCTCGGTGGTCACCGGCGCCTGGCTGGGCTGCACCGAGGTGGACGGCGTCTCCGTCGGCTGCACCGGCGTCTGCGTGGGAGGCGTCGTCTGCTGGCCGGAGGAGGAGCCGTTCACGTTCTCCGGCCAGGTGGACTCGTCAAAGGGGTTGAAGCGGTTGTAGTCCTCGATGTTGTCGTAGTCCTCCGGCCCCGGCCAGGTGGTGTAGTCCATGGGGTCGATGGGCGGCTTTTCCGTGGGCTCCGGCGCCTGGGCCGTGGTGTGGACGTCGCAGTAGGCAGCCTCGCCCAGCGCCTCGAGGTGGCCGGTGGTGAACTGGTTGTCCCGCACCGTCACGGCGGCGGCGGCGCCCTCCCGGGTGATGTCCAGGATGCTCACCGTCCGGCGGCTCTCCTCGGGACAGAACTCCCCGGCCAGGTGGTACATGCCGTTGGGGCTGCCGTCGGCGTCCAGGAAGGGGGCGTCCAGACAGATCTCCACGTCCTTGTGGACCTCGCAGAAGGTGGTGGGCTCATCCCCCTTGACGAAGGTCATGTTGATGATCCGCCCGCCCTCGCCTGTCCGGGCGTCGTGCTTGCAGGCCTCGGTGGCCTGGAGGCCGCTGTCGGCACAGACCGGCACGGTGACGGTCCCCGCGGAGGGGGTGGGGAAGCTCTTGTCCTCCAGGCCCTCGTGGATGGCGCTCATGACCTTCTTCCAGGTGACGGCCGACTGCTGCTGGAGGCCGGAGGACATGCGCTCGGGCTGGTCGAAGCCGCTCCAGACGGCGGCCGTGTAGTAGGCGCTGTACCCCACGAAATAGAGGTCCTTCCGGGAGGTGGTGGTACCCGTTTTGCCGGCGATGGTCATACCGTCAAAGCGGGCGGAGGTACCGGTGCCGTTCCGGACCACGTTCTGGAGCATGGTGTTGATATACCAGGCGGTGGAGTCCTTCATGGCGGCGTGGGACTCGGCCTGGTTGTCCAGCAGGACGGTGACCGCCCCGGTGTCCGGGTCCACCCGCTCCACCTTGGTGTAGGTCCGGGGCTCGATATACAGCCCGCCCCGGGGGAAGGCGGAATAGGCCGACGCCATCTCCAGGGTGGTGACGCCGTCGGTGAGACCGCCCAGGGCCAGCTGAGCCAGACCGATGTCGGAGAAGACGGTGCCGTTGCGCTCCTCCTGCACCACCAGGTGGTCGGTGCTGAAGCCCAGGTTGTTCACCAGGAAGTCATAGGCCACCTGGGGGCTGGTATACTGGCCCAGGATCTTGACGGCCAGAGTGTTCACCGAGTTCTGAAGGCCGGTATACACATTGGTGAGGCCCCGGTATTCGCCAAAGGAGTTCACCGGCCAGGGGGAGCCGCCGTCGCCGTCGAAGCTGTAGGGGGAGTCGTCGATGACGGTGGCGGGGGTGATGACCCCCAGATCCAGGGCGGGGGCGTACACCGCCAGAGGCTTGATGGCCGAACCGGGCTGCCGCTGGGAGAGGGCACGGTTGAGGGTCAGGCTGCCCGTCTTCTCCCCCACGCCGCCGGCCACCGCCACTACGTTGCCCGTGGCGTTGTCGATGACGGTGATGGCCGACTGGAGCTGCGCCCCGGTGGAGGAGGTGGCGTTGAAGTTGGAGAGGTCCTCGTACACCGCGTCCACCTTGGCCTGGATCTCCGGGTCCTGGGTGCAGTAGATGGACAATCCGCCGTTGTAGACCCACTGGGAGGCCATCTGGTCGGAGAGGTCGTACTCCGCCTTCAGGTCGGCGATCACGTCCTTGATGAGCTGGTCCTCAAAGTAGGAGTACACGGTGGTGGAGGTGGTCCCCTGTCCCCGGCCCACAAAGACCAGCTCCTCCGCCACGGCGGCGTCGTGCTCGGCCTGGGTGATATAGCCCTGCTCCAGCATCTCGTTGAGGATGATCTCCTGGCGTTTCTTGTTCTGCTCCTTGGTGTAGTCGGAGATATAGGGGTCATACCGGGAGGGGTTGTTGGTGATGCCGATGAGGCTGGCGCACTGGGCCAGGGACAGCTCCGACACCGGCTTGCCGAAATAGGTGAGGGAGGCGGTGCCCACGCCGTAGCAGCTCTCGCCCAGGTAGATGTAGTTGAGGTACATCTCCAGGATCTCTTCCTTGCTGTAGTTGCGCTCGAACTCCAGGGCGCGGAAGATCTCCAGGATCTTCCGTTTCACCGTCACGTCGTCGTTCTGGGTCATGTTCTTGATGAGCTGCTGGGTGATGGTGGAGCCGCCGTAGGTGTCCTTCATCCCCAGGAACATGTTGAGGAAGGCGCCGCCCGTCCGCCGCCAGTCCACGCCCTGGTGCTTCCAGAAGCGCTGGTCCTCGATGGCCACCAGGGCGTTGATCAGGTCCTCCGGGATCTCCTCATAGTCCACCTTTACACGGTTCTCCTCCCCGTGGAGGGTCCGCAGCTCCTTGGCTTCTCCGGTGCTGGGATCGGTGTAGTAGATGGTGGAGGACAGGTTCATGGAGTAGGCGCTGGCGTCCACGTAGTCCTGCGGAATGATGACGGTCTTGATATAGGTGGCGGCAAAACAGGCCAGGATGGCACCCGTGGTGCATCCGATGAGGATGAGGGTGCCGATGACCTTCAAAATGCGCAGGATCACCCTGCCGGCGCCGCCCTTTCGCCTGGGGCGCCGGGGAGGTTCCCCGCTCTGGTTGGTGGTGCGTCTTGTCTCTGCCAAAATGAAATACCTCCGTTCCCGGCCCGGGGGCCGCACGGTCCCATGCTGGTGTCGCGTCCGTTCGCCCGCCGGCGCACAGCCGCGCCCGGTCAAGGCAATACGGATATATTATAGTGGAAAAGCCCCCGTTTGTCTACCCTGTGGCCTCCATTTCGCCCCCGAAGGACCGCCGTGCAAAATTTGGCTCGTCCAGCCCTTGCATTTTTCCGGCGTGCAGGGTACAATATGCCTAGAAAGAAGAAGGGCGGTGCCAGTCACCATGAGCGACGAGTACGGCAGCAATTTTGTCAGCCTCACCGACGAGGACGGCAACGAGATCGAGCTGGAGCACCTGGATACCATCGAGTACAACGGCGCGGTCTACATGGCCTTTTTCCCCGCGGAGGAGGCCGACGAAGAGGGTCAGCCCCCGGAGGACGACGACGAGGAGGCCGGGCTCATCATCCTGAAGGTCGTGGAGATCGACGGGGAGGAGCAGCTCGCCACCCTGGAGGACGAAGAGGAGCTGGAGGCTGTCTATCAGCAGTTCATGGAGGCCCTTTTCGAGGAAGAAGAGGAATAAAGCTTCTCCTGCTCGGTTCGTGATGGTTTCTTTTTAAACCCACATCTCTGAAACGGGACGCCCCCCTCGCGCCGTGGCTTGCAGGCCTCCCGGCCTCCCTCGCGGAGCGCTGGAAGTTGGAAGCAGTAAAGCGGTGCGGAGGCGACCCACCTGCCATTTCGTGCAGGTTTGATCAGGGCCACACGGCCAGAGCGGGAGATCTTTTCTGCCGCTATACCGTCCCAGTCTCAGGCTGGGACGTTTTTTTATCTCCAGTCGGCCCGGCCGCCAACCGTGAACTTTCTGTAAAATCCCGGTCCCGTCCCCGTCTGTCGGCAGATTGGGACTTGCAACCCGCACGCATTTCCTGTATAATGCAACATTGAGTCACCAAAGCACAGAAAAAACAGCACAATATTTGAGAGGACTGAGCAAGAGTAATGAGTGCTTCCCGTGAAAAGAAACAGCGCGTCGCCCAGGCCGCCAACGGCCCCACCGAAAAGGAGCGCCGCGCCGCCGAGGCCGCCCGCAAGGAGCGGAGCAAGACCATCCTCTACACCGTGGTGGGCGTGGTCCTGGCCGTGCTGGTCATCGCCCTGCTGGTGTGGCACACCGGCATCTTCACCAAGGGCAAGGTGGTCGCCACCGTCAATGGCAAGGACTACACCGTGGCCGAGATGGGCTACTACTATTACCCCACCGCCAACATGTACAGCCAGTACGGCCTGACCATGGACGCCGAGACCCTGCGCCAGAGCGCCCTGGACTCCCTCCAGCAGTACGCCGCCCTGGCCGCCGCCGCCGAGGCCGAGGGCTTCACCCTCTCCGAGGAGGGCGCCCAGAGCGTGGAGAACACCCTCTCGCAGATCAAGACCTACGCCTCCCAGAACGGCACCACCTTCAAGACCTATATCCGCAACGTGTACGGCCCCTATATGACCGAGAGCCTGCTGCGGGAGTGCCTGACCCGGGACACCCTGGCCCAGGAGTACTACACCGCCCACGCTGACACCCTGAACTACACCGACGACGAGCTCAACGCCTACTACGATGAGCACGCCAACGAGCTGGACACCTTCACCTACTCCGCCGTGTTCATCGACGGCTCCGCCCCCTCCACCACCGACGCCGACGGCAACACCGTGGAGGCCACCGACGCCGAGAAGGCCACCGCCATGTCCACCGCCAAGGCCACCGCTGATAAGCTCCTCCAGGATCTGGAGGACGGCGGCGACTTCGACGCCCTGGCCGCCGCCGCCACCCAGTCCGACGACGAGGAGAGCGACGACGAGGCCACCAGCTACGAGACCACCGTGGTGGGCGCCAGCCTGGCCAACGCCTTCTCCGCCGGCGGCAGCGACGACTGCGTGTCCTGGCTCACCAACGAGGGCCGTGAGGCCGGCGACCTCAACGTCATCGAGGTGGCCGACACCGGCTACTGGGTCCTCCGCTTCACCGACCGCGCTCTGGACACCGACAGCTACGGCTCCGCCGACGTGCGCCACATCCTGGTGAAGGCCGAGCTCACCCAGGAGGATGATCCCAGCACCGAGGACGTGGACGAGAGCACCGTCCCCACCCAGGAGGCCCTGGACGCCGCCGAGGCCAAGGCCCAGGAGATCCTGGACGAGTACAACGCCGGCGACAAGACCGCCGACAGCTTCGGCGCCCTGGCCCAGCAGTACTCCGAGGACCCCGGCTCCGCTGAGAACGGCGGCCTCTATGAGGGCATCACCCCCTCCACCAGCTTCCTGCCCGCCTTCATCGACTGGACCTTCGCCGATGGCCGTCAGCCCGGCGACACCGGCCTGGTGGAGAACGACCAGGAGGGCCAGTACGGCTGGCATGTCATGTACCTCCAGGACCACACCCTGACCTGGAAGTACACCGCTGAGAACGCCCTCAAGTCCGACGCCCTCAACACCTGGATGGAGGAACTGGAGGGCACCTACCCCGTCACCACCAACGAGACCAACCTGGCTCTGCTGGGCTGAGCACACACATCCCCCGGAGGCTCCCTCCGGGGGACTGAGCCTGTCGACCTTGTCGACAGGCTCTCTCAAAAATGCAAGCATTTTTGAGAGGGGATGCAGGCCGCCGCGCGCATCATTTGGCCGGAAGGCCAAATGCCACACTTGCGGCCTGAGCAGTGTTTTTTCCGACGCGCATGTCGCCGGAAAAAACAAAACTTCACTTGATTTCGCCGCCTGCGGGCGACGAAACTCTGCCGAGGGCCTTTCTGCCTGCAAGAACACTCCATCTTCTTGTATGTCGCCGGGCTTTTTCGACATGCAGCATCCCCCGGAGGCTCCCTCCGGGGGATGTTTTTCAAGGAGGATACAACATGGACGAACGCTTTCTCCGCACCCACATGCTCCTGGGCGGCGATGCCATGGAGCGCCTGGCCAATGCCCATGTGTGCGTGCTGGGCCTGGGCGGCGTGGGCAGCTGGTGCGCCGAGGCCCTGGCCCGCTCCGGCGTGGGGGAGCTCACCCTCATGGACCAGGACACCGTGGAGGTGAGCAACCTCAACCGCCAGGCCGAGGCCCTGGAGTCCACCCTGGGTCTCCCCAAGGCGGAGGCCATGGCCCGGCGGGTGCTGGCCGTAAACCCCGCCTGCCGGGTCCACCCCGTTCAGGGCCGCTATGAGGCCGACAGCCGGGAGGCCTTCTTTGCCGCCCGCTATGACTATATCGTGGACGCCATCGACCTGGTGAGCTGCAAGCTGGACCTCATCGAGACCGCTTTGGGCCGCCAGATTCCCATCATCTCCGCCCTGGGCACCGGCAACAAGCTGGACCCCTCCCTGCTGCGGGTGTCCGATATCTCCAAGACCGAGGGCTGTCCCCTGGCCCGTGTGGTGCGGAAGGAGCTGCGCAATCGCGGCATCCTCCACCACAAGGTGGTGTGGTCCCCGGAGGCCGCCCACGAGGCCGACCAGCCCGTGGCTCCGCCCCCCGGCCGCCGCAGCGTCCCCGCCAGCGTGGTGTGGGTCCCCGCCTCCGCCGGGCTGATGCTGGCCGGCGAGGTGGTCATGGACCTGACCGGCGTGCGCTGAAAGGGGGCCGTCACCCATGGATCAGCACCCCCTCCCTCGCTGGACGGACTGGGCCCGGGAGCTCCAGGCCCTGGCCCAGGCGGGACTGGAGTACTCCAGGGACCCCTTTGACCGGGAGCGGTTCCAGCGCATCCGGGAGATCTCCGCCGAGATGGTGTCCGAAGGCGCCGTTCTTCCACTGGAGCGGGTGAAGGACCTCTTCTGCGGGGAGTCCGGCTACCAGACCCCCAAGCTGGTGGTCCGGGCCGCCGTCATCCGTGAGGAGCAGATCCTCCTGGTCCAGGAGCGCAACGGCCTGTGGGCCCTCCCCGGCGGATGGGTGGACGAGGACCAGTCCATCGCCTCCAACACCGTGAAGGAGGTCCGGGAGGAGGCCGGACTCCAGGTGCGGCCCCTCCGCCTCATCGCCGTCCAGGACCGGGACCGCCACCACCCCACCCCCTATATCTACGGCGTGTGCCAGCTCTTCGTCCTCTGTGAGGCCCTGGGCGGCGCCTTCGTCCCCAACATCGAGACTTTGGGCAGCGGCTGGTTCTCCCCCGACCGGCTGCCCCCTCTGGACCTGGACAAGACCACCCCCGAGCAGATCGCCCTGTGCTTCACCGCCCAGGCCGACCCCAACTGGACCGTCCCCTTCGACTGAACATCCGCTTTTGACCGGAAAGGAGGCATTTCCATGGTATCCGCTCCCGCTCTGCTCCTCGCCCTTGCCCTGCTCCTCCCCACCGCCGCCGTGCCCGCCGCACCCGCTCCGGCTGCGGACGCCGGCGGGGAGGTGGCCGCCTGGGTGGACGCCCTTTTCGCCCAGGGCGACGCCCAGATGCTCTGCTACTGTCTCCCCGGCACCGGCCCCATCGTCCTCCCCCTAGACGCCGGACACTTCCAGCAGCCGGTGACGGACCTCTTTGCCGGCCAGCACTGGCAGCGGCAGGAGCCCGCTTTGGACGAGAAAGCCCCCAGCGGCGCCTGGTCTCTCGTCCTCTCCGGCGGCGGCGTCAGCCTGAGCCTCTCCTCCGACAGCCCCCAGCTCCAGTGCGGCGTCCCCAGGGAGGACGGCGGCGGCACGGTCTGGTACGCCGCCGAGAGCGGCGAGAGCCTCCTTCCCGCCCTGGCCGACCTGTGGGACGGCCCCGACCTCCGCTATGTCATGGTCACCCTCCCCGGCCAGGGCGACACCCCCCAGACCCTGGCCCAGCGCTACGGCGCCGCCTTCCGGGACCTGTACCTGAACTGTGATGCCGTCACCGATTTCCGGCTGATCGACTGCCAGCCCCTGTCGGAGACCCGCACCGGCGACGACCCTGTGGGGCTGCGCCTCAGCTACGCCCTGCGCCCCGCCGACCTGGGCGACCCCTGCTGGCAGCACAGCCGTCACACCGCCGTGGCGGACGGCTGGCTCACCTTTTCCGTGGACGTCCATCTGGACCTGGAGGAGGACGGCGTGTGGCGCTGCGCCTACTACCAGCTGCCCTGACCTCCTGAGCGCATAAAAGATCCCTCCCCTGGCAAACTACTGCCAAGGGAGGGATATTTATCAATCATGCAAAAAATTGGCTGCGCCCGGCGGTGTCCGGCGCCCTTGCCGGCGCGGTGAACGGCTTCTTCGGCGGAGGGGGCGGCATGGTGCTGGTCCCCCTCCTGGCCGGGTGGTGCGGCCTGGGAGAGCGGAGGGCCTTCGCCACCTCGGTGGCCGTCATCCTGCCTCTGTGCGTCCTCTCCGCCGGGATCTACCTCTTTCGGGGCGGGCTGGACCTCACAGCCGCCCTCCCCTATCTGCTGGGCGGGCTGCTGGGTGGCTGGCTGGGGGGCAAGCTTTTCAAAAACATGTCCATGGACTGGCTCCGGCGGGGCTTTGGCCTGCTCCTCCTCTACGGCGGCATCCGGTCCCTCTTTGCCCTGTGAACGTCCTTATTGCCCTCCTGGCCGGCGCCGCCGCTGGGGTCCTCTCCGGCTTCGGGGTAGGCGGCGGCACCCTGCTTCTCCTCTACCTCACCGCCTTCGCCGGGGTGGAGCAGCATCTGGCCCAGGGCATCAATCTGGTCTACTTCCTGCCGGCGGCAGCGGCGGCCCTCCCCAGTCACATCAAAAACGGCTATGTGGACCGGTCCGCCGCCCTCCCCGCCATCCTCGCCGGGCTGGCCACCGCCGGGCTATGCGCGTGGGCGGCCTCCGGCCTGGACACCACCCTTCTCCGCCGGTGCTTCGGCGGCTTCCTGCTGGTGGTGGGCCTCCGGGAGCTCTTTCGCAAGCGCCCCCCTACCGCTCAGTGACCCGGGTATACCGCCGCAGGGGATATTCCCCGTCGTGGGCGTCGCCGCAGGTGGTGCGGCTCATGTCCCCCGGCCCGGTGACCCGGACCACACCGGATCTCAAAAGGGCCATGGCCAGCTCCTCCCGCTCCTCCGGGGCACAAATGAGACCCGCCGTCTGGAGGACCCCCTTGTGCCGCCGCAGCATGGCAGGCAGCTGTGCCCGGGGCAGGGCCTTCACCAGGGGATTGCCGAACTGGAGGGAGAGGGCCAGCTCCCCGTCCGCCCCGATGGTGAGGGAGCAGCCCTTCCCGTAAAAGACCTCCGGGCCGGGCGCGGTGATGGACTCCAGCCGCTGCTCGTATTGGGCCAGGGTCACCTGGGCCGCCGAGCCGTCGTCCAGGGGCGCGCCCGCCGCCATGGCTCCCTCCAGCACCGGCAGGAACCGGCGGCAGAAGGCCCGGACCTCCTCCCGGTCCTCAGTGTCAAGGAAGATCACCTGACAGGAGCTGCACAGCAGCTGCCGGGTGTCGGCGATGTGGGCGGCCAGGGCGGTCAGCGCCTCCGGGGTCTCCCCTTTAGGGGTGACATAGGCGAAGCTGAGCTTGTGGCCCCACTCGATGAGGCGGCAGCCGGTGGGGGCCAGCCCCCGGACGGCGGACACCGCCCCCTCCCCGCCCCACACCACGATGCCGTCGGCCATGGCCGCCATCTTCTGCATGGCGGGCAGGTCGTCAGAGGGGGTGTCAAAGACATAGAGGTAGTCGGCCAGCTCCGGGGCGGCCTGGGTGAGGGCGTGGAGCAGCAGCACCGACAGCCCCCCGTCGGCCTGGGGCAGTTTTAAGATGTTCACGTTGCCGGTGAGGAGGCCCTCCACGGCGCTGTAGGCCGGCAGGCCGTCCACATTGCCGGCGGCGATGTGGAAGAGCACCCCCAGGGGCAGGACCTCCTTGGTGAGGGTGAGGCCGGAATGGGGCGGCGTCACCGCTTTCGGCCCCGCCCAGTCCGGCCCCAGCTCCAGATCCAGCTTGAACTCCAGGCTGTCCCGGCGGAGCAGATTGGCGGCGGCCGCCGCCTGGGCCAGGGTGAAGCGTCTGTCCAGTCCCAGGGCGGCGATGATACCGTCGAACTCCCCGCTGAGCACCCGCCGGGCCAGGCCGTCACAGGCGGCGATCACCGTCTCCGCGGTGGGCGCAGGCCGCTGGAGCACCTGGGTGATGATCTCCTCCAGGCCGTCCAGGAGCTTGTTCTGCTCCTTTGTATCATGGATCTCTCCCCGGTACAGGATCACAGGCCCACCCCCTTTCTCAGGTCGTCAGCGCCGGCGGCGCAGGTCTTGATGTCGGCCATGCCCACCCGGCCGATGATCTCCAGCCAGGGGGATTTTACCCCGCAGGGGCAGGTGTCCCCGTCGTGGAGGACCCCCAGGTCGTCGGTCATGATGCTCAGGACGGGGACGGCGTTGAGCATGGGGGTGAGGAGATTCACCAGCCCCATGGTGCCGTTGGGCACCGGCTCCAGGGTCCGCACGTCCCGGATGATGACCCGGCTGTATACCGGCACGTGAAAGTGGTGATACTTGCAGTCGGCATAGTAAATGGGGTGCTCCACCGCCCCGAAGGACTCGTAGACGTGCTCCTCCGGGATGGCGAACCGGTCCCAGGCCTTGGCGTAGAAGGTCTCCTTGTCCACCTTCTCCCGGTAGAACTGCTTCCAGCCACCCCCCAGGAAGATCTTGGAGTTCTTGGGCAGCGGATAGCGGAGCCCCCGCCGCTCCAGCTCCTCCATGAGGAAATAGGTGTAGGCGGGAAAGCCCATGAACCGTGTGGGGAACCGGGACCTGCTGTACCGCTCCAGGGTCTTGATGAGTCCGTCGAAGTCCACCTGATAGCCGCCGTCCTTATATTTGAGGGCGTACTCCCGGTGGATGGCGGGGGTGATGTAGGTGTAGCCCGTGGCCGTCTTGGCCACGGCGGTCTGATTGCTCCTGTGGGGCTGGTAACCGAGAATAAGGTAGTTGGTGGGCACCGGGGAGAGGAAGCGGTGGTAGCGCAGGATGCGCCACACCATATGAAAGCCGCTCCACAGTCCCCCCAGCTCAAAGCCGATGACGCTCTTCTTCCCTCTCGTCCCAGAGGAGGTGGCCTTGATGAGCATCTTCTCCTCCGGTATGGAAAAGAGCTTGTGGGATTTGAAATATAAGGTGGGCAGCACAGGCAGACGGGCCAGGTCCGCCGTGGTCCGCAGCATGTCCGGCTTGAAACCGAAGTGGTCCAGGATGGCCCGGTACTCCGGGCAGTGAGCATAGTGGAAGGCGCAGTTGTCCCGCATGGCGGCCACGAAGAGCGCCTCCGTTCCCGCCGTGTCATAGGGGTCCTTCCAGGTGAAGAGCCTGATGCGATTTCCCATACTTCTCCCCCCTTATCCCGCTGTGGAGCCGTTTTCAGCTTTGGGTCCGCTTCCGGGTGAGATAACCCTCCAAGATCAACGTAGCGGCCACGGCATCCACCGTCTTTTTGTGGTTCTTCATCCTCTTGCCGCTGGCGTGGAGGATGTCGTGGGCCTCAATGGTGGTCCGCCGCTCATCCCACAGCACCGGCGTGAGCCCCGTGGCTCCCGCCACCGCTCCGGCAAAGGCCCGGTAGAGCTCTGCCCTGGGACCCTCGGTACCATCCATGTTCCTGGGAAAGCCCATCACCAGCTCCTCCACCTGATATTGTTCCACCAGCTCGGCAAGGCGGGCGCACACCTGCTCCCCCTTCCGGCTGTGGATGACCTCCGTATACCCCGCCAGCAATCCCGTGGGGTCCGAGATGGCCACGCCCGTCCGGGCGTCGCCGTAGTCGATGGCCATGATGCGCATGGTCCTCCCTCCTTTCCCCTCCACTATATCGGTCCCACGGAAGACTTGTCAAGACTGTAAAAATATGCTTGACTTTTTCACTGACTTATGATAGGCTATTAGCACCTATGAAAAAGGGCTTTCTTTTTGTGCGCATTTTTACGGTGTGATGGGCACAAACCCTTTCCCTCCGCGTGAGGACATAGGGAGGCAGATCATGCCGAACCTACCGTGTTTTGACTGGGGACGGGCTTTGCCCGTGCCTTTCTCGAACGTGCTGGGATTCGGTATAGCCGGACCCGGCATTTTTTGTTGGGCCCGAACCATTGAAGGAGGTGCCGAAACATGGCAAAAGCCGGTGCGCGGGTGAAGATCACCCTGAGATGCTCCGAGTGCAAACAGCGCAACTACGTCACCAACAAGAACAAGAAGAACACTCCCGACCGTCTGGAGAGAAACAAGTACTGCCCCTTCTGCAGAAAGCACACGCTCCACACCGAGACCAAGTGATGATGCTTGCGGAAGTGTCACAAGAAAGAAGGGTGAAACCGAATGTCTGACAACGAGAAGATCGAAAAGATCGGCGCTGACGCCCAGGCCGCTGCCAAGCCCGCGAAGGCGGACAAGAAGGCCAAGAAGGACGAAAAGCCCGGCTTTTTCCAGCGTGTCGCCCGTTGGTTCCGCGAGATGAAGAGCGAGCTCAAGAAGGTCGTGTGGCCCACTCCCAAGCAGACCATTAACAACACGGTGATCGTGATCGTCTGCGTTATCGTGGTCGGCATCTTCATCTGGATCTTTGACGCCCTTGCCAGCGGCATCATCGCCGCCCTCATCGACCTCTTTAAGGGTTAAGGGGTAGCGGTATGTCGGATAGTGCAAAGTGGTATGTGGTCCATACCTACTCCGGGTATGAGAACACCGTCAAGGCCACCATCGAAAAGCACGTGGAAAACCGCAACATGCGCGACCTCATCCACGAGGTCAAGATCCCCCTGGAGACTGTCACCGAGATCACCGACAACGGCCCCAAGGTCGTGGAGCGGAAGGTCTTCCCCGGCTACGTGCTGGTGAAAATGGTGATGACCGACGAGACCTGGCACCTGGTCCGCAACGTCCGCGGCGCCACCGGTTTCGTGGGCTCCGGCAACAAAGCGATCCCCCTCACCGACGACGAGATCGCCGCCCTCGGCGTGGAAAAGCGCGAGGTGGTGGTGTCCTATCAGGTGGGCGACACCGTAAAGATCACCGACGGCGCTCTGGAGTCCTTCCTGGGCACCGTAGAGGAGATCGACCTGGACCGCAGCAAGGTCCGCGTGGTCGTGTCCATGTTCGGCCGGGAGACCCCGGTGGAGCTGGAGCTGGACCAGGTGGAGCTGGTACAGGATTAAGTACCCTGGGCGGCAGGGCCGCCCGCCGTCCAAGGCACAAGTGGGAGGGATGCTCCAGGCATCCCGTTCCAACCACATTCATTCGTAGGAGGTGCTCATTGTGGCACAGAAAGTAACTGGTTACGTCAAACTGCAGATCCCGGCCGGCAAGGCGACTCCCGCTCCCCCCGTCGGCCCTGCTCTGGGTCAGCACGGCGTCAACATCGCCGCCTTCACCAAGGAGTTCAACGAGCGCACCAAGAACGACGTGGGCCTGATCATCCCCGTGATCATCACCGTCTACGCCGACCGCTCCTTCACCTTCGTTACCAAGACCCCTCCCGCCGCCGTCCTCATCAAGAAGGCCTGCGGCATCGAGTCCGGCTCCGGCGTGCCCAACAAGACCAAGGTCGCCCAGCTGAAGAAGGACGATCTGCGCAAGATCGCCGAGACCAAGATGCCCGACCTGAACGCCGCCTCCATCGAGGCCGCCATGAGCATGGTCGCCGGTACCGCCCGCTCCATGGGCGTCACCGTGGAAGAGTAAGGGAAGGAGGTAGTAACGATGTTCAGAGGAAAGAAATATACCGACTCTGCCAAGCAGATCGATAAGGGCACCCTGTATGATACCGCCGACGCTATGGCTCTGGTGGTGAAGACCGCCCCCGCCAAGTTCGACGAGACCGTGGAGCTCCACGTGAAGCTGGGCGTTGACTCCCGTCACGCCGACCAGCAGGTCCGCGGCGCCATCGTGCTGCCCCACGGCACCGGCAAGACCCAGCGCGTGCTGGTCTTCGCCAAGGGCGACAAGGCCGAGGCCGCCAAGGCCGCCGGCGCCGACTTCGTGGGCGAGATGGACATGGTCCAGAAGATCCAGTCCGAGAACTGGTT
>CALWYC010000027.1 GCA_944385655.1 uncultured Intestinimonas sp. | reverse complement strand
AAGGAGTTTTGTGATGGTCATGTCTGCATCCAAGGACAGCATCCCCCTCACCTTCACCCGCCGGGGGGACACCTGCACCGCCCCTCTCCCACCGGACCTGCCCCTGGCCCATCGGTGGGCCCTGGACCGGTGCCGGTTCTGCCTCCCCGCCCCTGCCGCCCTGGGACGAGGGCTCCTGCTCTGCGGTCGGCGGCGGATGGAGGTCTGGCTGGACGATCTGGAACGCCTCCCCCAGACCTCCGCCCTCCGGGTGGTGCGGCTGCTGGCCATGGTGCTGGAGCCGCCGCCCCGGGACGGGCTGGAGCTGGATGTCCGGCTCCTGCGCTTCGCCGGCATCCGCACCGCCGCCCGGCTCACCCTGCTGGAGGACCGGACCCTCCTACTCACCAGTCCTGCCGGCCCGCCGCCTGCCGGTCAGCCTTGACATTGGTACGAAATCGTACTATAATTTGCGTACGATTTCGTACCATTGGAGGTGTGCGCATGGAAGAGCGGCGGCGGGCGTTTATCCGCCGGATCAACCGGCTGACTTCGGAGATGGACGCCCTTTATCACCAGTCCTCCCTGCGGCTGGGGATCACGGACAGTGTGTCCGTGGTGCTCTACGCCATCTATGAGGCGGGGGGAGCCTGCCCCATCGGCGACATCTGCCGGCAGTGGGGCGTCCGCAAGCAGACGGTCAACTCCGCCCTGCGGCGGCTGGAGGAGGAGGGGATCCTCCGCCTGGAGCAGCACACGGGCAGGGCCAAGCGGGCCGTCCTCACCGACCGGGGCCGGGACTATGTACAGCAGACCGCCGCCCGGCTCTACGAGGCCGAGGTCAGGGCCTTTGACACCTGGCCCGAGGAGGATGTGGAGACCTACATCCGCCTGATGGAGCGGTATGCCGCCTGTTTCCGCCGTCAGGTGGAGGCGCTCTGAGGGCATGCCGATGGACATCCGTCTCTCCGACCACTTCACCTATCAAAGGCTGCTCCGCTTCACCTGGCCGTCGGTGACCATGATGATCTTCACCTCCATCTACGGGGTGGTGGACGGCTTTTTCGTCTCCAACTTCGCCGGAGATCTGCCCTTTAAGGCCGTCAACCTCATCATGCCCTTCCTCATGATTCTGGGGACGGTGGGCTTCATGTTCGGCACCGGCGGCACCGCCATCGTGGCCCACACCTATGGCGGCGGCGACCGGCAGGGGGCCAACCGCTACTTCTCCCTCTTTGTCTATGTGACATTGGGCATCAGCGTGGTGCTGGCGGCGCTGGGCTTCTTCTTCCTCCGGCCCATCGCCGGACTGCTGGGGGCCAGCGGCGCCCTGCTGGACCACTGCGTCACCTACGGCCGCATCATCCTGACCACCCTCCCCTTTCTGGTGCTGCAGTTCCTCTTCCAGAGCTTTCTGGTGGCGGCGGAAAAGCCCCGTCTGGGCCTTATGGTCACCGTGGCCGCTGGGGTGACCAACATGGTCCTGGACGCCCTGCTGGTCCTCCTGCTGCCTCAGCCCTACAAGCTGGCGGGGGCGGCGGCCGCCACCGCCATCAGTCAGCTGGTGGGCGGCGCGGTCCCTCTCATCTACTTCTGGCGGGAAAATGACAGCCTCCTGAGGCTGGGCCCCACCCGGCTGGAGGGCCGGGTCCTCCGCAAGGCCTGCGCCAACGGCTCCTCCGAGTTCATGAGCAACGTGTCCATGAACCTGGTGGCCATCCTCTACAACCTCCAGCTTCTCCGGTTCGCCGGTGAGGACGGCGTGGCGGCCTATGGGGTCATGATGTATGTGAGCATGGTCTTCAACGCCGCCTTCCTGGGCTACACGGTGGGCGTCGCCCCTGTCATCAGCTACCACAACGGCGCCGCCAACCACCGGGAAAAGCAGGGCCTGCTGCGCAGGAGCGCCGTTATCATCGGCCTGTGCGGCCTGCTCATGCTGCTGGCGGCGGAGCTGCTGGCCGGGCCGCTGGCCCGCCTGTTCGTGGGCTACAGCCCCGCGCTCTCCGCCATGACCGTCCACGGCCTGCGGATCTACGCCGCCGCCTTCCCTTTTATGGGCGTCTCCATCTTCGGCTCCGGCTTCTTTACCGCCCTCAACGACGGTCTCACCTCCGCCCTCATTTCCTTCCTGCGCACCCTGGTCTTTCAGACCAGCGCCGTGCTGCTGCTGCCTCTGATTTTCGGCGTGGACGGCATCTGGCTCTCGGTGGTGGCCGCCGAGCTCTTCTCCGTGGTCATCACCCTCCTCTTTCTGGCCGTCAAACGGAAAAAATACCGCTATTGAGACAAAAAACGCGCCTCCGGAGCTTTTGGCTCCGGAGGCGCGTTTTTTGTCATGCTGCTCAGCCCCAGGGGTTCTCGGTGGGGTAGGGCAGGCTCTTGGGCTGGTTGTAGGCGATGTCGGCCACGCCGAAGTACTTGAGCACCTCGAAGAGGGCCTTGCCGCAGTGGGCGAAGGCCACGGCGCCGTGGTGGGGATAGCCCTTCTGGATGAGCACATGGCGGTAGAAGCGGCCCATCTCGGGGATGGCAAAGACACCGATGCCGCCGAAGGAGCGGGTGGCAACGGGGAGGACCTCGCCCTGGGCGATGTAGGAGCGCAGGTTGCCCTGGCTGTCACACTGGAGACGGTAGAAGGTGATCTCGCCGGGGGCGATGTCGCCCTCCAGGGTGCCCCGGGTGAAGTCGGGCTCGCCGCCGTTCTCCAGCAGGCGGTTCTGGATGAGCTGGTACTTCACGGCGCAGCCGCCGCACAGCTTGCAGCTGGGGGTGTTGCCGCAGTGGAAGCCCATGAAGGTGTCCTTGATGCCGTAGTCGAACTTGCCGGCGATGTCCTCGTCGTAGATGTACTGGGGGACAGAGTTGTTGATGTCCAGCAGGGTGATGGCGTCGCCGGTGATGCAGGCCCCGATGTACTCGCTGAGGGCGCCGTAGATGTCCACCTCGCAGGCCACGGGGATGCCCCGGGCGGCCAGGCGGGAGTTCACGTAGCAGGGCTCAAAGCCGAACTGCTCCGGGAAGGCGGGCCAGCACTTGTCGGCGAAGGCCACATACTGCCGGGCACCCTTGTGGGCCTCGGCCCAGTCCAGGAGGGTGAGCTCGAACTGGGCCATCCGCTCCAGCAGGTCGGGGTAGATCCCGGGCATCTCGGCCTTCATGTCGGCGGCCACCTCGGGGATGCGCTTGTCGCCGGCGTGGGCCTTGTAGGCCACCAGCAGGTCCAGCTCGGAGTTCTCCTCGATCTCCACGCCCAGCTCATAGAGGCCCTTGATGGGGGCGTTGCAGGCGAAGAAGTCCTGGGGACGGGGACCGAAGGTGATGATCTTCAGGTTCTTGACGCCGATGATGGCCCGGGCGATGGGGACGAAGTCCCGGATCATGTCGGCGCACTCCTGGGCGGTACCCACGGGGTACTCGGGCAAGTAGGCCTTCAGGTGGCGCATACCCAGGTTATAAGAGCAGTTGAGCACGCCGCAGTAGGCGTCGCCGCGGCCGTTGATCATGTCGCCGTCGCCCTCGGCGGCGGCCACGTACATGGTGGGGCCGTCGAACTTCTGGCACAGCAGGGTCTCGGGGGTCTCGGGGCCGAAGTTGCCCAGGAAGACCACCAGGGCGTTGACGCCGTGGGCCTTCACGTCCTCCAGGGCCTTCAGGGCGTCCAGCTCGTTCTCCACGGTGATGGGACACTCGTAGAGGCCCTCGCCGTAGGCGGAGACGATGTTCTTCCGGCGCTGGGTGGACAGGGCGATGGGGAAGCAGTCACGGGAGACGGCAATGATGCCCAGTTTGACTTCAGGAATGTTCATAGCAATACACGCTCCTTTTCTCACATCATATCAAATGACGTCGGCGATATCAATGTTTTTTCCAGTCAGTCCCACCTTGGCGCCGCCCCTGGCCTCGTCGGACTCGGGGTGGGCCAGGAGCCACTTGTTGCGGGCGGTGAGGAAGGGGTCCTCCGCCGTCCTGTTCTCCATGACGGGCCGGTCGGTGTTGGTACCCCAGGGGAGGGCCACCAGCACCCGGAAGCCCTTGTCCGGGTCGCAGTGGCAGGGGGCGTAGTGCAGGGTGGTGGCGTAGACCTCCACCAGCACCCCGGCGGGCACTTTGAAGGCCCGCACCTTTTCCGTGTCCAGCAGGCCGCCCTCGATCTCCTCCTGCCGGGCCAGCAGCAGGATGAAGTCCTCGGTGCCCAGGTTGAACTCGCTGTCCCGGTGGTACTCCAGGCAGTTGAGCCTGGTGTTGTGGCCGTTGCACCAGCCCAGCTGGACGGGCATGCCGCCGAAGCAGTGCTCGGAGACCTCCGTCGCGGCGGGCAGCTCCTGGAGAGCGGGGTCGGTGGGAACGTACTCCACCGCCGGGCCCTGGGGGGTGGCGGCCAGGGCGGTCACCAGCTCCTGTACCGTCTCCTCCAGGCCGGTGACGATCTGGCCGTAGGGCTGGAACGCCGGGTCGAATACGGAATGAATGATCATAATTTCACCTCATTGGGGGGCGGACGCCCCCGCGAACTGACGCAGCGCGGCCTCACACAGCCGCTGGCTGAGGGGGAAGAACCGCTGTGCGGCGGGACCCACCAGGAAAGCGCACACCAGGGTGCCCACCCCCACCACGCCTCCCAGCAGGAAGCCGATGGCGGCGAAGGACAGGTCCACCCCCACCCGGACGCTTCCGAAGGGCTTGCCGCTCTTGTCGCTGAGCACCACCGCCACCAGGTCGTTGGGGCCGGTGCCCGCCTGGGAGCGGATGACGATGGTCATGCCGAAGGCCAGGATGAGGCAGCCGGCCACCAGCAGCCCCAGCCGGACGGGCAGGGGCTGGCCGGGGTGGAGAAAGGGGGCCAGCCACAGGGTATAGAGGTCGATGATGGGGCCGCCCAGGGCCATGCACAGCACGGTGCCGATCCCCACATAGCTCCGGTCGATGACCACCAGGGCCACCAGGATGAGGAGGGAGACCAGCAGATGGACCCGGCCGTGGGTCATGGCGGCCCAGGCCGGCCAGGGCAGGGCCCGGTAGAGGCCCTGGATGAAGACGTTGAAGGGGTCGGAGCCCAGGTCGGTCTGGAGAAAGAGGGTGACCCCCAGATGGGCGATGCACAGCCCCAGCAGGAGGAGGACCACCCGCACCGCCAGCTCCCGGAGGGAACGGCCCGTTTTTGCCGCCCTCACAGCAGCTGGGCGAAGACCGGCTTGAGGGCGGGGTAGATGGTCCGGTACTGCCGGTAGCGCGCCTCGTACCGGACGGTGAGCTCCGGATCGGGCTCCACCACAGAGGCCACCTCCACCAGGGCGTCGGCGGCGGCCCGGACGCTCTCAAAGCGGCCGCAGCCCACCATGGCCAGCATGGCTCCGCCGTAGCCGGGACCCTGCTCGGTCTTGGGCAGCTCCAGGGGGATGCCCAGCACGTTGGCGAAGATGGTCCGCCACAGGGGGGACTTGCTGCCGCCGCCGCAGAGCTTGCTGCTGGGGATGTCCAGGCCCAGGGACCGGGCCACCTCGAAGGAGTCCCGGATGGCGAAGGCCACACCCTCCAGCACCGCCTGGACCAGGTCGGAGCGGGTGGTGTCCATGGTCATGCCGATGAAGGTGCCCCGGGCGTTGGTGTCGTTGATGGGGCTGCGCTCCCCCATGAGGTAGGGGAGGAAGTAGACGTGGTTCCGGCCCAGCTTTTCCGCCGTGATGTCCTTCTGCTCGGCGGCGTAGTCGGTGGTCTTGAGGATGTCGTCGCACAGCCACTTGTTGCAGCTGGCCGCCGAGAGCATGCACCCCATGAGGTGCCAGCCCCCGTCGGCATGGGCAAAGGCGTGGAGGGCGTTGTTGGGGTCCACCCCGAACCGCTCGGAGGAGATGAAGAGGGTGCCGGAGGTGCCCAGGGAGATGTTGCAGCCTCCCTCCCCCACCACGCCGGTGCCCACGGCGGCGGCGGCGTTGTCGCCGGCACCGGCCACCACCTGCACGTGGTCGGAGAGGCCCAGGGAGCGGGCCAGCTCGGGCCTGACGGTGCCCACCACCTCGTAGCTCTCGAAGAGCCTGGGCATCTGCTCCGGCTTCACGCCGCAGATGTCCAGCATCTCGGCGCTCCAGCCCTTGTGCGCCACGTCCAGGAGGAGCATGCCGGAGGCGTCGGAGTAGTCGCAGCAGTGGACGCCGGTGAGGACATAGTTGATGTAGTCCTTGGGGAGCATGATCTTGGCGATCTTCGCAAAGTGCTCCGGCTCATTTTTCCGCATCCACAGCAGCTTGGGGGCGGTAAAGCCGGCAAAGGCGATGTTGGCGGTGAGGGAAGAGAGCTTCTCCTTCCCCACCTCGTTGTTGAGGTAGTCCACCTCGGCGGCGGTGCGGCCGTCGTTCCACAAAATGGCGGGGCGGATGACCCGGTCCCGGTCGTCCAGCACCACCAGGCCGTGCATCTGTCCGCCGCAGCCGATGCCGGCCACCTGACCGGCGTCAAAGCCGGAGAGGAGGGCGGGGATGCCCTCCAGCACCGCCTTTTTCCAGTCCTCCGGGGCCTGCTGGCTCCAGCCGGGCTGGGGGAACTCCAGAGGATACTCCCGGGTCACCTCGTTGCAGATGCCGCCGTGCTCGTCCACCAGCAGCAGCTTGACGGCGGAGGTGCCCAGGTCGATACCGATGTAATACATAAGTACGGCTCCTTTACCGGGACTCGTTGCGCTTGGAGATGACGTCGAAGACCACGGCGGCCAGCAGCACGCCGCCCTTGACCACCTTCTGGAAGTTCTGGTCGATGCCCATGATGCTCATGCCCAGGTTGATGACGCCCATGAGCACGGCACCGATGATGACGCCGGGGACGGTGCCCACGCCGCCGTAGGCGGAAGCGCCGCCGATGAAGCAGGCGCCGATGGCGTCCATCTCGTAGCCGTCGCCGTAGGTGGGCTGGGCGGAGGCCATGCGGGCGATGGTGAGCACGCCGGCCAGACCGGCCAGGAAGCCCATGTTGGCGTAGGCGAAGAAGTAGACCTTCTTGGTGTCGATGCCGGAGAGCTTGGTGGCCTTCTCGTTGCCGCCCACGGCGTAGAGGTGGCGGCCGATGGTGGTCTTGGAGGTGAGGTAGCCGTAGGCGCCGATGACCAGGGCCACCCACACCAGCACGGCGGGGATGCCCTTATACTGGCTGAGCTTGACGGTGAAGAACATGACCGCCGCCACGATGACGGCGCTGCGGAGCACGGTGGAGAGGAGGGAGTCCACGGCGTAGCCCTTCTTCACCCGGTTGAGCCGTCCCCGGACGGTGAAGCCCACGTACAAAAGGCAGGCCACGACGCCCACGATGAGGCAGAGGACATTGATGGTCCCGCCGCCGAAGGGGTCGGGGATATAGCAGGTGGCGCCGCCGCCGAAGATGTCCTTGAAGGCCTGGTCGGAGATGGACTGGGTGCGGCCGTTGAGCACCACGTTGGAGAGGCCGCGGAAGATGAGCATGCCCGCCAGGGTGGTGATGAAGGGGGGAACGCGGACGTAGGCGATCCAGTAGGCCTGGAAGGCGCCGATGGCCAGACCGATGACCAGCATGATGATGACCGCCAGCCACATGTTCATGCCGCCGGCCATGAGCAGAGCGCCGATGGCGCCGGTAAAGCACACCACCGAGCCCACGGACAGGTCGATGTTGCCGCCGGTGAGGATACACAGCAGCATGCCGGTGGCCAGGATGAACACGTAGGCGTTCTGGGCGATGAGGTTGGTGATGTTCTGGGGCAGGAGGATGGCGCCGTCCTTCTGGAAGGCGAAGAATACAAACACCAGCACCAGAATGAGGACCATGGTATTCTTCTGGAGCCAGTTCGTCACTTTCATTTTTGTCATAACCGCCGCTCTCCTTTAGTTGTTGCAGGATTTGAGGATACAGGCCATGATGCTCTCCTGGGAGGCATCCTGCTGCTGGAACTCGCCCACGATGCGCCCTTCGTTCATGACGTAGATCCGGTCGCTCATGCCCAGGACCTCGGGCAGCTCGGAGGAGATCATGATGACCGACTTGCCCGAGGCCACCAGCTCGTTGATGATGCAGTAGATCTCGTACTTGGCGCCCACGTCGATGCCGCGGGTGGGCTCATCCAGGATGAGGATGTCCGGGTCGGTGAACATCCACTTGGCCAGCAGCACCTTCTGCTGGTTGCCGCCGGACAGGTTGCCCACGTCCTGCTCCACGCCGGTGCATTTGGTGCGCAGCTTCTGGCGGTAGTCGTCGGAGACGGCGTATTCCTTGTCCTGGTCGATGACGCCCCGGGAACACACCCCCTCCAGGTTGGCCAGAGTGGTGTTGACCCGGATGGGGTTGGTGAGGATGAGGCCGTTGCCCTTCCGGTCCTCGGTGACGTAGGCCAGGCCGTGGCGGATGGCCTCCTTCTCCGTCCTGAGGTGGACCTCCTTGCCCTTCAGCTTCAGGGTTCCGGTGATGCCGGAGCCGTAGCTGTGGCCGAAGAGGCTCATGGCCAGCTCGGTGCGCCCGGCGCCCATGAGGCCGGAGATGCCCACCACCTCGCCCTTGCGGACGTGGAAGGAGACGTCGTCCACCACCTTCTTCTCCCGGTAGACCGGGTGGTGTACCGTCCAGTGCTCCACCTCCATGCACACGTCGCCCACCTGCACGTCGGGGCGCTTGGGGAAGCGGTCGGCGATCTCACGGCCCACCATGCCCCGGATGATCCGGTCCTCGGAGAAGTCGTCCACGCCCTTGTGGAGGGTCTCGATGGTCTTGCCGTCCCGGATAACGGTGATGTCGTCGGCCACGTAGGAGACCTCGTTGAGCTTGTGGGAGATGATGATGCACGTCATGCCCTCGCTCTTGAAGCGGAGCAGCAGATCCAGCAGGGCCTTGGAGTCCGACTCGTTGAGGGAGGAGGTGGGCTCGTCCAGGATGAGGAGCCGGGCGTTCTTGGCCAGGGCCTTGGCGATCTCCACCAGCTGCTGCTTGCCCACGCCGATGTCCTTGATGAGGGTGCGGGAGGACTCGCTCAGGCCCACGATCTTCAGGTACTTGTCCGCCTGGCCGTAGGTGTCGTCCCAGCTGATGGCGAAGGACTTGCCCCGCTCGTTGCCCAGGAACATGTTCTCGCCGATGGTCATGTAGGGCACCAGGGCCAGCTCCTGGTGGATGATGACGATGCCCTTGGCCTCGCTGTCCGTGATCCTGGCGAACTTGCAGACCTCGCCCTCGTAGACGATGTCGCCGGTATAGCTGCCGTAGGGGTAGATGCCGCTGAGGACGTTCATGAGGGTGGACTTGCCCGCGCCGTTCTCTCCCACCAGGGCGTGGATGGTCCCCTTCTTCACCTGCAGATTCACGTCGTCCAGTGCCCGGACGCCCGGAAACAGCTTGGTGATATTGCGCATTTCCAAAATGTTTTCCGACAAGATATCACCTCATTTGTATGGTTTCGGGCAAGGCGGGAAGCTCCCGCCTTGCCCGAAGGATGCGTTCCGGAGGACCGGAACCGGCGTCAGGGTCAGCTGGCCAGGTCGGCCTCGGTGTAGTAGCCGGAGTCCACCAGCAGCTCCTGGTAGTTCTCGGTGGTGCACACCACGGGCTCACACAGGTAGCTGGGGATGATGCCGGTGCCGTTGTCGTAGGTCTCGGTGTCGTTGATGGGGGGCTCGGAGCCCTTCATCAGGGCGTCCACCATCTCCACGGTCTTGGCGGCCAGGTCACGGGTGTCCTTGAACACGGACATGGACTGGGTGCCGGCCACAATGTTCTTCACGTTGGCGATGTCGCAGTCCTGACCGGTGAGGATGGGGTAGGCGCCGGTGTAGGAGGAGGCCAGGGCGTTGGCCACGCCCAGAGCGGTGGAGTCGTTGGAGGCCAGGACCACGTCCAGCTGAGTGCCGTCGGCGTAGTAGGAGGCCAGGATGTTCTCGAAGCGGGACTGGGCGGCGTCAGAGGCCCAGTTGGCGGTGGCCACGGTCTGCTTCTCGGTCTGGCCGGAGGGGCAGACCAGGGTGCCGGCGTCGATGTAGGGCTGGAGGACGCTGATGGCGCCGTCAAAGAAGAAGTTGATGTTGTTGTCGCCGGGGTCGCCGGTGATGTACTCGATGTTATAGGTCTTGTCGCCGGCGTTGTCCAGGTCCAGGGCCTCCACGATGTACTCGCCCTGCTTCACGCCCACGTTCCAGTTGTCAAAGGTGGCGTAGTAGCTCACGGCGTCGGAGTTCATGATCAGACGGTCATAGGCGATGACGGGGATGTCCTTCTCCTTGGCCTGGTCCAGCACGGTGCCCAGGGCCTCGCCGTCGATGGAGGCGATGACCAGCACCTCGCAGCCGTTGGCGATCATGTTCTCGATCTGGGAGACCTGGGTGGGGATGTCGTTGGCGGCGTACTGCAGGTCCACGGTGTAGCCGGCGGCCTCCAGCTGGGCCTTCATGTTCTCGCCGTCCTGGTTCCAGCGCTGCAGGTCCTTGGTGGGCATGGCCACGCCCACCAGGTTGCCGCCGGCGGAGCCGGTCTCGGCGGGGGTGGTCTCGGTGGTGCCGGTCTCGGCGGGAGCGGGGGTGGAGGTGGTGCCGCCGCCGCCGCAGGCGGCCAGGGAGACTACCATGGACGCGGCCAGGAGCATTGCAAGCAGCTTTTTCATTTCCATTTCTCCTTTTCCATTCATTGGTTGCGTTTTCCCAGCGATCACTCGCTGTCCTTGAGTAAAAGTTTAGTTCCTGTTTAGCTATTTGTCAACCGCAAAATAAGGCTCATTTCACATTTTGTCGGAATGTTCAACTTTACCCCGTCATTTTTTGTGCATTTGACATATCCTGGGCGGAGGTCTCCCCCGGCCGTGTCGGCCATTCCCGCCAAAATACATGTAAAATTTTTTTACTAAATTTTATATAAATTTTTAGTTGATTTGCGGCTCAACCCACGTTATAATCAGGGTGACTTCTCAAAGGAGGGATCGGCCTATGGCTGGCGTCACAGCAAAGGAGATCGCCGCAAAACTGAATCTGTCCCCCTCCGCCGTATCCCTGGCCCTCAACGGCAAGCCCGGCGTGAGCGAGGCCACCCGCACGCTGGTGATCGAGACGGCGGTACAGCTGGGCTACGGCCGTCTGGATAACGCCGTCCTGCCCGGTCCGGCCCGGACGGTCTGCTTCATCCGCTACGCCGGGCGCATCGTCCAGATCGCCGAGCACACCTCCTTTTCCTCCTTCGTGCTCCAGGGGGTGGAGGCCCGGGCCACCGAGCTGGGCTACGGCACCCAGGTGCGCTACCTCAACGCCGGGGACCTCTACAGCCCCCAGATCCTGGACTCCATCCGCAAGGCGGACGGGGTCATCTTCCTGGGCACCGACATCACCGAGACCCAGCTGCCCGAGCTGGAGCAGCTCTTTGAGTCCCTGGGGGATACGCCGGTGGTGGTGGTGGACAGCGCCGCCCTGGCCAACCGGGCGGACTGCGTCATCAACGACTGCTTCGGCGGCGCCCGGGCGGCGGCGGAGCTGCTGCTGCGCACCGGCCACCGCCGCATCGGCTACGTGAAGGCCAAGCAGCGCATCCGCAACCTGGACGAGCGGGAGCGGGGGGTCCGGGTCGCCCTGGACCAGGCCGGTCTCCCCCTGGCCGCCACCATCGAGGTGGACATCTCCTCCGAGGGGGCCTTCCAGGACTTCGACGCCTGGTTCAAGAGCGGCCCTCCCCTGCCCGACGCCCTCTTCGCCGACAACGACGTCATCGCCGCCGCCGCCATCCGGGTGCTGAAGAAGCACGGCCGCCACGTGCCCGACGACGTGTCGGTGATCGGCTTCGACGACATCCCCATGTGCGAGATGCTGGACCCGCCCCTCACCACCGTCCACGCCTTCAAGGAGGAGCTGGGCCTGGTGGCCATGGACCTGCTGGACCGGCGGATCAAGCGGGGGGAGGTCCCCCACCAGATGGCCTCGGTGGGCCTTTTGAAGACCACCGTCTCCACCACCCTGGTGGAGCGCTTCAGCGTCAAGCCCCGGCAGCGCCCCTGAGCATGCTCTGTAAAACGACCGCTGAACAATAAGCTGGCGTGGGGAAGCCCTTCGGCTTCCCCACGCCAGCTTGTCAAAAAAGCAGAACTGCCTCAGATTTTGTGCAAGAGCCTCGCAGAGTTCCGTCGTCCGCAGACGACAGAATCAAATCAATTTGTTTTTTCCGGGGACTCGGGCCACTCCCGGGCAGCATAGTTGCCCGGCCTACGCAAAAAATGTGCCACCGGCACATTTTCTTCACGCTGCGGCCTCGGAAAAAACTCTGCTCAGGCCGCGAGTGTGGCATTTGGCCCTTGGGCCAAATGATGCGCGCGGCGGCCTGCATCCCTTTGAAAAAATGCTTGCATTTTTGAGAGAGGCTGTCGACTTTGTCGACAGCCTCGAAGGACATCCCTGTGGGATGTCCTTCTTTTTTGTCCGGGACCGGGCCGGGCCGTCGTTATCGCCGCAGGGCGGACAGGATGGCCTCCGCCGTGGGCGGGCAGCCCTTCACCTGCCGGGCGGCGCAGTCGCAGCAGCTGCCCACCCCCAGGCCGTCGAACGGCTTGCCCCGCCAGCCCTGGCCGATGGCGATGTCCGTCTTTGCCCCGCCGGAGAGGTAGAGGGCCCGGATGAGGGCGGCGTAGCAGGCGGAGCAGGCCGAGTCGGCCTTCACCCGCCGGGCCAGAGCGGCCACCTTCCCGGTGGGGGCGGGGTAGTCCGCCGCCCCGTCGGGCCGGCCCAGTGCGACGATGTCGTCAGGCCCGATGGCGGTGCAGCCCGCCCCCCAGCCCTCGGCCAGGCCGATGTAGGGCACCTGGCTCAGCTTCAGCCCCATGAGCCGGCAGCCGTAGGCGTCCACCTGCACCGGGTCGGTGCCCAGGAACATGCGCCCGGTGGGGACGGGGTTGCCCCCCTCCTCAAAGTCCAGGTCGCCGCAGAGGCTGTCCACGATGGTGAGGCCGGGCCGCAGCGTAGCCGCTAGTGCGGCGATGGGCTCCATGAGGCCCTCGGCGTGGAAGCGCCGCTTTTCCCGGTCGGGGAGGCAGCCCTTGCAGTTTTTCAGGGCGCAGGTCATCCGGGTCTGGCAGTGGCCCTTGAGCACCGGCAGGTCGATGAGCAGATCGGCGTCCAGGGCCCGGCAGCAGATCTCCATGGGCCGCAGGGGGGTGTCCACCGTCCGGGTCCTGTCCTTCTTGAGGTCGCAGAGGGGGACGCCGTACTGCTCCCCCACCCTGTCGTAGCCGCACACCCGGAAGCCCCGGTCGGTGCGGTCCCCCACCCAGGCCCCCTCGATGATGCTGATGTTCCGGAAGCCGTGGCCCTGCAGGTACTCGATGGCCCCGGAGAGCACGCCGGGGTGGGTGGTGGCGCCGCTCTCCGGCGGCGCGGCCACCACCAGGTTGGGCTTGAGGGCGATGGAGGCCGTCCGGGGCACCATGTCCTCCACATGGGCGGCCTCCATCAGAGCCATGGTCATGGCGTGGGCGTCGCTGCCGAAGATCTCGTAGATCGTTCCCATCTTATCTCCTTTCTGACGCCGCCGGGCACAAGACCTCCGGCCCGCCCAGGGGCGGACCGGAGGCCTTGCGTCACAGCGTCATCCGGCGGCAGAGGCCGTCAGATCCATTCTATCCGTTTTTTCCGCTCCGTCAAGAGAGAGGCTCGCCGCCGGAGGAGGGCCACCGCCACGTCGTTGACGTTGGTGCCGGTGGCGCCGGTGATGACCAGGCCGTCCACGGCCCGGAGGGCGTGGTAGGCGTCGTTCTCCCGGAGGACGGAGAAGACGTCCAGGTCCTTCGCCTTCAGGGCGTCCAGGGTCTCGCCGTCCACATAGCCGCCGGCGGCGTCGGTGGGGCCGTCGGTGCCGTCGCTGCCCACGGAGAAGACAGCGGCGCCGGTCAGGCCGGCGATGCCGGGGGCGGCGGCCAGGGCCAGCTCCTGGTTGCGGCCGCCCATGCCCTTGCCGGTGAGGCGGACCACCGTCTCGCCGCCGGCGATGTAGGCCAGGCTCCGGCCGTCGCCGGCGTGGGTCTTGAGGACGGCGGCCAGGAAGCTCCCCGCCTCCCGGGCCTCGCAGGCGAGCTGGTCGGTGAGGAGGACGGGCTCATAGCCCAGGGCGGCGCACTGGGCCGCCGCCGCCGCGCACAGCTCCCGGACGCTGCCGGTGATCTGGGTGGTGACGTTGTCCAGCCGGTGGGGGAGCTCCCGCTCCAGCAGCCCCCGGGCCTGCTCCGAAAGGGTGAGGCCGTATTTCTCCGCGATGGCCGCGGCCTGCTCCGCCGTGGACAGGTCCGGGTAGGCGGGGCCGCTGGCGATCATGTCCAGGGGGTCCCCCAGGATGTCGCTGAGGACGATGCTGAATACCCGGGCGGGGGCGCAGGCCTGGGCGAACTGGCCGCCCTTGACGGCGGAGAGCCGCTTGCGGACGGTGTTCATCTCCACGATGTCGGCGCCGCAGGAGAGGAGCTGCCGGGTGACGTCCTGGAGCTCCTCGCCGGAGACCAGGGGCTTCTCAAAGAGGGCGCTGCCGCCGCCGGAGAGGAGGAAGAGGACGCTGTCCGCCGGGGTGAGCCCGGCCACCAGGTCCAGGGCCTCCTGGGTGGCGGAGAAGCTGTTCTCGTCGGGAACGGGGTGGCCCGCCTCCCGGCAGACCACGCCGGGGATCTCCCCCATGACGTGGCCGTATTTGGTGATGACGATGCCGCCGTCCACCCGGCCCAGCACGTCCACCGCCGCCCGGGCCATCTGCCAGGCCGCCTTGCCGGCGGAGACCAGGAGGGTCCTGCCGCCGCCGGGCTGGAAGGTCTTCAGGGCGCTGGCCACGGCCTGGTCGGGCAGCACTGCCCGGATGCTGGAGGAGATGATCTGGTCGGCGTCTTTCCGTAATGCTTGGTCCATCTCTGACACCTCGTTGCGCGCTGGGGCGGCTCACCGCACCAGGCAGGGTTTTTTGTGGTCGTAGGTCCAGCCGGGGATGAGGTACTGCATGGCCGCGGCGTCGTTGCGGTCGTGGCTGGGCAGGCGCTGATAGAGGGCGTTGGCCGCCATGACCCGGTCCATGTTCAGATGCACGCCCAGGCCGGGCCCCTCGGGCACCTGGAGCTTGCCGCCCACGATCTGCGGGGCGTCCTCCAGCAGGTTCTGGCCGTCCTGCCAGATCCAGTGGGTGTCCAGGGGGGCGGGCTCCCCCACCGCCGCCGCGCCCACCTGGGCGAAGGCGGCCAGGGTGATGTCGAAGTGGTTGTTGGAGTGGATGCCCCAGGTGAGGCCCCAGCTGCTGAGCAGCTGGCTCATGCGCACCGTCCCGTCAAAGCCCCAGAAGTGGGGGTCGGCCAGGATGATGTCGCAGGCGTTGAGGCTGACGGTGTGGTAGAACTGCCGCCAGTCGGTGGCGATCATGTTGGTGGCCACCTGGAACTGGGTGGCGTTTTTGAACTCCCGCATGATCTCCCGGCCGGAGTAGCCGTTCTCCGGGCCGCAGGGGTCCTCCACATAGGTGATGACGTCGTGCATGTCCCGGCACAGCTCCACCGCCTCTCTGAGGCTCCAGGCGCCGTTGGGGTCGATGTTGACCCGGGCGTCGGGGAAGCGCTTCTTGATGGCCCGGAGGGCCTCCATCTCCTCGCTGCCCCGGAGGACGCCGCCCTTGAGCTTGAAGTTGCCCACGCCGTACTTCTCATAGACGGCCTGGGCCTCCTCCACGATCCGCTCCGGGGTGAGGATCTCCTCCCGGCGCAGCCGGAACCAGGGGTCGGCGCTGCCGCTCTCGTCCAGGTACTGCATCTCCCCGGCGGGGACCTTGTTTTTGTTGGAGACGTAGAAGAGGTAGCCCAGCACCTCCACCTCGGTCCGCTGCCGGCCCTCGCCCAGGAGCTGGCACATGGGCACCCCCAGGTGCTGGCCCATCAGGTCCAGCAGGGCGCACTCGATGGCCCACTCGCTCTTGACCACGAACTTGAGCTTGGCGATGTCCAGGGTCTGGATGCCCTCGCCGCCGGCCTCGGCGGCGGCGGGGTCAGTGATCTTGTGGATGCTCTGGAGGATCTCCCGGTAGCAGGCCACCGGCCGGCCCTCCACCAGGGGGCGGACGGCGTTGAGGCTCTCCCAGGTGTAGTCCCCGCCGTGGATCTCGCCGATGCCGGTGTGCCCGGCGCTGTCCTTCAGGAGCACCAGGTTGCGGGTGAAGCAGGGTCCATGGGCCCCGCTGAGGGTCATGAGCATGCTGTCATAGCCGGCCACCGGGATGACCTGCATGCTGGTAATGATGGGGCTGTCCATCTTCGTCACCTCCAAAGGGCCTTCAGCGCACCATGCAGGGGCGCTTGTTGTCGAACTTCCAGCCGGGGATCAGGTACTGCATGCCCACGGAGTCGTCCCGGGCGCCCTTGCCGGAGCAGTGGTCCAGGTAGAGCTGGTGGGCCTTCCTGACCTGGTCCCGGTCCACCTCGATGCCCAGGCCGCCCTTCTTGGGCAGGTCGATGCAGCCGTCCACGATCTGCATGGGCTCCTTGGTGAGCCGCTCCCGGCCCTCCTGCCAGATCCAGTGGGTGTCGATGCCGTTCATCTGGCCGGGGATGGCGGCGGCGCACTGGACCACCATGGCCAGGGAGATGTCGAAGTGGTTGTTGGAGTGGCAGCCCCACATGAGGCCGAAGTCGTTGCACAGCTGGCCCACCCGGACGGAGCCGTTCATGGTCCAGAAGTGGGGGTCGGCCAGGGGGATGTCCACGCTGTGGAGGGCGATGCAGTGGCACATCTGCCGCCAGTCGGTGTTGATCATGTTGGTGGCGGTGGGCATGCCGCTCTTCTGCTTGAACTCGGCCATGATCTCACGGCCGGAGAAGCCGTCCTCGGCGCCGCAGGGGTCCTCGCAGTAGGCCAGCACCTTTTTGAACTCCGGGGCCAGCTCCAGGGACTTGGCCAGGCTCCAGCAGCCGTTGGGGTCCAGGTCCACCCGGGCGTCGGGGAAGGCGGCCTTGATGGCCTGGACGGCCTTGAGCTCCTCCTCGGGCTCCAGGACGCCGCCCTTGAGCTTGAAGTCCTGGAAGCCGTACTTCTCATGGGTGGCTTTGGCCAGGGCCACGATGGCCTCGGGGGTCATGGCCTCCTCGTGGCGGAGCCGGTACCAGTCGCAGTCGGCGTCGGGCTCGGACTCGTAGGGCAGGTCGGTCTTCTTCCGGTCCCCCACGTAGAAGAGGTAGGAGAGGAAGCGGACCCGCTCCCGCTGGATGCCGTCCCCCATGAGGGCGGCGGCGGGCACCTCCAGGAACTTGCCCAGCAGGTCCAGGAGGGGGGCCTCGATGGCGGTGACCACGTGGACGCCGGTGCGCAGGTCGAAGGTCTGAAGGCCCCGGACGTCGTCCTTGATGTGCTCGTCCAGCCAGGCGCGGACCCTGTTCAGGGTCTGCTTGTAGTCGGCGATGCTGGTGCCCACCACCAGGTGCTTCACGTCCTCCAGGGCCTGGGTGATCTTCTCCCCGCCGGGCACCTCGCCCACGCCCTCCACGCCGTTGGAGTCGGTGAGGATGACGATGTTGCGGGTGAAGTAGGGGGCGTGGGCGCCGGAGAGGTTGAGCTCCATGCAGTCATGGCCGGCCACGGGGTAGACCTCCATGTTGACAACGGTAGGGATCATGGATAGGACTCCTTTTCTTTTGATGTTCCGCTCAGATGAGGCCGGCCGCCCGCATGGTGCGGCGGAAGCCCTCCTTCACAGGCCCCTCGGGGGTGAGCAGGTTGGGCCGGTAGGGCGCGCCCATGTCCCGGCCCCGGAGGAGGGCCATGTCCTTGGCCGCCACGGGGAAGCTGGCGGGGTCCATGGCCAGGCGGACGGGGTTGAGCTTGAACTGGGCCTCCAGGCTGCCCTGGAGGTCGCCGGCCACGAACTTGTTGTAGATGTCGGTGATGAGCTCGGGCATGAAGTTGGCCGCGGTGCACACGCCGCCCACGGCCCCGTGGCAGAGGCTGGCGTAGAGGAGGGTGTCCTTGCCGCCGAAGACCTTGAAGTCGATGTCCCGGGTGCGGCGGATGAACTCGGAGGTGAGGGTGATGTCGCCGCTGGTGTCCTTCATGCCCACGATGTTGTCCACCTGGTGGGCCAGGTCGTCGATGAGGTCGGCGGTGAGGGTGTACCCCACCCGGCCGGGGTTGTTGTAGAGGAGCATGGGGGTGTGGGGCACGCTGTCGGCGATGGCCTTGAAGTGCCGGAAGAGCTCCTCCCGGGTGGGCTTGAGGAACATGGGCTGGAGGACGCTCACCCCGTCGGCCCCGTTGGCCGCCGCCATTCTGGCCAGACGGCAGCACTTTTTGGTGCTGATGGCGCCGATGCCGAAGTAGACGGGCACCCGGCCAGCGGCCTGGTCCGCCATGATCTTCAGGCCCCGCTCCATCTCGTCCTCTTCCACCATGTAGAACTCGCCGTTGCTGCCGAAGGCCAGGATGCCGGAGACGCCGCCGTCGATGACGTAGTCCACCTGGTCCCGGAGCCTGGCCTCGTCGATGCGCTCCTCGGCGTCCACGGGGGTCAGGATGGGCACCACCACGCCCTTGATAAAGTCAGTATTCATGACAGATCACCTCGCGCTTCCGGAGGGCCCCCCCTTACAGGGACTCCAGACCGGTGAGCTTCTTGTAGTACTTGATGATGGAGCTGTGGTCGTCCTGGCCGCAGCCGTTGTTGTGGAGCCACTGGAAGATCTCCTGGACGGAGGCGGTGAAGGGCAGGGGGCAGCCCACGGTGTGGGCGCAGTCCAGGGCGTTGTTGAGGTCCTTGATGTGCAGGTCGATCTTGAAGCCGGGCTTGTCGTTGCCCTCGATCATCATGGGGGCCTTGGCGTTCATGAC
>CALWYC010000026.1 GCA_944385655.1 uncultured Intestinimonas sp. | reverse complement strand
GTAGTTGGGCACGGCGTCGCCCACGGCCTCCTGGGCGAACCAGATCAGGTTCCCGATGGTCTCCTGGTTCACAAAGGCCGCCTCATGCACGCGGTTGGTGTCCAGGAGGCCCACCACGGCGTTCCCCTCCTCAAAGGAGCCGGCGATCTGCCCCACCTGCGTATACTCGACGCCCTCGTAGCCGTCGTACCCCACACGGCTGTCCAGCCAGTCCTGCACAAGGGAGCAGAGGCTGGCCTCGTCCCGCTCCACGTCGCCGAAATCCAGCAGGACATCGCCCACGTAGGTGCCGATCATCTCCACCCGCTCTTCCGCGCCCTCCACGCCGTTGAACTGGCCGCCCAGGGCGCCCGAGGCACTCATGACCCCCTTGGGCTGATACTTGCCCGCCAGTCCGGCGGCCACGGAGCCGCCCATGGAGTGGGCGCCGATCAGGATGTTGTCCTTGTCCACGTAGTCCCTGTTCAGCATGTGCTCATAGAAGGTGTCGGTGACCGAGGTCAGCATCGCCATGCTGGCGAAGGACTCCGCGCTGTTTTCCGAGTCGCCCGAGCCGTACAGGTCCACGGACAGCACCACAAACCCCCGGCGGGCAAACTCCACGGCCCAGGATTCATGGTTGCGTCCGTTGCCCGCGTTGCCGTGACAGTTGAAGACCAGCGGGGCGGGCGTCTCGCTGGTGGCGTTTTTGGGGATGTACAGCAGCGCGCTGATCCGGTCCCCGTTGTACCCGGACAGGGTCAGCCGCTCCACCTTTACGTTGCCCCATCCGGTGATGATCCCCCAGTTCAGGAGCGACACCAGCACCGACAGGACCAGCGTGATGCAGAAAAACGCCTTGATCCCCTTTTTCCGTTTTTCCGCCCCGCCTCGCTTTGAAAGGCCTCCCGATAGCGCGCGTCCATCTCCTGGTCCCGCTCCGGGCTGCTGGCACCGAGTTTCGCCATATCAATTCCTCCTTACCTCCAAATTTGGTGTAAGGGGACCCCTTCGCCGGCACCTGCCAGGTGGTCTGCCGGCCGGACGAGGCCGCCGCCCTGCTGGACCGGTGCGGATGGACCAAAAACAGCGACGGCATCCGGGAAAAGGACGGGATGAAGCTCTCCCTCTCCCTGGTCACCTATGCCTCCCGGCCGGACCTGACAGTGCTGATGCAGCTGGCCGCCTCCGACCTCAACGACCTGGGCATCGACGTCACCACCGCCATCGTGGACAACATCGACGCCGTGGCCAAGGCGGGGGACTACGCCATCATGTTCTACGCCCAGCACTCCGCTCCCACCGGCGAGCCGGCCTATTTCCTCAACCAGTTCCTCCGCTCGGGCCAGGGGAAGAACAACAACGGCTACCACTCCCAGGCCGTGGATGACCTGCTGGACCAGATGGGGTCCCTGGAGCCCGGCGACCAGCGGAACGCCCTGGCCAGGCAGGTCCAGGACATCGTCTTTGAGGACCTCCCCATCCTCTACCTGGTGGACCCCCAGTGGCACATCGCCGTGTCCGACCGGCTGGCCGGCTATCAGCCCTACTGCGGCGACTACTTCGTGGTGAACGACACCCTGGGCCTGGGCTGACGCGGAGCGGACCGCCCGATGAAGCAGACTGCCGCGTTCCTGTGCCGGTGGGCGCTCCTGTTCTTCCTCACATCCATCCTGGTCTTTGTCCTGGTCCGGATGATGCCCGTGACCCCGGAGGAGCAGTGGCTCACCGCCTATAAGCTGCCCCACAGCGAGGAGAACCTGGCCTATGTCCGGGAGCAGATGGGGCTGGACAAGCCCCTCCCCGTCCAGTACGCCCGGTGGATCACCCGCTTTCTCAGCGGCGACTGGGGCCTTTCCCTGGTCTCTCGGGTGGACATCCGCTCCCAGTTTGTGAGAAAGCTGCCCCCCTCCCTGAGCATCGGCCTCCTCGGCACCCTTCTGGGCGCCGGGACCGGGCTGGCCCTGGGCTATGGCGCCGCCTTCCGCAGGAGGGGCGTCTGTGACCGGCTCTCCTCCTTCCTGTCCGTCTTTTCCCAGTCGGTCCCCGCTTTTCTCCTGTCGCTCCTCATCATCCAGCTGCTGAGCGTACAGCTGAAGGCGGTGCGCTTCTTCACCGGAGACGGGCGGTACGCCCTCCTCACCGCCATCCTGCTCACCGCCCTGTACGCGGCGGGCGCCCTGTCCAGGGTGGTGCGGAACGCCTGCCGGGAGGAGATGGACAAGACCTATGTGAAATTCGCGGTCTCCATGGGCTTTCCCAAGCGGAAGGTGCTGCGCTCCTATGCCCTGAAGCCGGTCCTCTGCAAGCTGACGGCGGCGGTGAGCGCCAGCTTCGCCTGGGTCTTCGGGGGCAGCGCCATCCTGGAGTTCGCCTTCGGCATCCCGGGGATCAGCTACTTCCTCATCGACAGCATGAAGGCCCGGGACTACAACGTCCTGCAGACCTACATCCTGGTGGTGGTGATCTGGATGTTCCTGGTGCACCTGGTGCTGGGCCTGCTCCTGCGGGCACTGGACGCGAGGGGGCGGACATGAAGCAGAAGATCGCGGCCGCCCTCTTTCTCCTGGCCCTGCTCCCCCGGGCGGACATCCTCCGCACCGACGTGCTCCACGCCTTCCAGGACTGCTCCCCGGAACACCTGCTGGGCACCGACAACCTGGGCCGGGACGTCTATTCCCTGCTGGCGGAGGGCGCCTTCCGCACCCTGACGGTGGTTGGGCTGGCCTCCTCCCTCTCCCTCACCGCGGGCACCCTGCTGGGGATGACCGCGGCCTGCTCCGGCCGGACCGTCAAGAGCCTCATCCAGCTCTTTGCCGACCTCACCCTCATCGTCCCCTCCTTCATCAGCGCCCTGATTCTCTCCGCCCTCTTCGGCTTCGGCCCCGTGGGCGCCGGCCTGGTGTTCGGCATCGGGAACATCGGCGGCTACGTCCACCAGGCCCAGTCCCTGACCCAGCGCCTCAAAACCCGGGGCTTTCTGGAGGCGGAGACGGTGCTGGGGGCCGGAACGGCCAGGGTCATCTTCGCCCACATCCTGCCCAACATCTGCCGCCAGCTGCTGATCTACCTGGGGAACAAGGCCAGCAGCGTGACCCTGCAGTACGCGGGCCTCGCCTTCATCGGGCTGGGGACCGACGTGACCAGCCCCGATTGGGGCACCCTGCTCTACCAGTACCGCTCCTATCTCTTTACCTGCCCGCGGCTGGTCCTCTGTCCGGCAGCGGCCATCTGCCTTCTGGCCCTGTGGTTCCACGTCCTGTTCGACAGCCGGGCCCAGAAGGATGAGGGGACCATCTATGACTGAACCCATGTTACAGATCGAGGGCCTGTCCCTCTGGATCTCCCGGAAACGGGAGCGGCTCCCCATCCTGGAGGGGCTGTCCTTCGCCGTGCGGGAGGGAGAGCGGTGGGCCGTCGCCGGCGAGTCCGGCGCCGGGAAGAGCATGACCGTCCACGCCCTCTCCGCCCTGCTGCCCCGGGACCGGGTGACCCTGGAGGGGAAGATCCTCTTCCGGGACCGGGACGGCACCGTCACCGACCTGCTGGCCCTGCCCTACGGGCAGCGGCAGGCCTTCTGCGCCAGGCGGGTGTCCCTCATCATGCAGGACTCCATGAACGCCCTCAACCCCTACATGACCATCGGCAGACAGTGGGGCAACGTCCTGCGGCTGCACGGGAAGGCGGCGGACCCGCGGCAGGCCCGGCGGCACATCGCCGCACAGCTCCCCCAGTTCGGCATCTCCGACGCCGGCAGCCTGCTGGAGAAGTATCCCCACCAGATCTCCGGCGGCATGCGCCAGCGGATCGTGATCGCCATGGCCCTGGAGTCCCCGGCCAGGATCCTCCTGGCGGACGAGCCCACCACCGCCCTGGACACCGTCAACCAGCGCAGGATCGTGGAGCTGATCCGGCGGCTGTGCGCGGAGCGGCAGCTGACGCTCCTCTATGTCAGCCACAACTTGGGCATTCTGGCGTCCCTCTGTACCCACGCCATGGTCATGCGCAGGGGCAGGATCGTGGAGCAGGGCCCGGCGGACGGGGTCTTTCTCCACCCGGAGCGCCCCTATACCCGGCTGCTGGCGGAGGAGACGGGCCGTCTCTTTGAGGGGGGTGCGCCGTGGAACACGTGATCCTGCGGGCGGAACATCTGCGCAAGGCCTTCCCCGTGCCGGGGGACAGGGGCCGGAGCATCCCGGCGGTGGACGACGTGTCCCTCCGGATCGGCCGGGGCGAGATCGTCGGCCTGCTGGGGGAATCCGGCTGCGGAAAATCCACCCTGGCACGCATCCTCCTGGGCCTGACCCGGCCGGACAGCGGCACCGTGTCCTACGGCGGCCGGGTCCTCCAGCACCTGACGCCCCGGCAGCTCCGCCCCCTGCGGCGCGGGCTCCGGATGGTCTCCCAGAACCCCTTCGACAGCCTGGACCCCGCCAGGCGGGTGGGCGCCCTCCTGGAGGAGCCCCTGAAGCTCTGGAGACCGGAGTGCGGCAGGCGGCAGCGCCTGGCGGAGATCGAGACCCTGCTGCTCCAGTGCGGGATGGACGCCCGCTGCCTGAAAAAGACCCCGCCGGAGTTCTCCGGCGGCCAGCTGCAGCGGCTGGCCATCGCCCGGGCCCTCCTCGTGCGGCCGGAACTCCTGGTGGCGGACGAGATCGTCTCCGCCCTGGACGTGTCGGTGCAGAACCAGATCCTGACGCTCCTCGCCGACCTGAGGGACCAGTACGGCCTGTCCATCCTGTTCATCTCCCACGACCTGGCCGTCGTCCGCAAGCTCTCCGACCGGGTCCTGGTGATGCGGGACGGCAGGCTCCTGGGGCAGGGCCGGCCCGGAAGGCCCTGGGACGCCGGGGCGGACCCCTACGTCCGGGAGCTGCACGGGTGCATCTTCCCCTTTCCCCCGCCCGGACCGGCAAAATAGAAGGAGCCGCCCCCTGTACCCACAGGGAGCGGCTCCTTTTTCGCCGGCGCTCCGCGCCGCTACACCACGATCTCCACCCGGCTGCCGCCGGTCCTGTCCTTGGTGACCACGATCTGCCGGTCGATCCTCTCCTTGAGCTCGGAGACGTGGGAGATGATGCCCACCAGGCGCCTGCCCTCGGTGAGGCCGGTGAGGGCCCGGAGGGCCTTGGCCAGGGACTCCTCGTCCAGGGAGCCAAAGCCCTCGTCCACGAACATGGTGTCCAGCCGGATGCCGCCGGCGGCGGACTGGACCTCGTCGGAGAGGCCCAGCGCCAGGGAGAGGGAGGCCTGGAAGGACTCCCCGCCGGAGAGGGACCTCACGCTGCGCTCCGAGCCGTTGTAGTGATCGACCACGTCCAGCTCCAGGCCGCTCTGGCTGCGGTTGTTCTCCGCCTCCCGCCGGCGTCGGAGCTCGTACTGTCCCCCCGACATGACCAGCAGGCGCAGGTTGGCCCGCTGAAGGATGCGGTCGAAGAAGGTCATCTGGATGTAGGTCTCCAGGGCCACCTTCTCCTTCCCCGCCAGGCTGCCGTTGACGGTGTTGGAGAGGGTCCGCATCCAGGTATACCGGCTCTCCAGCCGCTCCAGGTCCGCCGCCTTCTCCCGGATGTTTTGAAGGGCGGTCTCGTTGGCGACCAGCCGGGCATGGACCTCCTTCTGGGCCTCGCCGGCCTCCGTGCGCTGCCGGGTCAGGTCCCGGCTCTGCTCCTTCAGGGCCTCCCGGTCGATCTCCCGGGCGCTCTCCAGCAGGCGCTGCAATTCTCCGATGGCGGCGTCGGCGGCAGCCAGCTCCCTTTGCCGGTCCGCGGCGGCTTGCTGGGCCCGCTCCAGGGCGGCGGCAAGGGTCTGGAGCTCCCCCCGCAGGGCGGCGATCTTCTGCTCCGCCCCGCCCTGATCCGGGAAGGGCAGGCGGTCACGCTCCGCCTGGATCTGCCCGGCCAGCTCCTCCCGCCGGCTCCGGGCGGCGGCCAGCTCCTCCCGCAGCCCGGCGGCGGAGGCCTCCAGCTCCCCCAGCTCCCGCTCCGCCCGGGGGAGGCCTTCGTCCAGCGCCTGTTTCCGGCGGAGCCGTTCCTCCAGGTCCCGCTCCCGCACCGCCAGCCCATCCATGCGCTCCTCCGTCTCCGCCAGCGCCCGGGAGAGGGCGTCGAGGAGCTCCTCCAGCCCGCAGGGGGGCAGTTGCGCCGCGCTCTCCCGGCGCAGGCCCTCCTCCAGCTGTTCCCGCTGGCCGCCCAGCGCCCCCTGGGTCACCTCGGCCCGTCTGAGGGCCTCTTTCAGCTCCTCCGCCTGCCGCTCCAGCTCCTCCAGGGCGCTCTCCCGCCGCTCCAGCTCCTGTTCCAGCTCCGCCCGGTGGAGGAGCCCGGCCTCTGTCTCCACCAGCGCCTGGTGCAGGCGGGCCAGCTCCTCCGCCACGGCCGTCTGACCGGCCGTCAGCCGTTCCCGGGCGGTATCCAGATCGGGCTCGTCCAGATAGTCCGCCATGGACCGGAGGAGCTGCCGCTCCCGCTCCTCCAGGGCAGCCCTCCGCTTCCCGGCGGCCAGGCTCTTCTCCTGGGTCTCCCGCCGGGCGTCCTCCCACGCCGCCTTGGCCGCCTCCAGCTCCGCCTCCGTGGGCGCGCCGCCGGACAGCCGGGCGGGGGCGGGGTGGTGGGTGGAGCCGCACACCGGGCAGGGCCGGCCCTCAGCCAGGCTCCGGGCCAGCACGCCGGCCTGCTCGTCCAGAAAGGCCCTGTCCTTCCGGCGGTAGTCCGCCTCCAGCGCCTCCGACCGCGCTCCGGCCCGCTCGTAAGCCTCCTGGGCCATTTGCAGTATTTTCCGCTCCTGCTCGCAGCCGTCCAGACCGGACACCAGGCCGGACAGTCCCCGCTGCCGCTCCTGCGCCCGCTCCTGCCGATGGAGCAGCTCCTGCTTCTCCCCCAAAAGTCCGGCGGCGGCCTGGAAGGTCTCTCGGTCCGCCTGCAGGGCCGCCCGCTCCTCCGCCAGCCGGTCGGTGAGCGCCGCCTGCCGCCGGGTCAGCTCCGCCCGCCGGCCCTGTTCCGCCGCGATGCTCCGAAGGCAGTCCTGCCATTGACCGGTCTGCCGCTCCAGCGCCGTCAGCGCCGTCCTGCGGCCCTCGATCTGCTCCCGCTCCCGGAGCAGGCGTTCCCGGTCGGCATCCACGGCGGCCAGCCCGGCCAGCTCCCGCTTCCACCCCTCCAGGGCCTCCGCCCTGGTCCGGGCCTCCTCCGTCTGCCGGCCCAGCCGCCGCTCCAGCGCCGCCGTGTCCGCCTCCAGGGCGGTCAGGGCGGTCTCCCGCCGGGAGAGCGCCTGGTACCGGGGCAGCTCCGCCTCCAGGGTGGCCAGCGCTCTCCCAACGGCCTCCTGCCGGGGCAGGTTTTCCCGCTCCGCCTCCAGGGCGCTCCGGGCCTCCTCCACCCGGGGCAGCAGCGCCTCCCGGGCGCTCCGGGCCAGCGCCAGCTTCTCCCGGGTCTTCTGGGCCTCCTCCGCCCTGCCCAGCAGGGCGGAGGTCTCCTTCAGCGCCCCATCCAGCCGGTCCAGGAGGGCCTGCTGCCGGGTCTCCTCCTCCCGGTCCCCGCCGATCAGCGCTTCGATCAGCGCCACCGTTTCCTGGAAGGGCAGCTCTCCCGCCCGGGCCCTCTGCACCCGGGGCAGCAGCGGATCTCCCTCCCGGCAGACGACGCCGCCGATGTACTGCTGCACGCTGGCCCGGGCGGCCTCGCAGTCCCGCTGGAGGGCACCGGCCTCGCTCTTCATCCGCTCCTGGAAGACCATGTAATACCGGGTCTTGAAGATCTCCCGAAAGATCTCCTGCCGGCTCCGGGTGTCCGCCAGCAGCAGCTTGAGGAAATCCCCCTGGGCGATCATGGCGATCTGGGCGAACTGGCCGCGGTCCAGGCCGATGGTCTCCACGATGGCCCGGTTGACCTCCCGGGCCTTGGTGACCAGGCCGCCGTCCGGGAGGGTGAGCTCCGCGTCCGCCCTCTGGAGGGTGGTGCCGCCGCCCTTTTTGGCGGGGCGTTCATACTCCGGGTTCCGGCGGACCACGTAGGTCTTGCCGCCATAGGAGAAGGTCAGCTCCACCCAGGTGGGGGTGTCCGGCTGGGCGTACTTGGAGCGGAACATGGACGGGTCCCGGCTCTCGCCGCTGGGCTCCCCGTAGAGGGCGTAGGCGATGGCGTCAAAGAGGGTGGTCTTGCCGGCGCCGGTGTCCCCGGTGATGAGGTAAAGCCCCTGCTCCCCCAGCCGCGCCAGGTCCAGGTCCACCCTTCCGGCGTAGGGCCCGAAGGCGGACAACGTCAGCTTCAGCGGTCTCATGCCTCATCCTCCTCCCAGATGCGCTCCATCCAGTCCCGGGCAAAGGCCCGCTGCGCTTCCCCCATGGGCCGGCCGTTCTGCTTTTCGTAAAACTCCTCCAGCAGCTCCAGCGGCGACCGCCGCTCCACCTCCTCCGCACCCTCCAGGGAGATCCCCGCCCGGGTGCGCCGGTTGTCGTAGTCCAGCTTCATCAGGTTGGGGTAGATGACCCGCAGCTTGCCCACGGCGTTGGGGACGTCCTCCTCATCGGTGAGGGTGATGTGGACATAGTCCCGCTGCCAGCCGGTCCCCTCATAGAAGCCCTGGAAGGTCACCTCCTCATAGGTCCCCCGCAGCTCCACCAGGTCCCGGAGCGGGACCAGCGGGACCGTGCGGACGGCCGTTGTCCCCTTCTCCCCCAGCTCCACCACGGTGGCCGATTTGTGCTGTCCGGCCTCGGAAAAGGAGTACTTGAGGGGGGTGCCGCAGTAGCGCACCGTCTCCCGCCCCACCGTCTGGGGACCATGGAGGTGTCCCAGGGCCACATAGTCGAAGGGGGCGAAAACGGACACGTCCACGTTGTCCGTCCCGCCCACGGAGACCTCCTCCGAGTCGCACCGGGCGGCGCCGGTGACGAACTGGTGGGTGACCAGCACGTTCCGGAGGGCAGGGTCCACCCCCATGGCTCCGATGGCCGCGGCCAGGGCGTCGGTGTAGGTGTCCACCTCCCGGTCGGGAAAGCACCGGCGGACGTGGGATGGCTTCACGAAGGGCAGGAGATAAACGCGCACCGGGCCGTATTCGTCCGTCAGGGTGACGGGGGCCACCCTGCCGTCATAGACAGGGGCGATGTGGACCCCCCGCTCCGCCATGAGCCGTCCGCCGAAGGCCAGGCGCTCCGGCGAGTCGTGGTTGCCGCTGATGAGGAGGACCTGGAGGTCCCGTCCGGCCAGCCGGACCAGGAAGTCGTCCAGCAGGGCCACCGCCTCGGCGGAGGGCACCGACTTGTCGTAGACGTCCCCGGCGATGAGCACGGCGTCCGGCGCCTCCCGGTCCACGATCCGGAGGATCTCGCCGAGGATGTACCGCTGGTCCTCCAGCATGGAGCACTCATTGACCCGCTTGCCCAGATGCAGGTCGGAGAGATGGATGAATTTCATCGGAATACCTCCCAACACGGCGCGCGGACCCTTGCCGTCTGCATCGCGCGATGTTTTTTCCATTATATCGGATCAGCCGTCCCGTGACAAGGGAGCAGGCTTTCCGGTCGGCCCGCCGTGGCATTTCCCGCGCCGGTATGCTATAATGCCTGTAACAGGCCGGACAGAGGAGGCGGGACCATGGACGTGGAAAACAGCGTGTGGATCATGGGGGGACTCCCCCAAGACGACCCCGGCTGTATCTCCAGCTGGCGGGCGCTGATGGGCTGGATCGACCAGGTGGGGTTCCTCCCCCTCTTCCGGAACGAGATCGAGGGCTTTTCCGTGGAGGAGCACACCGCCGCCCGGGGCTGGTGGTCCGGCGACCCGGAGCAGGACCCCTGGGAGTGGCGGGAACTCATGGCCCGCAGCGGCCAGGTGGCCTACGGCAAGTTTTTCGCCAAAAAGGCCGGCTTCGTCTCCCGGGCCTGGTTCCCCCACTTCGCCAACTGGCGGCGGGACGGCTACGACTTCGACAGCCGCTGGGACGATGGGCGGGCCAGCGCGCGGCAAAAGCGGATCATGGACCAGTTCGCCGTTCATGAGGCGCTCTATTCCTTCGAGCTCAAGCGGCTGGCCGGCTTCGGCAAGGAGGGGGAGAGGAACTTTGAGGGGACGGTGACCGACCTCCAGATGGGCGGTTACCTGCTGATCCGGGACTTCCGGCAGCGGTCCAACAAAAGGGGGCAGCCCTACGGCTGGCCCATTGCCGTCTACACCACACCGGAGCGTCTCTGGGGCTGCGACCACATCTCCTCCGCCTACTCTGCGGAGCCGGCGCGGTCCCGGGAACTGGTCTGGGAACAGGTACAAAAGCATTTCCCGGCGGCCACGGAGAAGAACCTCCGGGCGGTGCTGGGATGGGACCGATAGGAGGGCACAGCCATGATCCGGGACATCTGCAAGGACGTGATTTTTCTGGCCCAGCGGGCGGAGCCGGCCACGCCGGACGACCTGCCCGTGGCCGCCGACCTGCTGGACACCCTGGCGCACCACAGGGAAGGCTGCGTGGGCATGGCGGCCAACATGATCGGCGTCAACAAGCGCATCATCGTCTTCGACCAAGAGGGGAGCTATATGGTCATGTTCAACCCGGAGATCGTCAAACACTCCGGGCCCTACGACGCGGAGGAGGGCTGTCTCTCCCTCGCCGGCACCCGCCCCGCCAAACGCTGGCAGTCCATCAAGGTGCGCTGGCAGAACGAGCGGTTCCAGGTGCGCCTCAAGACCTTCACCGGCTGGACCGCCCAGATCATCCAGCACGAGATCGACCACTGCGAGGGGGTCCTCATATGAAAAAATGCCGGATCACCGTCATGCGCATCACCCGGTATGAGGACCTGATGGCCCGGTATGAAAATCCCATCGCCCACGCCTGTGACCTGGAGGTGGGGCAGGTCTTTATCGCCAACGGCTGGGAAAAGCCGGAGGGCTTTTGTCAGAGCGCCTGGGACACCCTCTCCCCCTTTGTGCTGGCCCTGAGCCACGGGGGCGAGGGCTTCTACGACGGCTGGATGAAAAACCCCAGATCCGCCATGCTCTCCTGCAACGATGGCTTCCGCCCGGTGAGCTTCCTGGTGGAGGCCCTGGACGAGGACGCGGAGTGAGGAGGAATGGTCATGTTTCAGGATAAGGTCGCCGTGGTCACCGGCGGGGCCAAAGGCATCGGAAAGGCCATCGCGGAGGAATTTCGGAGAGAGGGCGCCCGGGTGTGCGTCATCGACCTCCTCCCTAATGACTATTTCGTGGGTGACCTGGGCGACCGGGCCGTGCTGGAGGCCTTTGCCGCCAAGGTCCTTACCGACTACGGCCACGTGGATTATCTCATCAACAACGCCCTGCCCCTGATGAAGGGCATCGACACGTGCACCTATGAGGAGTTCAACTACGCCCTCCGGGTGGGGGTCACCGCGCCCTTTTACCTCGCCAAGCTCTTCGCCCCCCACTTCGCCCCGGGGGCGGCCATCGTGAACATCTCCTCCTCCCGGGACCGGATGAGCCAGCCCCGGACCGAGAGCTACACGGCGGCCAAGGGGGGCATCTCCGCCCTCACCCACGCCCTGGCGGTGAGTCTGGCCGGCCGGGTGCGGGTCAACTCCATCTCCCCCGGCTGGATCGACACCGACTACACCGTCTACGAGGGCCCCGACGCCGTCCAGCAGCCCGCCGGGCGGGTGGGCAATCCCATGGACATCGCCAACATGGTGCTCTACCTCTGTTCGGACAAGGCGGGCTTCCTCACCGGGGAGAACATCTGCATCGACGGCGGCATGACCCGCCAGATGATCTACCACAATGACTTCGGCTGGACTCTGGGCGTGGCACCGAGAGGGTGACACGGCCCCGGATGGATCCCGGCTCCGTCAGATACCGCTTCATCAAAGATCCCCCTGTTCCGTGTCGGTCTTCTTCCGAACACAGGACAGGGGGATCTTTTCTTTGGTCGGACGGCACCGGGCGACGTGGGTTCAGCCGCCCAGCAGGCTCTGGTCGAAGGCGAACAGGGCCTCGTTGATCTCAAAGATGTTGTAGTTTTGGCGGGCGATGAAGTACTCCACGATGATGTCGAACTTGCTGGCGTGGGAGAAGGCGAAGCCCGCCCTTCCCAGCAGCTCCCGGGCCTCCTCCAGAGACAGCTCCAGGGCCACGGCGAAGGCCGCGGCGGTGGGCTTGGAGGGCCGGTAGTGGACGTCCGAGCGGATCTTGGAGAAGAGCTTCCGGTCGATGTTGGCCTTTTTGTAGCACTGGGCGTCGGTCATGCCCCGCTCGTCGATCTTCCGCAGCAGCATCTGGGAAAAGCTCTCGTCCATCCGGCCCAGGGCCTCGTCCAGGCTGGGCAGCACCGCCCCAACGGGCGCCGCCATGGGCATGGAGGCCATGGCCACCTGACGGCGCCGGGTCTCCCGGCTGTCGGTGTGGGCATCCGCATAGCGGTCGTCGATGTAGGCGGCGATGTCGGCAAAGAGCTTGCCGCCGATGGTATAGGCGGCCCGGTCAAAGATCACCAGGTACACCGTCATGTCGTGGGCCAGGAGGAAGTCCCCGATGGTGTCCACCGCCACCTTCAGGGCCTGGTCCTTGGGGTAGCCGTAGGCCCCGGCGGAGATGAGGGGGAAGGCCACGGTCTCGCAGCCCTGCTCCAGGGCCAGCGCCAGGGAGGTCCGGTAGGCGGAGACCAGCTTCTCCCGCTCGCCGTGGCCGCCGCCGTGCCAGATGGGCCCCACGGTGTGGATCACAAACTTCGCCGGCAGCCGGTAGCCGCGGGTGAGCTTGGCCTCGCCGGTTTTGCAGCCGCCCAGGGTGCGGCACTCCTTCAGCAGGTCCGGTCCGGCCGCCCGGTGGATGGCGCCGTCCACCCCGCCGCCGCCCAGCAGGCTCTCGTTGGCGGCGTTGACGATGGCGTCCACCTTCATGGTGGTGATGTCGTTTCGCACGATGGAAAGGGGCATGGGAACACCTCCTGCGGTCTGATGCCTCCATGATACCACACGCCCCCACGGCTGGCAACCGCCCGGCGGGGACAACTCGGGCTTTTCCCATCCCATCCGCCGTGCTATACTGGAGGGAGGAAAGGGGGATCCGCCCATGTATGAATTGATCCAGGTCTCGGAGCAGTGCTACTACCTCCAGAGCCCCGCCAAGATCGGACTGGTGCGGCTGAACGACGCCGACGTGTGCCTCATCGACAGCGGCAGCGACAAGGACGCCGGCCGGAAGGTGCGGCAGCTCCTGGACGCCAACGGCTGGCGCCTCACCGCCATCTACAACACCCACTCCAACGCCGACCACATCGGCGGCAACCAGTACCTCCAGCGGCAGACCGGCTGCAGGATCTACGCCCCGGGTATCGAGTGCTGCTTCACCCGGCACCCGGTGCTGGAGCCCGCCTTCCTCTACGGCGGCTTTCCTCCCAAGGACCTGCGCCACAAGTTCCTCATGGCCCAGGAGAGCGACGCCCGGCCCCTCACCCCGGAGGTCCTGCCCCAGGGCTTCGGGCTCCTGCCCCTGCCCGGCCACTTCTTCGACATGGCGGGCTTCCGCACCCCCGACGACGTGGTCTACCTGGCCGACTGCCTCTCCAGCAGGGAGACCCTGGACAAGTACCGGATCGGCTTTGTCTACGATGTGGCCGCCTATCTCCAGACCCTGGAGACGGTGAAGGCCATGTCGGCCAGGTGCTTCGTCCCCGCCCACGCGCCGGCCTGCGAGGACATCGCCCCCCTGGCCCAGTACAACATCGACACGGTGCATGAGGTGGCCGGGGCCATCCTGGACCTGTGCCGGGAGCCCCTGTGCTTCGAGGTGCTGCTCCAGAAGCTCTTTGCCCGCTACGGCCTGGCCATGAACTTTGAACAGTATGCGCTGGTGGGCAGCACCGTCCGCTCCTACCTCTCCTGGCTCAAGGACACCGGACGGCTCAGCGCCCGCTTTGAAAACGACCTGCTGCTCTGGCAGCGCCTGTGACGAGAGGGGGAGCCCCCACGCCCATGCCGGCCGCCGGGCGCTGCCACGCGGCGGCGGTGTACCGCCCGGCCGACGTGGCCCGGAGGCACCTCCGGAAGGTGTACACCGGCAGCTGCTGAGGTCGACTGTCGGGAAAACGGGCGGAAATGGCGGCTTTGGTTGGTGGCCCCGGACCCGGCCCGGTGGTATACTGGCAGACAGAACGCCGGAAAAGGAGGAACCGTCATGCGTTTGGGAAGCAGCCTGTACCACGCCCGGAAGAAGAGCGGCCTCACCCAGGAGAACGTGGCTGAGAAGCTGGGGGTCAGCCGCCAGACCATCTCCAAGTGGGAGACGGGGGAGACCCTGCCCGACATCCGCCAGTCCAAGGGCCTGGCCATGCTCTACCACATGACCCTGGACGAACTCATCGAGTACGACTTCGACGAGGCCCAGGCCCAGCAGATGATTGACAGCGTCAGCGAGGAGGCCCAGGCCCGGATCGACTGGAACAAGGTGTGGAGCAAGAAATACCCGGTGCTGGCCACCTACCACCAGAAGGTGCGCATCGACGACTACGCCCCCCAGCTCCGGGAGCTGCTCACCCGGCTGCGGGTGGAGTACGGGTATGACCACACCGACGCCCTGCTGGTGCTCAAGGACATCCTGGCCCGGGTGTGGAAGGGGCAGCTGTGACAGGCAGAGGGGAGACGCCGGATGGCGTCTCCCCTCTCAGGCTGTCGAAAAAGTCCCTCAGGGGACTTTTTCGACAGCCTGCATCCCGTTACTTTCCCGCCCCAGTTGGGGTGGGAAAGTCCTCGCTTCGCTCGCTGTAGCCCTTGCAAGGCAAGGGCTACAGGGGATGTCATCCCATTCGAGGCGGGCTGCCGCCCCCTCGAGCTCCCCCGCCAAAACCGAGCGTACATCTCACACAACAGAGGTTTTTCGACAAGCTGAGAGGGGAGACGCCGGATGGCGTCTCCCCTCTGTTTGCCTCCGGGCACGCCGCTCGGATATAGCTCCCGGGCATGATCAGACATTCTGTATGGGTATTTGTCATTTCTCTCACCCGGTGCTACAATGGGACCAAACACATGGGGCGGGCCGTCTGCCCGCCCCGCTTTGAGCATGCTCAGCCCGCTGCGGCACCGACACCCGGGACTGTACACGGCGGGCCGGGATCAACGCCCCCACCGACCCGCGGGAAACGCCGGGGGAGGGGACGGTCTCTGTCAGCTTTTCTGGAATAGGAGGTCATTTACATGGCAGTGAAGCAGACGGCGGGCCGGGAGGCCCTGGGGACGTTCGCCCCCAAATTCGCGCAGCTCAATGACGACGTGCTCTTCGGCGAGGTGTGGAGCCGGGAGGAGCAGCTCTCCCTCCGGGACCGCTCCCTGGTGACGGTGGTAGCCCTGATGGCCCAGGGCCTGGTGGACAGCTCCTTCCGGTACCACCTCTCCACCGCCCGGCAGAACGGCATCACCCGGGAGGAGATCGCCGAGATCCTGACCCACGCGGCCTTTTACGCCGGCTGGCCCAAGGCCTGGGCGGCCTTCCGCATGGCCAAGGAGGTGTGGGCGGAGGACGCCGCCGGGGACGACATGGCCCGCCACCAGCGGGAGATGGTGTTCCCCATCGGGGCGCCCAACGACGGCTTCGCCCGGTATTTCGTGGGCCGGAGCTACCTGCACCCCCTGTCCACCAGCCAGGTGGGGGTATACAACGTGACCTTTGAGCCGGGCTGCCGCAACAACTGGCACATCCACCACGCCGACCGGGGCGGCGGACAGCTGCTCCTCTGCGTGGCGGGCCGGGGCTGGTATCAGGAGTGGGGCAAGGAGGCCCGGGCCCTCCGCCCCGGCGACGTGGTCAACATTCCGCCGGAGGTGAAGCACTGGCACGGCGCGGCGGCCGACAGCTGGTTCTCCCACCTGGCCTTGGAGGTCCCCGGCGAGAACACCTCCAACCAGTGGCTGGAGGCTGTCTCCGACGGAGATTACGCCCGGCTGGGCTGACATTCGTCCCAAAAATGAGCTCCCGCCCGGAAGGGCGGGAGCTTGTTTTTCCTCTTGAGCTGTGCGGCGGTCACTGCATGCCGTCCCGGAGGACGCCGTGGTCCCGGAGGACCTTTTCCACCACCGTGCCCCGGATGGCCTTCACCAGGGGCTTTTTCAGGAGGTTCAGGGGCCCGGGCAGCTCCATGTCCAGGGGGGACTTGCCGTCCATGAGACACACGGAGCTGTCCAGCAGGGCCCGGATGTCATAGACGCTGCCCCACACCTCGGGCACGCCCCGGTCCACCCCCAGCAGGCCGTAGACCGCCTCCATGGCGGTGCGCACCGAATATTCGGTGGTGAACACAGTGTCCCGAGGGGTCTCGGCGAACTGGCCCAGGAAGGCGAAGTTGACGCAGCCGTCGGGGATCACGTCGGGGCGGTCCCCCTTGGCCCGGGGCATGAAGAAGGCGGTGATATAGGGCATCATGGTGGGCACGCACACCGCGCTGTGCTCCGCCAGCGCCGGGATCTCCTCCACCGGCACGCCCAGGTGGTAGAGCCACTCCTGGGTGATCTCCCTGCCGGTGCACTCCTTCATGGGCTTTTTGATAAAGTCGCCGGGCACGTCGGTGAAGAGGCCGTACACCCACACGCACACCTGCTCCGGGTCCTGCTCCTTGAACTGGCCCTGGCGGTTGATGGTCCAGCTCAGGAGCCAGCCGGAGTCCTTGCAGCTCACAATGCCGCCGGTGACCACCCTGCCGGTGCGGGGGTCCCGTTGGCAGATCTTCTGGATATAGGGCAGGATCCTGTCGTCCAGAGTGGTGATGGTGGCCGACTCCCAGTTGGTCTTGGCCACGTCGGAGCAGAACTTCTCCGGCCGGCCGAAGGCGGGGTCCTGCCTGGCGATGTTCTTCCACAGGCTCCAGCAGCCGCTGGTGCGCACCTCGGCGTCGCCGTTGGGGGCGTGGTCCTGGTCGCCGTAGACGGTGCCCTCGGTGCAGGAGCCGTTGGTGACGAACACCAGGTCGTCCTCGGTGAGGACGATGCCCTTCTCCACCCCGTTCACCCTGCACTCCAGGGCGGTGGCCACCTTCTTCCCGTCCCGGATGTCGAAGAGGACGTTGGTCACCTCGGTGTTGAAGCGGAAGTCCACCCCGGCATCCTCCAGGTAGGCCTTCATGGGCAGGATGAGGGACTCATACTGGTTGTAGCGGGTGAACTTCAGGGCGCTGAAGTCGGGCAGGCCCGCGATGTGGTGGATGAAGCGCTGGAAGTAGAGCTTCATCTCCAGGGCGGAGTGCCAGTTCTCAAAGGCGAACATGGTCCGCCAGTAGAGCCAGAAGGTGGAGTCAAACACCTCCTCGTCAAAGACGTCCTCGATGGTCTTGTCGTAGAGGTCCTCGTCGGGGGTGAGGAAGAGCTTGACGATCTCCATGCACCCCTTCTGGCTCAGGTCGAATTTCCCGTCGGTGTGGGCGTCCTTGCCCCGGTCCACGGTGGCCCGGCAGAGGGAGTAGTTGGGGTCGTGCTTGTTGAGCCGGTAGAACTCGTCCAGCACCGAGAGGCCCGGCTCCTCCAGGGAGGGGATGGACCGGAACAGGTCCCACAGGCACTCGAAGTGGTCCTCCATCTCCCGGCCGCCCCGCATGATATAGCCCCGACTGGGGTCGAAGATGCCGTCGCAGGCGCCGCCGGCCACGTCCATGGCCTCCAGGATGTGGATGTGGGAGCCCTCCATCTGGCCGTCCCGCACCAGGAAGCAGGCCGCCGCCAGGGAGGCCAGGCCGCTGCCCACCAGGTAGGCGTGCTTTTTCTCCACCCCCGCCGGCTTCTCCGGCCGGGCAAAGGCCTCGTAGTTGCCGCTGGTGTAGTAGATGCCCTTCCGGTTCTTCTCGTGCCGGCCCAGCTCGGTGTTGCGGTAGCCGCTCTCCGCCCCGGCCGCCGGGGCCCCGGGGGCCTTCTTCTCCGCCGCCTTCTTTGCCAGCGCCGCCGCGGCGCCCGCCCCGGCCAGACCGGCCGCCACAACCGCAAATTTTTTCAGGTTCTTTTCCATCGTCCTAAGACCGCCTTTCCAAACAGGTCCGCCTGCGCGGAGATCGTTTTCTGATGTGGCCTTATCCTACCCCGTTTTTGGCCGTCCTACCATTGACAAAAGGGGCCGGATGATCAAAAACTGATCATCCGGCCCCTTTTGTCAAGGCCTCAGCCCGGCTCTGTAAAATTATGGATGGAATTTGTCACGTTGCCCCGCATGGTGACGGCGATCTTCTCCGCGATGAGGCGGTGGTCCGCCGTCATCCCCTGGCGGATCCAGTCCAGCAGGACCCCCACGAAGCTGTACTTGTAAAACTCGGCGATGAAGGTCTTGTCCGCCTCGGAGATGGCCGTCCCCTCGCTCTTCTCGTCCACCACGCCCCGGATGAGGCCGTAGGTCATCTGGAAGAGAAAGCGCTCCATCTGGTCCCGGCTGATGCAGCGGTAGGCGTTGAGGATGAAGGGCTTGTTCTCCAGCACCGCCTCAAAGATCTGCAAAAGCCCCTCCTGCCAGGTGTCGCAGGTCTTTTTCCCCTGGAGGGCCGCCGAGGCGTCCTCGATACAGGCCCACTCCACCAGGTCGTAGATGTCCTTGAAGTGGTAGTAAAAGGCCATGCGGCTGATGCCGCAGTCCTCGGTGAGGTCCCGGATGGTGATCTTGTCCAGCGGCTTTTTCAGCATCAGCTTCTTCAGAGAGGCCTCCAGGGCCTGCTTGGTGTTTGCCATCGTCTCCCGCCCCCATACTGTGCTGCCCTCTATTATACCGGAAATCCCGCCCGGCGCAACCGTCAGGCGGGATTTTCCAAACGGGCCGGGGCGGGCGGGCCTCACTTCTTGGCGAAGCGGCCCTGGAAGAAGTCGGTGAAGGCCGCCAGCTCCGCCTCCTGGGAGACGTAGACGTACAGCTTCTCGTCCTCCAGCCAGTCGTAGGCGTTGATGGCGATGTAGCCATGCCGGTCGGGGTAGATGACGAAGACGTCGGTGGGGTACTTGTTCCGGTAGGCCTTCAGGATCTCGTCCCGGCGGTACCAGGTGGGCTCGCCGCAGCCGGAGAGGTCGGGGACCGTGGGCACCACCACGATGGTCTCGCTGTCCTCATTCCAGCCCACGATGAGATTGCCGATCCTGGTCTTGCTGCCGTGGACGAAACCGTAGTTGAACCGGCTCACGTCCTCGGTATAGCCGAAGATCAGCCGGTAGTCGCCCCCGTCCTCCACCGCCCCGTCAAAGAGCTCCCGCATCCTCCGGGCGTTGGCGTCGCTCTTCTCCATGTCGATCTCAGGTCCCTTGAACAGCTTTCCGAAAAATCCCATAACAGCATCCTCCTTGTCTGTTAACCCCCCGGTGCGGGGCAAAATAAAAACAAAAAATCATATCTGTATTTATTGTATGTGAAAAAAGCCGCCGGAGGGGGCGGTCGCCGGCCTCCGGAGGGGGCGTACTGGGGTCACGGGTCCCGGCGCATCCGCTCCAGGGCGTCCGCGATGGCCTCGATCTGGAAGGCCACCGTGGCCTCGGCCGCCTCCGGGACGAAGAAGGGCAGAGTCTCCGGGATGGCCCGGCGGACCACCATGGCCGTCAGGCTGATGTTGGTGAAGAGCTGCACGTTCTCCCGGCTGGCGGGGACGCCGAAGCAGCTCAGCAGGCCGGCAAAGAGGCAAAACTGCTTCTCCCGAAAGGTCCGGAAGCTCTCCGGGGACAGCCGCTGAAAGAGGAGCCGCTGCTCCTCCACCGTCATGACGGCGATGCCGCTGCGCTCCCCGTAGCAGCAGTCGCGGAGGAACTGCCGCACCCCCTCCCGCCAGGTGAGGGCCGGGTCGGCCATCAGACGTTGGGCGTGGGCCAGGACCCTGGGCTGCTGGCGGTAGAAGGTCTCCACGATGAGGTCCTCCTTGGTGGGGAAGAAGGTGTAGAAAAAGGTGCGGGAGATCCCCACCGCCCGGTAGATCTGCTCCACGGTGGTGTGCTGGACCCCCTGGCGGGCCATGAGCTCCAGCGCCGTGGCGAGCAGGGCGCTGCGCACCCGCTCCCGGTCCGCCTCCGAATAGGCCACCCTGGGCATGGTCACACCCCCCCGCATAAAAACAAAACCAAAATTTTGTCTTTATTCTAACACGGGCCGCGGCGGAATGCAAGGGCCGCCTGTCCCACCGGTCCGGCGGAACAGGCGGCCCCTGGGCCTTTTTGCGTGCTCAGTCTCCGAAGTAGCGGTAGAGGAAGGTGACCACCTGGCTGCGGGTGCAGACCATATCCGGGGAGAAGGTCCCCTCGCCGGTGCCGGTGGTGATGCCCTCCTTCACCGCCCAGTTCACCGGCAGCCAGTAATAGTCCCAGGCGTTGACATCCCGGAATCCGGTCCCGTCCATGACCACTTCCATGGGGAAGTGGCTCCGCCACAGGAAGGTGACCACCTCGGCCCGGGT
>CALWYC010000025.1 GCA_944385655.1 uncultured Intestinimonas sp. | reverse complement strand
GACGAGTGCGACGCCATCTTCGGCAAGCGCAGCGAGGTCAAGGACGCCCACGACCGCAACGCCAACGTGGAGGTGGCCTACCTCCTCCAGCAGATCGAGGAGCACGACGGGGTGTGCATCATGGCCACCAACCTCATCGGCAACATCGACGCCGCCTTCATGCGGCGCATCACCTACGTGGTCCACTTCCCCTTCCCCGACCCCGCCATGCGGGAGGAGATCTACCGCCGCACCATTCCCAGGGAGGCCCCGCTGGCCGACGACATCGACTGGGCCTTCCTGGCGGAGAAGTTCGAGCTCTCCGGCGGACACATCAAGAACATCGTCCTCTCCGCCGCCTTCCTGGCCGCCCTGGAGGGGCAGCCCATCGGCATGTCCCAGCTGCTGCGGGCAGCGGTGGGAGAGCTGAAGAAAAATGAGATCGTCGTGGTCCGGGAGGAGCTGCGGGAATACGCCGACCTGCTGGACTAAAACGGGAGATACCCGTCCCGGCTCAGATCATCGATCAGGAGGAGATCACATGACCATCACCAAAAAGACCGAGGGCAGCGCCCTTACCATCACCCTGGAGGGGCGTCTGGACACCTCCACCGCCCCCGAGCTGGAGGCCGAGCTGGGCGCCAGCCTGGACGGCGTCACCGAGCTGACCCTGGACCTGGAGCAGCTGCTCTACCTCTCCTCCGCCGGACTGCGGGTGATCCTGGGCGCCCAGAAGCGGATGAACAAGCAGGGGACCATGACGGTGGTCCACGTGGCCGACGCCATCATGGAGGTCTTCGAGATCACCGGGTTCGTGGACATCCTGAACATCCAGTAAGCGGGAGACGAGGATAGTATGGAAATCAAACGCTCCAGCCGGGAAAACGTATTCGTCCGCAAGTCCTTTTACAGCTTCTTCCTCCCCAGCCTCCTCTCCTGCCTGGGGCTGGCCATCGGCGGACTGGCGGACTGCGTCTTCGTGGGCAATACGGTGGGCGCCGTGGGCCTCACCGCCATCAGCATCGGCCAGCCCGTCTACATGCTCTTCAACACCATCAGCTACTCATTGTCCATCGGCGGCTCCATCCACTACGCCAACGCCCTGAGCGAGGGCCGGGAGGCCGACGGCAACCGCATCTTCGCCAACGTCCTGCGCACCGACCTCTTCCTCAACATCTTCCTGTGCGCCATGGGCCTGCTCTTCCTCCCCCAGGTGCTCACCTTCCTGGGGGCCGGCACCCCGGGCACCGAGGTGTGGGAGAACTGCGAGGCCCTGGTCCGGGCCCAGCTGCTGCTGGTGCCCGTCATGTTCTGCCAGGGTCCCTTCTACTACTTCGTCAACTGCGACAACAACCCCAAGCTGGCCGCCGTGGCCCTGGTCACCAGCAACACCCTGGACATTATCTTCAACTACGTCTTCGTGGTGGTGATGGACATGGGCGTGGCCGGCTCGGTGTACTCCACCGGCCTGGGCGCCGCCGTCATGATCCTCATCAGCCTCACCCACTTCCTCTTCAAGAAGGGCTGCCTGCGGTTCACCTGGCCCAGATACCAGTTCTCCACCGTGGTCCTCTCCTTCCGCACCGGCTTCGCCACCTCGGTGCAGTACATCTACCAGTTCGTCACCATCCTGGTGTGCAACCGCCTGCTCATGTCCATCGGCGGGGAGCTGGGCGTGGCCGTCTTCGGCATCGTCTTCAACGTGGCCCTGCTGGCCGCCTCGGTGTACGACGCCATCAGCATGGCCCTCCAGCCCATGGTGAGCACCTTCCACGGGGAGTGCAACAAATACAACATCCGCTGCACCCTCCGGCAGGCCTTCCAGGTCTCCCTGGTGGTCAGCGTCCTGCTGGCCGTCCTGCTCATGAGCATCCCCCAGTGGGTCTCCTTCGCCTTCGGCCTGCGCAGCGCCGAGGAGCTGGCCATGGGCGTGGTGGCCATCCGCATCTACGCCCTGTGCGTCCTCCCCTCCGGCATCAACATGGTCCTCACCTACTACTACCAGGCCCTGGGCAAGGAGTTCACCAGCTACCTCCTCTTCACCCTGCGCTCCTTCGTCTTCTTCCTGGCCTTCAGTATCCTCTTCAGCCGGGGCGGCATGGGCCTTTTCTGGTGGACCTACCCCGCCATGGAGCTGGCCTCGCTGGCGGTGCTGTGCGTCTACAACCAGAAAAAGGGCTCCTGGACCTACCTGAACGAGGATGAGAGCCGGGTGTTCTCCGCCTTCCTGGACAGCCGGGACACCGACCTGGGGGCCGTGGAGCAGTCGGTCTCCGCCTACCTGGAGGGCATCGACGCCAACCCCACCCAGACCTACTTCGCCACCATCGCCGTGGAGGAGGTGTGCGGGGTGATCCTGGACCGGGCCTTCTCCGTCAACGACGGCTACATCCAGCTCACCATCGTCCCCCACGACGACGGCACCGTCACCATCCACCTGCGGGACAACGCTCGGGAGTTCAACCCCTTTGAGATGAACACCGACGAGATCAGCCTGGAGGAGGGCACCGGCCTGGACGCCATCGGCGTCAAGGTCATCAAGAGCAAGGCCAAGGAGTTCTTCTACCGCCGGTACGCCGGGTTCAACACCCTGGTGGTCCGGGTCTGACCACACAAGATGAGAGGAGGCGGTACGGTATGAAAGGAAAGCTGCGGCTCACCCTGGGCAAGAAGATCGTGATCATGATCGTGGCCATGGCCGTGACCCTGTGCGCCACGGCCCTGTTCGTCAGCTACCAGACCTACCAGCGCCGGACCACCGATTTCTACACCCAGCTGGCCCACAACGCGGCCGCCACCCTGGCCAGCCAGCTCACCCCCGAGGAGCTGGACCACTACTACGACACCCTGGAGATGGACGAGCGCTACTATGAGATCCAGAGCTTCATCATGGATCTGGCGGCCAGCAGCAGCGTGGAGTACCTCTACGTGGTGCGGCCCCACGGGGTGGGCGTCACCTTCCTCTTCGACTCCGACATGGAGACCGGCGAGAACGGGGACTATACCTCCGGCGGCTACTGCGCCCTGGGCACCTACGTGGACCTGGTGGGCGAATTCGCCGACAACCTGGAGCTGCTGCTGGACGGCGCCGAGGTGGCGCCCATCGTCCAGCAGGACCCCAGCTACGGCTGGCTCCTCACCGCCATGGCCCCGGTGTGCTATGCCGACGGCACCATGGCCGGCTACGTCATGGCCGACGTGAGCATGAACGACGTGGTGCAGGAGCAGCAGCAGTTCCTGCTCTACAGCGGCAGCCTGCTGGCCGTCCTCACTTTGGTCTTTGCCGCGGCCTATCTGGTGATCATCCGCCGCAGCTTCATCCAGCCCATCCGGCAGCTCACCCAGGCCGCCCTGAAGTACGAGGGCGGCGAGGGCGTCTCCGTCTTCCGGCAGGTGGAGATCCGCAGCAACGACGAGCTCCGGTCCCTGGCCGACGCCTTCCGCATGATGCTGGCCGAGATCAACCTCAACAGCATGGAGCAGCAGGACCTGGCCGTGCGGGAGCAGCGGCTGGAGAGCGAGCTCCAGCTGGCCAAGGAGCTCAACGCCTCCCTGCTGCCCAAGGCCCTGCCGGAGCGCAAGGGGGGCTACCCCTTCGAGGTCCAGGGCTACCTGGAGCAGGGACAGGAGCTCTCCTGCTGCTTCTACGACTACTTCCTCCTGGATGGGGACCGGCTGTGCGTCCTCATGGGCGAGGTGCCCGGCCACGGCACTCCCCAGGTCATCTACACCGTCATGGCCCAGGCCACCATCAAGAGCCAGATGCGCTCCGGCAAGTCCCTGGCCGCCGCCGTCTCCGCCGCCAACCAGCAGCTCTACGAGGTGGGCAGCGACCTGTCCATCCAGGTGCTGGCCGGCGTGCTGGAGTGCTCCACCGGCCACTTCTCCTACATCAACGCCGGGCAGCGCTCCCCCCTGCTCATGCGCAGCCAGGAGTACTATGAGTGGGGCCGGGACGTGTCCTATGCCCCCCTGGGCCAGAGCGAAAACGTGATCTACCAGGTGGAGGAGCTGGAGCTGCGCCAGGGCGACCGGCTGCTCTTCCACACCCAGGCCCTGGACCGGATCACGGACCGGGACGGCGTCCCCTTCGCCCGGGAGCAGCTGCGCCTCACCCTCAACGAAAAGCACAGCCGGCAGGGCGACCTGGCCGAGCAGCTGCGCTTCCTCAGCGCCGCCGCCGGCGCCTTCTCCGGCCGGACCGCCGCTCAGGAGGGCTACGCCCTCATGGCCCTGGAGTACCGCCGCCGGGACAAGGCCCAGGCCCACTGCCTCCTCACCCCCGACGCCGCCGGCAGCGCCGCCCTGATGGACTTCCTCCGGGGTCAGCTGACCACCAACGGCATCCAGGGCACTCAGCTTGCCCGGATGATGGTGCTGGCCGACGAGCTCTTCACCCTGTGCCGCCGCCGGGCGCCCGGGGACGGCCGGATCATGGCCGAGTGCGCCATGCCCCCCGGCGAGGCCCTGGCCGTCCTCCGGTTCCGGGGGGACTTCGGCGGCATCAGCCCCATGGAGGGGCTGGAGGAGGGGGCCGCCGAGCACGCCGCCGCCTTCATCACCGCCCACTGCGACCGCATCCTGTTCGAGCATACTGAGTCTGTGGACACCATCACGGCGGTCAAGCGCCTCACTGTGGCGGACCAGACGGAGAGAGGAAATTTCGTATGAAGCAGAAAATGAGGTTTTCCCTGGGAAAAAAGCTGACCATTCTGATCGTATTGCTCAGCGTCACCCTGAGCCTTGTGGCCATCGCGGTCAGCTACTGGATCTTCAGCGCCACCATGACCGACTACTATGAGCGCCTGGGCACCAACCTGGTGCGCACCCTGGCCAGCCAGCTGGACCCGGACGAGCTGGACCACTACTATGAGACCGGCGAGATGGACGAGGCCTACTACGATACCCAGAGCTTCATCCGGGACATGGTGGACAGCAACGACGTGGAGTACCTCTACGTGGTGCGGCCCCACGGGGTGGGCGTCACCTTCCTCTTCGACTCCGACATGGAGATCGAGGAGGGCGGCACCTACGCCGACGGCGGCTACTGCGCCCTGGGCACCTATGTGGACCTGGTGGGCGCCTTTGCCGAGAACCTGGACAAGCTCCTCGCCGGCGAGCCGGTGGAGCCCATCGTCCAGTGGGACGAGAGCTACGGCTGGCTCATGACCGCCATGACCCCGGTGCTCCACGCCGACGGCACCATGGCCGGCTATGTCATGGCCGACATCAGCATGAATGACGTGATGAACACCCGGCAGACCTTCCTCATCGCCCTGGGCGCCCTGCTCACCGCCCTCACCGTGGCCTTCATCGTCCTCACCCTCATCATCATGCGCCGGAACGTGATCCAGCCCATCGACCAGCTGACCCAGGCCACCGGCGCCTTCATCGAAAACAACGAGGCCGAGCTGGCCGAGGGCACCGCCACGGTGAACGTCCCCGCCATCCGCACGGGCGACGAGGTGGAGCTGCTGGCCAACTCCTTCCGGAAGATGGAGGAGGACATGATCTCCTACATCCGCAGCTTCGTGGCCGTCACGGCGGAGAAGGAGCGCATCGGCGCCGAGCTCAACGTGGCCACCCAGATCCAGGCCGACATGCTGCCCCGGATCTTCCCCGCCTTCCCCGACCGGGAGGAGTTCGATATCTACGCCACCATGGACCCCGCCAAGGAGGTGGGCGGCGACTTCTACGACTTCTTCCTGGTGGACGACGACCACCTGGCCATGGTCATCGCCGACGTCTCCGGCAAGGGCGTCCCCGCCGCCCTCTTCATGGTGATCGCCAAGACCCTCATCAAAAACCACGCCCAGAACAAGGACTGCCCCAGCGCCGTCTTCACCCAGACCAACGAGCAGCTCTGCGAGGGCAACGACGCCGGGCTCTTCGTCACCGCCTGGATGGGCCTGCTGGAGATCAGCACCGGTAAGTTCACCTACGTGAACGCCGGCCACAATCCCCCCCTGCTCAAGCACGCCGACGGCCAGTTCGAGTGGCTCAAGTCCCGGCCCGGCTTCGTGCTGGCGGGGATGGAGGGGATCCGCTACCGGGAGTTCACCATGGAGCTCACCCCCGGCGACGTCCTCTACCTCTACACCGACGGCGTCACCGAGGCCACCGACGCCAACCAGGAGCTCTTCGGCGAGGCGCGGCTCCAGGCCGCCCTCAACGAGGTCTCCGACCTGCCCGTCCACAAGCTGCTGCCCAAGATCAAGGAGCGTATCGACTCCTTCGTGGGCGAGGCGGAGCAGTTCGACGACATCACCATGCTGGGCCTGTCCTATCGGAACAAGGAGGTGGAGCGCCATGACTGAACGCATTTTTCCCGCCGCCCTGGACCAGCTGGAGCAGGTGCAGGCCTTCATCGCGGAGCAGCTGGAGGGCTATGCCTGCTCGGAAAAGGCGAAGTTCCAGCTGGACGTGGCGGTGGAGGAGATCTTTGTCAACATCGCCCACTACGCCTACCGCCCCGAGCAGCTGGGGGAGGCCACCGTCCGCTGCTGCGTGGGCGGCTCCCCCCTCCAGGTGACCATCCAGTTCCTGGACAACGGCACCCCCTTCAACCCCCTGGCCAAGGAGGATGCCGACATCACCCTCTCCGCCGAGGAGAGAAAGATCGGCGGCCTGGGCATCCTGATGGTGAAGAAGAGCATGGACGCGGTGGATTACACCTACGAGGGCGGAAAAAACATCCTCACCATCAAAAAGAGCATTTGAGTGCCCACACGCGAATTGGAGAGAAAACATGATCGATTTTCGGGAACCTGAGATCGGAGACAAGGCGTGGGTGGAGGCCTGCTTCCACGCCTCGGGGAACCAGGGCTGTGAGTACAGCTTTGCCACCCTGTTTTTATGGAGCGGCACCTACCATCAGCAGGTGGCCCCTATGGACGGCTATGTGCTGGAGCGCATGCAGGGCAGCCGGGGCTGCGGCTACCTCTTCCCCGCCGGCAGCGGCCCTCTGGAGCCGGTGCTCTCCGCCCTGGAGCAGGACGCCGCGGAGCGGGGGGAGCCCTGCCGCTTCTTCTGCGTCACCCCGGAGCAGGCCCGACTGCTGGAGGAGATCCGGCCGGGCCGGTACCGGCTGGAGCCCGACCGGGACGGCTGGGACTACCTCTACGACGTGGACCGGCTGGCCGACCTGGCCGGCAAAAAGCTCCACGGCAAGCGCAACCACATCCGCCGCTTCGAGGAGGAGCACCCGGACTGGCGGGCCGAGGAGATCACGGTGGAGAACCTGGGGGAGTGCGCCGCCATGGACCTGGAGTGGAACCGCCTCTACCGCACCGGGAACGGCGACGCGGAGAAGGAGGCCCAGACCCGTCTGGACGAGCGCCACGCCATGTCCAAGGCCTTCGCCTTCTACGAGCAGCTGGGCCTGGCGGGCCTGCTGATCCGGTGCCAGGGCCAGGTGGTGGCCTTCACCATGGGCAGCCTCATCAATCCGGAGACCGTGGACGTCCACTTTGAGAAGGCCTACGGCGAGATCCAGGGGGCCTACCCCGTCATCAACCGGGAATTCGCCCGGTGGATCCGGGAGCACCGGCCCCAGGTCCGGTGGCTCAACCGGGAGGACGACATGGGCCTGGAGGGCCTGCGCCGGTCCAAGAACTCCTACTACCCCGACCGGATGGTGGAAAAATACCTGGCCGTCCGGATGTGACGGGACGAGGACACGAGGAAGAGAGGTGATACCATGGATCAGGTGACCCTGCGGCTGGTGGGACCGGAGGACCACGCCTTCCTGCAGTATGTGCCCGGCAATTACCGGCCGCAGCTGGGCCGGGAAGAGCTCCTGTGCGTGGGGGCGGTGTACCGGGGAAAGGCCTGCGCCGCCGCCCTGGCGGAGGAGACGGGGGAGGGCCGTTACTACCTCCGCTACCTCTTCGTGGACCCCGCCGCCCGGCTGTGCGGCCTGGGCTCCTACCTTCTCCGGGGGTTGCTGGGCCAGATCCGGGACCGGGGCGGCCGGGAGGTCAAGGCGGTCTACTCCCCCAGCATGCTGGAGGGGGGACGGCAGACCCTGGGCCTTCTGGAGCGGGTGGGCTTCTCCCGGCCGGAGCCCTTCGCCACCGCCTTTTCCACCCGGCTGGGGGACATCCAGCCCCTGGACCTCCCCCTTTCACCCGAGATCGCGGTCTACAGCGGCCCGGACCTGCCGGACCCCCTGTGGGACGACTATCTGGCCCTCCTTGCCCTGGAGGAGCTCCCCGACTTCGCCGACGTGAGGCTGCTGGACCGGCCCTGGCCGGAGCTCTCCAGCTTCTGCGTCGAAAACGGCCGGCTCTCCGGCATCTTCCTGGTGGACCGCAGAGGGGAAGGCTGCCACCTGGCGGGGCTGTATGTGCTCCCCGGCTTCCGGGGAGGCCGGACGGCGGCCGCCCTCATCGGCCGCAGCATCCGGGCCGCCAAGGCCCTGCTGCCCCCCGAAACCCCTGTGTGGACCTCCGCCATCGACCGCAATGCCTATTCCATGTGTGACAAGCTGCTCCGCCTGGGGGACCGGGCGGAGAAGGAGACGGAATTCTGCTCCGTCTACACGTTTTAAGGAGGGAACTACCAGATGCAGACCTATCAGACCAAACGCAAAGCGCCCGACCGGGCGGTCCCGCCCGTTCAGGAGGCGGCGCCCTCCAAAAGCGAGATGCTCCATCTGTCGGGAGCGGGCGCGCCCCAGCCCATGTCCCCCGCCCTGCGGGAGAAGTTCGAGCCGGGCTTCTCCGCCGACTTCTCCAACATCCGCATCAGCCGGGGACACATCCCGGAGGAGCTGGGCGTCCGGGCCGTGGCCCAGGGCACCGACATCCTCCTGGACCAGAGCGCCGGCATGGACGTACTGGGCCACGAGCTGGCCCACGTGGTCCAGCAGGCCCAGGGCCGGGTGGAGGGCGGCTTCCCCGTGGTGGAGAACGCCGCCCTGGAGCACGAGGCCGACGTCATGGGCGCCCGGGCCGCCTCCGGCCTCTCCGCCCAGGTAGGGAGCGAGAACGGCTTCGGCGGCGAGGCCATGTCCATCGCACCCATGTCCGCCGCCTCCGCCCCCGCACAGTGTAAGAGCCGGGAAGAGAAAAAGGCGGAGAAGAAACAGAAACGCATGGACGCCCATGCCGCCCGTATGAAGGAGGTCCTTCAGTCCAAGCCTGGGACTCGGTCCGGGGCTTTCGACAAAGGCGCGCTGGACTCGGCGCTGGTGGATGTGGGCACCAACGGCATGGCCTTTGTCGCCGACAAAAAGGCCGGGGGGGAGTCTTTAGGCAACCAGTTCTCCTATTTCCGGACAGAGGGCGTTACAGACCCGACAACCGGCCGAAAAGAGGCCGATGAACGCACAAAATTTTTTGAACAGCTCAGGAACGCCGGCCGGGATATGAATACACAGTATATGGCCGCCCTCACCGAAGATCACCAAGCCGTTCCCTGGATCCAGGAAGCCACCTACAAGCATCTGCGGAGCGCCGCCGACGACAATGGCAATCAGACAGCCCAGCAAAATCTTCAGAGCTATGATCAGCAGACCGCCTCCGATCTGGCCCTCTATCTCTCCATGATGGAGGGCAATGCGGACATGATGTCTGCCATGCGCTCCACTGTGGACAAGGTGTACAACCCAATGATCGCCAGCGGCCTCGTCACCGGCAAGGAGGAGGCCTCCAGCCGCGCTCTCAACGACATCTTTCTGCGCTCCCTGGGGCCGGATTCCCTGGTTGTGGGCGGTCTGAAATGGGGAGAGGACCCCAACGGGAAGTATAGCCCGCAGGTGAGGGCCGAGCAAAAGGCCAAGCTGAGAGTCCAGGCCATGATGTCCAACCAGAGCTCAGCCCTTGCCAGTATAACCGATCCCACCGAGGAAGAGGAGAAGCATGACGGCAGCGCCGCCGTGCGGCAGGTCATGCGGGACTTCTTTATCCGAAACGGGTTCATGGACGATCCTGCGACTGCTCCCGCTACTCCGGCCCAGCCTACCGCTCCGGCTCCGCAGGCCGCTCCGCCCCAGCCCACCGTCCAGGCGCAGCCCACCGTCCAGGCACAGCCCACCGCTCCGGCCCAGCAGGCCGTGGTACCGCCCGCCCAGCTCCCCACCGCCGCCATTCCCCTTCAGACAGCCCAGCACACGCCTCCGCCCCTCCCGGCCCGGCCCAGGGTCATGCCCCACCCCAACCTCCAGGACTTCAGGCGGCCCACACCTCCTTCCCCGACCGCGCCCATGCGTAAGCCGGTCATACCCAACGCAAAGCTGCTTTGGGATCAGTTCAACCGGCAGAGAGGCTGACCGCTCCATTTCCACCGGATCAGGTCCGAACACGCCAAAAGGCGTCTGCCCGTATGGGCAGACGCCTTTTTTGCATTTTGTTCAGATCTGGACGGTGTGGACTGCCTCGTCCTCATCCGGTCTGGCCCGGCCCGGCGATGTCTCCGGCCTGGGCCGGGGCAGAAAGACCGTGGCCCGGAACTCCCCGTTTTCCACGGTAAACTCCGCCTGGCCGCCGCAGCGCCGGGCCACCGACTGGACGGTGGACAGCCCGATGCCGAAGCGGCCGGGGGCCTTGCTGGAGAGGTACCGGCCGTTGATGGACCGGAGGGGCCGGGTACAGCAGTTGCCCACTACCAGGGAGTAATACCCTGCAGTGGAGACGCTCCGCACCCGCAGCCAGCCGCCCCCCTCCCGCTGAAGGGCCTCCAGGGCGTTTTCCAGCAGGTTGCTCACCACCAGACAGAGGTCGGGAACGAGTCCCTCCCAGGACTGGGGCGGGACCAACCGCAAATCGGCCTGGAGGCCCAGAGCCTGGGCCTGGGCCTGATAGTACCGTTCCAGGGCGGAGAGGGCCCAGCTCTCCCGTCCCGGCGCCGGCGCCTGCTCCAGCGCCGTCCGCAGGGCTTCGGCCTCCCCCTGCCCGGCGGCTCCACTCTCGGCCAGCAGCAGATAGTGGCGCAGGTCATGCCGCAGCTGCCGCAGCCGGTCCGAATCCGCCTGGGCCACCCGGGCGCTCTCCTCGAGCACCCCCCGCAGGCGGCTGTTCTCCTCCCGCTCACGGCGCAGCGCCGCCTGGGCCCGGAACAGCCGCCACAGCAGGTAAAGCATCACTCCCGCCGCCAGAAGGGCGGGCACACAATCCATAAGCCTCATGTCTGTGACCACGCCTTGACATACGTCCAGTCGATGAACTGGCCCCGGATCTTGTTCACGTTGGCGGTGCTGATGGGGACCAGCGTCTCGTCGTCCATGCGGAAGCCGCTCCCCTCGATCCCCTCCACATGGTTGAGGTTCACCAGGTAGCTGCGGTGGCAGCGGAGGAAATCCCGGCTGTCGATGGCCGCCTCCAGGTCGTCCAGCCCCCGCCGGGTGACCACCATGCCCCGTGGGGTGTGGATCCGGCACTGATGCCCGTATACGTCGATGTAGCGGATCTGGGAGAGGATGAGGTTTTGCCACTCCCCCTCGGAGTAGACCGGCAGCACCCGCAAGGGCTCCGGAAGATGGTCGAAAAACCAGTCCAGGCAGGCGGCCACATCCTCCGCCCGGAAGGGCTTGACCAGGTAGTCGGTGGCCCGGACCTCAAAGCTGTCCAGCCCATGGTCCTGGCTGGTGGTGGCAAAAATGATGGCCAGGTCGCTTCCGGCGGCCCGGAGCCGCCGGGCCGTCTCCACTCCGGAGAGGCCGGGCATATAAATATCCAGGAAAAGCAGCTGGATGGGCTCCCGCCCCCCAAGAGCGGCCAGCAGGCTCTCCCCGCTGGAAAAAAGCCGCAGGCGGACCTTTTGGCCATGCTGCCGGGCATAGGACTGCACCATTCTGGCCAAACCAATCCGCTCAGCCTCCAGATCATCACAGATGGCGATGATGACCTCCTCCATGGACACGCCCCCTTCCCGCTCTCCGTTTTTTATTCTCCATACCGCAGTGCGCGGTATCTCTGATAGGCCTCCAAAACGCCGGCCTTAATGCCCCGGCCCAGGGAGATCTCCGTCCCGTCGCTCAGGAACAGGCTGTTCCCCGCAATCTCCCGCACATGGGTCAGATTCACCACAAAGCTGCGCTGGCACCGGGTGAACACCGTCTCCGGCAGCCGCTCCTCCAACCGGTAGAGGGGTTCCCTGGCCGAAACACTTTGGTTGGCGGTGTGGACCATGCAGCCCCGGCGGGTCCCTTCCACCCAGATCACATTTTTGAACGGCACCCCGATCTTCACCCGCTCACTGAAGACCTCTAACCGCAGCAGACAGTCAAACCACAGCTGGGCACACCGGAGCATGGCGTTCCACACCATATCCATGGACGCCGGCTTGGTGAGGAAGCCGGTGGGGTGAAAGGAATAGCTGCCGATGGCACGCTGGGGGTCCCCTGAGAGCAGAAACAGGGCGCCGTTCTCTCCCTCCCGGACCGGCGGCAGCTCCGGACCGTCCAGATCCCAGAAAATGATGGCGGGACCAGGCGGCGCAGCCTGCGCCGGAAAGACGTCCAGGGCAACGCAGGAGAGCTCCGTCCAGGCCCGGAGCAAACCACACAGCCGGTCCTGCTCTCCAGGTTTATGGCAATAGACGACAATGTGCGTAACGAGCCCACCTTTCCATCCTTCTCCGCCGGGCATGCCGCCCTTCTCAGGCCTTGCGCCGCTTGCCCTCCCATTTGCACACACCGATCCAGGTGCGCTCGTCCGCCGGGCGGTAGAACCGGCAGCCGCCGCAGTCGGAGCAGGCCGCTCCGTCGTCGGCCCGGCCCGCGGAACAGGCATCCTCCCCCGAAAACAGCACCGGGTAGCCCTCCGGAGTGTAGACCGGATTCTGGGCGAAATCCGGATACTCCTCGATATACATGCGGGAGAAGGCGTCATAGCGCAGAGGGATCTCCAGTTCGATCCCCTCAAATTCATAGCGCCTGTATTTTTCCATGCCCGTCCCCCTTCCGGCCCAGATGAAGGGTACCTCTGGTATTCTTCAATGTAACACGGATCACCCGCCTTGTAATCACCCGTTTTTTGACAAAAAAGGACTATGCCTGCGGCATCCCGCAGGCATAGTCCTCAGCGCAGCATGTACCGTTTCAGGTCCTTCCGCTGCTTGATGTTCAGTTTTTGCAGTGTGGTGGAGATGTACTGCTTGACCGTGTTGAGGGAGAGGCCCATGTGGTCGGCGATCTCCTGGTTGGTCCAGCCCCGGGCGGCCAGCATGGCGGTGGCGAACTCGGTGGTGGTCAGGTTGTCGGCCACATCCTCCCCCGTGACCGGGTTGTGGACCTTGCGCCAGCCGTCGGAAAAGCGGTAGGTGATGGCGATGATCCGCCGGAAGTCCTCCGGATGGTCCTTTTTCAGCACCGCCTCCAGCATCCCGCCCAGCAGCCCGTGGTGCTCCCCGAAGGCCTCGATGAGGTCGTCCGGCTGGGCCAGGTCCCAGGCGGCCAGGAGATGGGCCTGGGCCTGCTCCGGCTGCTTCAGGCTCATGTAGTCCATCACCGCCGCCAGGTGCATGTAGATGGACGGGATGGGACAGGCCTCCGCCTGCATGGCAAAGGCGGTCTCCACGATGCCGATGCTCTTGCCATAGTCCCCCTGGAGGTAGGTGTGGTGGGCCTGGACATAGAGGGCGAACATCCGCAGCCCCGGCGGCAGCAGCCGGAGCTGCTCCTGGAGAGAGTCCACCACCTCCGGCATGGGCAGGTGGAGGAGCACCGCCGCGGTGGCCACCACAAAGACCGCCGACGCCAGCAGCTGGGGCGGGGTATGCTCATCGGCCGTGCTCAGCATGTTCTGGACCTCCGCCAGAGCATGCCGGGCCCGGTGGATCTGCCCCAGGGTCAGATTGGCATAGGCATAGATGAGGCAGGCCGACAGACGCAGCGCCAGATCCGGGTGGGAGAGATAGAGCTCCGCCAGCCGGACCGCCTCCTCCGCCCGGCCGCTGAAGTAGGCGTATTCCGCCCGGGCGATGTCCCGCAGGCGGGGGTCCTCGATCCCCTCCACATATTCCTGACAGTGCCCGGGCCGGAAGGTCCCGTTGAGCAGGGGCATGGGCGTCAGACAGGCGGCCTCCGTCTCCGGTACGGGCCGGGGGGAGGACTGCGCCGTTCCGACCTCTCTCCGGACGCGCCGGGGGTCCGTGGGCTTCCGGGCGTCGGCGGGAATGGCCCAGGCCCCGCCGAACTTGGTGGCTCCCTGGATGCGTCCGTCGATACAGTACTGCTGGATGAGCCGTACTGAGATCTTCCACTTTTCGGCCGCCTCACGTACGGTAATATATTCCATCTTTTCCTCCATGAGATTGGATTTGCTGTTATTATATGCGTTCCCACGCATATTTTCAAGGGTCGCCTCCCCTTTTTTCGTCCGGTCACGCACGCTCCCCGAGAAGCATAGGCTAAGGCGGAAGGATGTGATCCCATGAGAGACAAGAAAGGATGCCCGGCGGTATGAGACGTTTTCTGCGCTGCCTGGCCCTGCTCCGGACCGGTCTGGGCAAGATCCACCCGGTGGACCGGGGCCTCCTCCTCTTTCTGGCGGTGCTGCTGTCCCAATCGGCCTACAGCCTCTTCGTCCCCGGCGGTGAGAGCCAATTCACCGGCGACATCGACATCATCGTGCGCACCTCGTCGGCGGCCATCTTCGGCTACCTCCTCAGCGGCAACTTCATCGACCGGGTCCCGGCAGGATGCAGCTGTAAGGCGGTCTCCAAAACGGACCTCACCGCCCCGACAGAGGGACCCGCCGGCCGCCTCCGGGGGCAGATCGGCTTCACCGACGGGGAGACGACCCCTGCCGCCGGCAGCGCCCAGGGGACGGGCTCTGCCGCCCCTCCGGCGGTCTGCTGCCTCCAGATCGTCACCGCCACGGCCATCGGTCTCTTCTGCCTGGGCGTCCTCATCGCCCTGCGGAACCTGGCCCCCGCCGACGACCCCCGGCTCACCTCCCCCGCCGTCACCGCCATCGTGGCCCAGTTCCGGGACTTCGTCTCGGGCTGCGTGGGCTTTCTCATCGGTATCCCCACCCGCTCGGCGGGCGACTGACAGACAAACGGGGTGCCGCGGAGCTCTCTTGCTCCACGGCGCCCCGTTTCAGCTTGTCAAAAAAGCCGTTTTGGCTTTTTCGACAAGCTGCTGACTTTTTCGATTCCATCGAAAAAGTTCCTGACTGCACGCGAAAGTGGGGGCTCACCGCCCCCCTTTCACACTTTTCCCCCGTGGCTTATTTTGCGTGGCACCACTTTTTCGACAGCCTCAAACGGGACGCCGCGGAGCTCTCTTGCTCCGCGGCGCCCCGTTTGACATCTTCTATGCCCGGTAAAAGGCCAGCGCCTCCTCATAGGCCGGCACCGCGTCGGCGGCGCCCGGCCGGGTCACCGCCAGGGCGCTGGCGGCGGCGGCCAGGCCCAGCGTCTCCTCCAGGGGCCGGCCCTCCAGCGCCCCCCGGAGGAAATAGCCGGTGAAGGTGTCCCCGGCGGCGGTGGTGTCCACCGCCGTCACCCGGCGGGCGGGCATCCGCACCCGCTCCTCCCCCAGGGCGGCCAGGGAGCCCCGGATCCCCAGGGTCAGCACCAGCATGGTTTGGGGATAGCGCCGGGTGAGCACCCGGGCCATCTCCTCCGGGTCCTCCGTCCCCGCCAGGAAGGCCCCCTCCACCTCGTTGACCAGCAGCCAGCGGAGCCGCTCCAGGGGCAGGTCCTTCAGTCTCTCGTTGGCGGGAGCGGCGTTCAGGGCCACCCGCATGCCCTTCTCCGCCGCCCGGGCCAGGAGGTGGCCCACGCAGCTGGTCTCGTTCTGGAGGAGGAGCACATCCTCCGGCCCGAAGGCGGAGAGCACCTCCTCCGCGAAGGCCTCGGTGATCCGGCCGTTGGCCCCGTCGTGGAGAAGGATGCAGTTTTGGCCCTTCCGGTCCACCTGGATGATGGCGTGGCCGGTGCTCCCCTCCACCTGGCGGACGAAGGTGGTGTTCACCCCGGCGGCGGCCAGCTTCTCCTTCAAAAAGAGGCCCTCCGCCCCGATGCAGCCGGCGTGCCAGGTCTCCACTCCCGCCCGGGCCAGGGCCACCGACTGGTTGAGGCCCTTCCCGCCGCAGTTGATCCGGAGGGAGGCGGCGCTCATGGTCTCCCCCGGCTGTACAAAGTGGTCCACCTGATAGACATAGTCGATGTTCAGCGAGCCGAAGTTCAGCACCCGCATGTTCCCCCGCTCCTCTCCGCGGTCCCACCGGGACCGCCCTTTGATGTCCTGCTCTCATTATAACAGATTTCCGCCTCCCGCGGGGAAGGGCAGGGCGCAAAAATAATACTTGACTTTATCAAGCTCACAAGCTATACTTGACCAAGTCAAGAAAGGAGGCCGTCCCATGCAGCGGACTCTGGCATTCTGCTCCACCGTCCTCTACCGGCGGTTCACCGCCTACACCACCCAGCGGCTCCAGGCCCTGGGCCTGCACTTTGGCTCTCTCTTCCCCCTGATCTACGTGGGCAAGCACCCGGGCTGCACCCAGGCCCAGCTCACCGCCCAGCTGGGGCTGGACTGGGGCCACTCCCAGCGCACCGTGGCCCGGCTGGTGGAGGAGGGCTTCCTCCTCCGGGAAAAGGCCGGACGGGCCTACCGGCTGGAGCTGAGCGCCCGGGGCAGGCAGGCCTTCGCCGTGAGCCATCAGGTCTTTTTCGACTGGGACGAGGCGGCCCTCGCCGGCCTCTCGCCGGAGGAGCAGGAACAGCTCCTCTCCCTCTTGGCCAAAGCAGTACAGAAAGAAGCGGAAACACCATGTACGAGCGCATCAGCAGTCCCGTCGACTACGGCGGGCTGACCTTAAAAAACCGGATCATCTTCGCCCCCACCACTCTGGGCCTCTCCGAGGAGGAGCAGCTGTCCAGGCTGGAGGCCATCGCCGCCGGCGGCTGCGCCATGATCATTCTGGGGGACGTGCCCGTGGGCAGGCACGGCTTCGGCCCCGACCTCTACTCCCGGAAGGGCTTCGCCCATTACAAGCGGCTCACCGACGCCATCCACCGCCAGGGGTGCCTGGTCTGCGCCCAGCTCCACCAGTCCGACTCCGACCTGCTGGCCATGCTCAGGTGCGTCCCCGGCGTGCTCACGAAGCGCCTGAGCAGCGACGACCTCCGTGCTCAGCTCAACCGGGCGGCGGGCCCCTACATCACCCGGCTGCCCGCCCGCAAGGTGGCCAGGATCACCGACTCCTTCGGCGAGGCCGCCGTCCGGGCCCGGGCCGCCGGCTTCGACCTGGTCCAGGTCCACGGGGACCGGATGTGCGGCAGCTTCAGCTCCCCCCTCTTCAACCATCGGGCCGACGACTACGGCGGCGGGCCGGTCCACCGGGCCCGGTTCGCCGTGGAGGCGGTCTCCGCCATCCGCCGCCGCTGCCCCGACCTGCCCATCGACTTCAAGCTGGCCGTCCGCATGGAGGACCCCCACTACGGCAACGCCGGCGTCCTGGTGTCGGAGCTGCCCGTGTTCCTGCCCATGCTGGAGCAGGCGGGCGTCACCAGCCTCCACGTGGCCCTGGCCGACCACTCCGCCCTCACCGACACCATCCCGCCGGCCAACCACCCCCAGTTCAGCGGCCAGGGCTGCTTCCTCCCCCTCTGCGACGCCGTCCGGGCCGTCACCGACCTGCCGGTGTGCGCCGTGGGCGGGCTCAGCGACCCCGATTTCATCGAGGAACAGCTCCGGGCCGGGCGGATGGACTGCGCCGCCATGAGCCGCCAGCTCATCGCCGACCCGGCCTGGCCCAACAAGGTCATGGCCGGCCAGACCGGCGGCATCCACCGCTGTGTGCGCTGCAACAAGGACTGTCTGGGCGGGCTCATGGCCCACCGGGGCGTCCACTGTATTTATGAAAGGAAGAGATGACATGTCCTACGCCATCGTCTACAGCAGCAGGACGGGCAACACCAGACAGCTGGCCCTGGCCATCCGGGACGCCCTGCCGGCGGCCGACTGCCTCTACTGCGGCGCCCCCGCCCCCGAGGCCCTGGCCGCCGATACCCTCTACGTGGGCTTCTGGACCGACAAGGGGGACTGCGACGCCGACCTGGCCGCCTTCCTGGGCCAGATCACCGGCCAGAAGGTCTTCCTCTTCGGCACCGCCGGCTTCGGCGGGGCGCCGGAGTACTTTGACCACATCCTGACCGCCGTCCGGGGGCACCTGCCCCAGGGGACGGCCCTGACCGGCAGCTACATGTGCCAGGGCCGCATGCCCGCCGCCGTCCGTACCCGCTACGAGGCCATGGAGGAGAGCCCCCGCCGCACCGCCATGCTGGAGAACTTCGACCGGGCCCTCTCCCACCCCGACGAGGCCGACCTGGCCGCCCTCACCGCCGCCGTGCTGGCCGCCCGATAAACGAGCAAAAGGAGCCTGTTCCCAAAACGGGAACAGGCCCCTTTTTTACTTTTCCGCCGTCCATAGCCGCAGCAGCCGGAAGGCCTCCGGCGAGAGGAGGAGCAGGGCGATCAGGTTGGGCAGGGCCATCATGCCGTTGCAGATGTCGGCCACCTGCCACACCGCCCCCACGTCGCTGACGCTCCCCACCGCCACGAAGAGGAGAAACACCAGCCGGTAGAGCCCCGTCCACCGGCGGGTGCCGGTGAGGAAGCTGAGGCTCCGCTCCCCGTAGTAGCTCCACCCCAGCAGGGAGGAGAAGGCGAAGAGGAGGAGGCACACCGCCACGAAGGGCCCGCCCCACCGCCCCAGCACCGTGGAGAAGGCGGCGGCCGACAGGGAGGCGCCCACCATGGCGTCCTCCACCGCTCCCGCCTCCAGGGCGGCCAGGGCCTTTTGGGGGTCATAGACCCCGGAGGTGAGGATGGCCAGGGCGGTGACGGTGCACACCAGCCCGGTGGCCACAAAGACCTCGAACATGCCCCACATGCCCTCCTCCGCCGGGTGGTCCACATCGGCGGCGGCGTGGGCCATGGCGGAGGAGCCCAGCCCCGCCTCGTTGGTGAAGACCCCCCGGGCCACCCCGTAGCGCATGGCCGCCGCCATGGTGTAGCCCAGCCCGCCGCCGGCGGCGGCTCTGGGGGAAAAGGCCCCGGCAACGATGGCGGAGAGGGCCGCCGGCAGGGCGTGGGCGTGGCAGAGGACCACGGCGCTCCCCCCCGCCAGGAACAGAATGGCCATGGCGGGCACCAGCCGCTCGCTCACCCGGCCGATGCGGCCGATACCCCCCAGGATGACGGCGCCGGTGAGGAGGGCGGTGACCACCCCCACCGCCAGCCGGTCCCAGCCGAAGGCGTGCTCCAGAGCGGCGGCGATGGAGTTGGCCTGGACCAGATCGCCGCCCCCGATGGAGGCGGCGACGCAGCAGAGGGCGAAGACCAGGGCCAGGGGACGGAGCCCCAGGCCCTGGGTCATGTACTCCATGGGTCCCCCCTCCCAGCCGCCCTCCCGGCTCCGGCGGCGGTAGCGGACGGCCAGGGTCTTTTCCACGCAGCCCGTCATCATGCCCAGAAGGGCGGAGACCCACATCCAGAAGACGGCGCCGGGCCCGCCGTAGAAGATGGCGGTGGCCACCCCGGCGATGCTGCCGGTGCCGATGGTGGAGGCCAGAGCGGTGGAGAGGGCCTGGAGCTGGGTGAGGCCCTTCCCCCTGTTCCGCCGTCTGGGCCGCAGCAGGGAGCCGACCGTGGTCCCCAGCCAGCGCCGCCAGCCGAAGAGCTGGAAGAAGCCGGTGCCCGCCGAGCACCAGAGGCCCGCCAGCAGAAAGCCGCCCAGCAGCCACGGGTCCCAGATGCCGTTCCCCAGCCGCTCCAACAGGTCCACACGCCCCGCCTCCCCTCTCCAAAGGGGTATGCGTCCGGGGCGGGAAACATGCCCCCCTTTACGCCTCGGAGAGCAGTTTCAGGAAGTCCGGGCCGATGCGGCGGTTGGCGGCGGCGATACCGCCGCCGTGCTCCAGGGAGGGCTCCGCCCCCTCCGGGGTGGCCGCCATGCCGCCGGCCTCCCGGACCAGCAGCATACCGGCGGCGTAGTCCCAGGGCTTCAGGCCGTCCTCCACGTAGGCGTCCAGCCGCCCGGCGGCTACGTAGGCCAGGCACAGGGAGGCCGCCCCCATCCGCCGGACGTCGTGGCAGCGGTCGTAGATCCCCCGCATCCAGCGGAACATCCGGTCGGCCTTCTCCCGCTCACTGGGGTTGGTGCCCACGTCCACCAGGGCGTCGGCCAGGCGCTCCGCCCCGCTCACCGAGATGGGCCGGCCGTTGCAGAAGGCGCCCCGCCCCGCCAGGGCGGTGAAGAGCTCGTCGGCGAAGGGGTCGTACACCAGGGCCATGGTCACCTCGCCCCCCTCGGCCAGGGCCAGGGAGACGGCGCTGTGCCGGAAGCCGTGGATCAGGTTCATGGTGCCGTCCACCGGGTCCAGGATCCACACCGCCCCGCCGAAGTCCAGGCCGCTGTTGTCCTGCTCCTCCCCCATGAACTGCACCTCCGGGGCGATGGTCCGCAGCGCCCCCCGGAGCTGCTCCTGGACGGTCAGGTCCACCTGGGTGACGAAGTCGGTCACCCCCTTTTGGCGGATCTGCTCCGCCAGCTCCCGGTCTCCAAACAGAGCGCCCGCCCGGCGCACCGCCTCCGATACCCGCTCCAACAGTTCCTCCCGATTCGGCAGCATGGCCGTCTCCTCCTTTTCTTTCGGGACCGCAGGGTCCCGTCTCACCCCACGATGATACCACCATCCGCCCCGCCGCGCAAGGCGGTGCCCCGCCCCTTTCGCCCATCTCCCTCCGGAATTAAGGAAAATATCATCTTTTCTCTATGCCGTTTTAGGAACTGTGTGGTAAGCTATGGTCAGAGACAAAACAAGGAGCGCATCGGCATGAAAAAGCACACCTGGGCCCTCACCCTTCTGGCCACCCTTCTCCTCCTCGCCC
>CALWYC010000024.1 GCA_944385655.1 uncultured Intestinimonas sp. | reverse complement strand
AATATGGATTGGTAGACATAATTTGTGAAAGCAAGATGTGTACAGAAGGCGGCATCTATAGTGTTTCGATATTCCAAAAATCCCGAATGCGACAGCGTTCGGGATTTTTACTTTTCACTGTTCACTCTTCACTTTTCACTGATTTATTCCGTCTGCCCGGGATTTTTGGAAAGTAAGAAGTAAAAGTGAAGCGTGAAAAAGTATGGTTTGCCGCTTATGCGGCACGAATTTCATTCTGAGTATTTCATACTTGTATCCGCAATGAGGAAAGTCGATCCATAAAAAAGCGGCGAAACCGCGCCGCAACAAATGGTTGCTTGACAGATACCGCCGGTTTTTTTATGCTTTTCTTGAGGTGAGCGGCATGGCGATCAACCACGAGCTCCGGCAGCTGCGGCTGGCGCGGGGGATGACCCAGGAGCAGGCGGCGGAGCGGCTGGGAGTGACCCGGCAGGCCCTGTCCAGCTACGAGACGGGCCGGACCAGGCCGGATCTGGACACCCTCCTCCGCCTGGCGGAGGTGTACGGCACGGACCTGGAGGGCATTTTATACGGCCAGGAGCCCGCCCGACGGGCACTGGGACAGGTCAGGCGGACAGCTCTGATCCTGCTGGTCCTGCTGGTGGGGCTTCAAGTCCTCAGCTCCGCTCTGCTGTGGAGCGCCAACACCTTTTTCCCCGCGCCGGAGGGACGGATCACCACTGAGGTACGGGTGCTGCTGACGGCCCGCTGGCGGCTCACCGGCGCCTGGGAAACCGTGGACGGCGTCATCCTCACCGCCGCCCTGGTGGGCGGCATCCTGCTGCTGGCCCTGCTGGCCGGCGGCAAATGCCGTCTCCCCCTCCGGCCAAAACTGCTCTACATGACCGCCCTGACCTGCGGGCTTCTGCTGGCCGCCATGCCCTTTGCCCTCACCGATCCCATCTTCGCCCCCATCAACTATTTCTTCACACCGATCCGGGTAATCGTCCGGTCCCTGCTTCTCTTTCTTCTGCATCTGGGGATCGACTGGGCGCAGCGGAGGCGGGACCGCCCCATCATATAAAACGGAGGACACGCGATGCGTGTCCTCCGTTTTTTCTTACTTCGGATCAGGGTCCTGTTCGGTCTCGCCGGGCGCTTCAGCCGGCAGGTCCCCGGCCGGGGCCGTCACTTCCTCCGGTGCCGCCGGGACGGCGGCCTCCTCCCCCTTCACCGCTGTCAGGCGGCTGCCGAAGGCGCACAGGTCCACGGCCCCCAGGAGGATGAACAGCACGCCGAAGCAGGTGCTCAGCAGCTCGTAGACCCCCTTGACGGCGTTGCCGGCGAAGGTGGTGGACTTGTAGATGTCGGTGTAGAAGTCGGCGCCGAAGGCGGCGGTGCCCAGGCGGGTGGTGCCGCCGGAGCTGCTGCTGGCCGAGCCGTAAAAGATCTCATCCTTGAAGCCGAAGAGAAAGACCAGGCCCGCCAGGATGGCAACGATGCCCACCGCCATGCCCGCCAGGACCCAGGGGTTCTGGCCTTTCGTGATCTGTCTGCCCTTCATCAACGCTCCTCCTTCCGGATGACGGCGGCCGCCTCAGTTCAGGGCCTCGTAGACGGTGAGGCAGTCACGGATGGCCGCCTTGTCCACATCGGTGACGGTCATATCGTGGGAGTAGTCGTCGCCCTGGAAGCGGATGATGGTCTCGGCGGAATTGGCGATGTCCCAGAGCCACTCCACATCGCTGTCGTTGGAGACGTCCAGATCGATGTACTCCCAGACCCGGCCGCCGCTGTTGTCCCGGACGACGTCAAAATAGCTGAAGCTCTTCTGGTGCTGCTCGCCGTCGATGTTCATCAGGATCTGCTTGAAGAAGACCCAGTCATCGCCGGTGTAGTTGAGCACCAGGCGCAGCCAGGTGTGGGTGCTGTCCTGGCCCAGGTAGGGCAGGATGAAGCACCGCTGGTCGGCAGCCCAGGTGTTGGAATCGTAGTAGACCCAGCCCTTCGGGTTGTAGAAGCGGATGCCCCGGACCTTGTCCTCCTCCAGCCGCATGCCGGCCAGGAGGCTGTCCACCTGGGCCTGCCGGAGGGCCTTGAGCTGTTCGGCGGCGGCGGTGAGCACGTCGGCGTTGCTCACCTTGGCGGCGTCGGCGTCGGAGAGGGCGTCAAGGGCGGCCTGGGCGGCGTCCACCGCGTCGGCGCTCTCCAGGGTCACCTCGCCGATGGCGGCGATGAGGTCCTCGGTCTCCCCTACCCGCAGGTCGGAGAGGGCGGTCTCCGCCGCCTCCAGGTCGGCCAGGTTGCTCACGGCGCTCTGGACGTCGGCCTCGCTGCCGTCGTAGAGGGACCGGGCGGCGGAGATGGCATCGGCGCTCTCCAGGGTGACGGTGCCGATGGCGGCGATGGCGTCCTCCACCTCGCTCACCTTGCTGGCCAGGACCAGGGCCTCGTAGTCGGCCCGGGCCTGCTCCAGCTGGTCGGTGTTGTCCAGCTGCTTCCGGTCCTCCTCGGAGAGGGCGTCCACGGCGGCCTCGGCCTCGCTGATGGCGGCCTCGCTCTCCAGGGTCACCTCGCCGATGGCGGCGATCTGGTCGTCCACGGCCTTGGCGGCCTCGCTCTTGCCGCAGGCCGCCAGGGAGAGCATCAGGGAGACAGCCAGCGCCCACAACAGGATCTTCTTTTTCATGGTATTCTCTCCTTCTCTTTCTTTTTTGAGGGTCCTCCGTCAAAATAAGGTCTTTTCATTCTCCGTGAACAGCTTGTCGTTGATCTCCCCCAGGGCCATGTGGTGCACGATGCCGTAGCTGATGATGGCGTCCCGCTTGAGTCTGGGGTAGAGCGGCGCGTAGCTGGCCAGCTTGAGGAGCTGCTGGGCCTCCTCCAGGGAGGTCTCCAGCCCCACGCACAGGCAGAGCAGGCGGTCCCGGGACGGATTCCGCCGCCCGGCAAAGACCTGGTGGAGGTAGACCTCGCTCATCCCGGCCTTCCGGGCCAGGGCCGCCTTGGAGAGGTCCGTCCGCTCGTAGTAGACGGCCAGCAGCTCCGCGATGCTCTGGCCGGCAAAGAACGGCTGGTTCTCCCGCAGGTAGGAGTCGATGTTGGACTCCGCCATCAACGCCTGGCTCAGATCGTCTGTCGTCTTGTCTTTCATCCTTCACACCCCCTCCGCTTTACTTTTTTGTGAAAATCGTTTATGCTTACTCTACAACAAATTGCGTTTCGATACAATATGCCCACTGCATAGTGTGCGAAATTTTGAGGGGTGATCCCGATTTACACATGGCTTTCAAACGCGCTGGAGCAGGAGTATGACGTTCTCCGGATGCTCAAGGAGAGTCCCCGGGGCAGCGTGCAGCTCATCCGGCACAAGGGGACCGGCCAGCGCTTCATCCTCCGCCGCTTCACCGGCAACCCGGAGGTCTACAGGAAGCTGCTGGAGTACACCTGCCCCAACCTGCCCACCGTCTACGAGGTGGCCTGCCGTGGGGAGGAGAATCTGGTCATTGAGGAGTTCATCGAGGGGGACACCCTGGGCTTCCTGCTGAAGGGAGCCCTCTTTTCGCAAGAGGAGACCAAAAAGATCGTCCGGCAGGTCTGCCAGGCCCTGTGGGTCCTCCACTCCATCGGCGCCGTCCACCGGGACGTGAAGCCGGAGAACATCATCCTCCGTGGGGATCAGGCGGTGCTCATCGACTTCGACGCCGCCCGCTTTCACAAGCTGGAGGCGGAGAACGACACCCAGATCCTGGGCACCACCGGATTCGCCGCCCCGGAGCAGTACGGCCTGTCCCAGTCCGACCTGCGGGCGGACATCTACGCCGTGGGCATCCTCATCAACGTGATGCTCACCGGGGAACACCCCTCCCGGCACCTGGTGGAGGGGCGGATGGGCCGCATCGTGGACCGATGCACCCACGTCAACCCTCAGCGGCGGTACAGGAACGTGCTGCGGCTGATGGAGGCCCTCTGACATGGACGGCGGGACCAAGACCTGTCCCTCCTGCGGGGCCGTCCTGCCGGGAAAGGCCTCCTTCTGTCCCCACTGCACCCGGGACATCCATACCCGCCGGAGCGTGCAGATCCCCGTCCGCCGGTGGCTGAGGCCCCTCAGATGGACTGTGGCCCTGGCGGCGTTCCTCCTGCTGGCGACGGTACTGTACGCCCTCTTTACCCCCGACGTGTACGACGCCTGGGGGGAGCTCACCTACACCGCGGACGGCAATCCCTACCACCTGGTCCTCACCTTCCGCAACGACCCCACGCCGGAGCCAGAATGTACCGTGCAGGTGGAGGAGGGGGAGCACTACGAGCGGAGCTCCAAGCTCTTCATCACCCATGCGAAGACCGGAGTAGACGCAGGGCGGATGTTCAGTCAGCAGATCGCATCTACCTACGTCCGGCTGCTCCAGCCCGGGGACAGCCCCTCGCCGGTCACCTGGGAGCAGCCGGTGTATCAGGACGCCCCCGATGTGGAGGGGCTGATGCGCGCTCCCCTGACCTTTACCGGCCAGAGCCTGGGGCCGGCGGAGGTGGAGTGGACCCTTTCCATGAAAAACGGCGACACCATCCGGCTCCATCAAGAATTGATCTTTGAGCCGGTGGAGACCCTGGATCTCTACCCCGAGGACTACCCCATGGACACCATTGAGGACCTGCGGGCCCTGGTGGACCGGATCGAGGCCGAGGTGCCCCTGCCCACGGTGGTGAATCTCCACCTGCCCCCGGTCTGGTATGAGGGCGGCCTCACCCTGGACGGGCGGCCCATCTGTCTCTATGGGAGCGTGGACGGGCAGAACAGGCGCACCGCCTTCCTGGGTCCCGTGGCGGTGACACCGGAACACGGCTCCAGGAGCATCGTGGAAAATGTGGAATTCCGGGGGGACGGCGCCGGCACCGGTCTCACGGTGGAGGCGGACGGCAGGATACGGAACTGCGGCTTCTACGGCTGGGACACCGGGCTGCTGGTGGGCGGCGTGCACTGGGCTGACCCGGTGGGCTGCTGGTTCGAGGACAACGGCGTGGGCTTCCGCTTCGACAGCGCCGGGGACTACTTCAATTACAACAAGTTTGAAGACAACACCTTCCTCCGCAATGAGATCGCCGTGGACCTGGTGCGGGTGCCCAAGTCCCGGGAGATCAACTTTACGGACTGCCGCTTCTCCGGCAACGGCGGCAACATCCGCAATCCGTCCGATTACCCCATCAACATTTCCTACGCGACCTTTGAATGAAAGGGACGACCTCTATGGAACACCAATGCCCCCACTGCGGCGCGGCTCTTCCGGAGCACGCCTCCTTCTGCCCCCACTGCGCCCGGAGCGTCCGGGACCGGGAAACCGCCCAGGTCCCCGCTCACCTGTGGCGGAGGGGACTGAAATGGGTGCTGCTGCTGGCCCTGGCAGTTGCGGTGGGTGCGGGCGCCTGGGCCCTGCGGTCGGAACCCGCCGGCCTCCCTGCCGGGGAGGTGACCTCCGTGATCTTTCCGGAGGACGAGAACGGCATGGTCACCGTCACCCCCGACCGGCTGCGGGAGTACTTCCCCCTGCTGGCCGGGCTCAACTTCTCCACCACCTCCACCACCAGCGACAACATCGACGACTACCTGATGGAAAATCTTCAGCTGGCCAACCTGGTGGCCTCCCGGGGGGCCTACGGCACCGACGAGGAGTGGGGGATGTTCAGCGCCCGCAGCTCCGGCGCCCGGGTGTGCCTCCTCCTGTTCGACCGCAACACCCATCTGATGGGCTATTTCATCGGGGAGCCCATCCAGGTGTCGGAGGGACAGTGGCAGATGGACGTGGTGAACTGCGACTACGACTTCACCCAGCTCTATGAAGAACAGCTGGCCGCTTTTGAGGGAAGCTGGGAGGCGGACTTTTCCAACTACATCCCGCCGGAGGAGATCGACGACGCCGGGGTGGTGTGGTTCCTGAACGGCTACAACACCGGCAAGGGCCCGGTGCTGCGGGAGGACGACGCCCAGATCTACCACCTGTGGGCCCTGCTCCACTCCCCGGAGCCGGAGCGCCAGTGCCGGGAGATCCAGCGGCTGGAGGAGTTCCTGCCCAGCGAGGGCCGGTGGCGCTGCTATCTGCTGCTGGATGCGGACTACGACCTGCTGGGCTACACCATGCTGGACTGCCAGGGAAACGGGGGTTAAGTCATGGAACAAAAATGTCCCTGGTGCGGTGAGGCGCTGCCGGGAAACGCCGCCTTCTGCCCCCACTGTGCCCGGGACATCCATCCCCGGAGAGAGGCGAAAAAGCCGGTCCCCCTGCTGAAAAAGCTGCTGCTGGGCCTGCTGGTCCTGGCGGTGCTGGCCGCCGTGGGGACCGGACTGTGGCTGGCCCTCGGGCCCAAGGCCTATGACGGCTGCGGGGAGGTCCTCTACGGGGACTATCAGGTGCTGCTCACCCAAGGTGTGGACCGCTACACCCCCGTGCCGGAGATGACCATTTCGGGGGAGCCGGAGGGCCAGTACCGGGTACCCTCCCGGCTGTTTGTCAATGACGCCCATACCGGAGAGGACGCCTCAGAGGCGTTTCTGGCTCAGGTGGAGGCGGTGTCGGCGGAGTTCACCGGCCAGGAGGACAGCCCCTCCCCCTTCCTATGCTCCCAGCCCGCCTACAATCCCGGCGCACCGGAGTGTCCCCTCCTCTCCCTCATCGACTTTACCGGGGAGAGCGGCACGGCGGAGCTGGTGTGGACCTTCTCCATGAAAAACGGGGACACCATCACCCTCCGGCAGACCTATGAGGTGACCCCCATCCCGGTGTACGACTACTACCCGGAGGACCATCCCATGGACACGGCGGAGGAGCTCCAGGCCCTCATCGACTCCATCAGCGGCCTGGCGGAGGATCTGGCCGTGGTGAACCTCCACCTGCCTCCCGTCACCTACGAGGGAGGGATCACCATCCGGGACCGGAGCCTGAACCTGTACGGCTCCACCGCTCCGGACGGGGGCCGGACCACCTTTGCCGGTACGGTCTATATCCTGGCCTCTCACGCGGAGATCTCCTACCTCTATGACATCGACTTCGCCGGGAGCGGCGGCGGCACCGGCCTGGCCGGCTCCGCCCCCTTCCGGACCACCAACTGTACCTTCACCGGCTGGGACACCGGGGTGCTGGCCTATGGCAACAGCTGGGCCAACGTCATCGGCTGTACCTTCCGGAACAACTCCATCGGCTTCCACTTCGACAGCACCGGGGAGTACGCCAACCACTCCATGTACAACGACAATCTCTTTGAGGGCAACGGGATCGCCGTGCAGCTGGACAATGTGCCCACCGACGTGGCCCTCAATTTTATGGGCTCGGTGTTCCGGGACAACGGGCAGGATATCGTGAATCCCTGTCAGCAGCCCCTGGACACGTCCAAGGCCATTTTCGAGTAAAGGAGAGCACCCCTATGGAACAAAAATGTCCCCACTGCGGGGCGGACCTGCCGGAAAACGCCGCCTTCTGTCCCCATTGCGCCCGGGATATTCATGGCCGTAAGAAACCCGGGCGGCCGGTCCCCCTGCAAAAAAAGCTGCTGCTGGGCCTGCTGGTCCTGGCGGTGGTAATCGCCGCCGGAGCGGGGCTCCGGTGGTTCAACCGGCCCTATGTGCCCCAGGAATTCGACGGGGTGGGCGAGGTGTACTACGAGAGTGGGGACACGACCTACCAGCTCCTGGTGGCCTGGCCCAACGACCGCACCGCCCCCGCCGCCGACATCTACCATCAGGGCGCGCCGGATGAGCAGTACCGCTGGCCCTCCCGGTGGTACGTCAACGACGCCCTCACCGGCACCGACGCCTGGGGGGAGTTCGAGCCCCTGGTGGAACAGGTCACGGTGGAGGTGGTTCAGGACGAGAACGCCGCGGATGAGCTCATCGCCGGGGAGCCCAGCCACCAGGAGGACTACTCCCCCGACGCGGCCATGGTGTCCTCCCTGGACTTTACGGGCAATTCCGGCGAGCCCCAGGTGGTGTGGACCGTTCAGATGAAGAACGGGGACCTCATCCGGGTGCGGCAGAACCTCCACATCACCCCCGTCATCACCCACGAGTACCACTGGGAGGACTATCCCATGAGCACGGCGGAGGAGGTGCAATCCCTGCTGGACCAGATCGCCGCTGAAGTGCCGCCCACCGACCAGGTGCTCCTCTACCTGGCCCCGGGGACCTACGAGGGGGACCTGGTGTTCCATCGGTCCTACGACCTGTACGGCAGCACCGCCGAGGGCGGGGCGCGCACCGTTTGGAAGGGCTCGGTCTCCATGGAGGACGGACACTACTACTGGATCAGCTACTTCTATGACATCGATTTTGTGGGAGACGGCGCCAACACCGGTATCCGGGCCAAGGAGAAAGCCTGGCCCGTGGGCTGTACCTTCACCGGCTACCAGAACGGCGTGCTGGCCTACGGAGAGGCCTGGGTCAACGTCACCGAGTGCACCTTCACCGACAATGAGGTGGGCTTCCACTTCAACTCCACCGGCCAGTCCGCCTCCGACACCCGCTACTTCGACAACACCTTCACCGGCAACGGCACCGGCGTCCTGCTGGAGAGCGTGCCCACCGACATCACCATGGTCTTTGACGGCAGTACCTTCTCCGACAACGGCACCGACCTGGACAACCCCTGCGGCCACCCCATCGACACCTCCAACGCCATCTTTGCATGATCCCCGGTCCCCAGGCGGGCGGAGGCCAGACGGCCTCCGCCCGCATTTTCATGCGTAAGGAGCAAAGCCACAAGCCTTGAAAGCGAATGCTTACAAGGCTGATCGGCTTTGTTCAGCAGACATTGTTTTAGGAAAAGTTTAGATTTTCCCCCTCCCCTTGTTTCCCCATACGGGGTAAAATAAAAAGGTCCCCGGGCGGGGATCTGTGAGGAGGTGTTCCGGTGAAACGCCGTATCTTTCTTTATAACGCCGTGGTGGTCACCATCGCCCTCATCGGTCTGCTGCTGGTCAGCGGACTGGTGATCCGGCGGGTGAGCGACTACTACATGCAGCGGCCTCCGGTGGTGGACGGCAGCGCCGAGCAGGCCCAAACCGTCCTGGAGGACTGGACGGCTGATCCCACCTCGTGGAAGGACCTGGACCGGCAGCTCCAGCGTCTGGACTACGCTCTCCACGTCTCCCTGAACGGCGGGGAGATCTACTCCTCCCTGTCCCCCATCCAATCCGACCTGCTCCGCCAGCTCCCCCCGGGCAGCGTCTGGCCCACCGGTGAGCCCGCCGCGGTGTGGATGGGGGCCGCCCTGGTGGTGGGCGTCCGCTCCGGGCCCTACGACATTCTGACCATGAGCGAGCCCGATGTACCCAAGTTCTTCGGCCGGCAGCGGCTCCAGACCGAGGCCGTCCTCCTGTCGGTGCTCATCATCGGCGCCACCGCCATCGTGGTCATCGTCCTGCTGTCCATGCTCTCCACCCACTTCCAGCTCAAGCACATCCTCCGGCCAGTGAACGCCCTGGCCGACGCCGCCCGGCGCATCGAGGCCGGGGACTACTCCCAGAGCGTGGGCTACGACGGCCAGGACGAGTTCACGTCGGTGTGCGCCGCCTTTGAGCACATGCAGCGCCACCTCCTCCTGGAGCGGGAGAAGAACGCCGCCTACGAGAAGGCCCGCACCGACCTGGTCGCCGGCATCTCCCACGACCTGCGCACCCCCCTCACCTCGGTGAAGGGCTATCTGAAGGGCCTCCGGGACGGGGTGGCCAACACCCCGGAGAAGCAGCGGCAGTATCTGGACATCGCCTACCGGAAGGCCTGCGACATGGACGTGCTCCTCCAGCGGCTCTTCTACTTCTCCAAGCTGGAGACGGGCAACCTGCCCCTCTCCCCCGTGTCCGCCGACCTGTGGCGCTTCGTGGAGGGCTTCGTCCGGGACAGCGCCGGCGAGCTGGAGCAGCGGGGCGGCGCCATCCGGCTCAAGGGGGTCCCCACCCCCCATCCGGTGCGCATCGACACCGAGCAGATGTACCGGGTGCTCACCAATCTCACCGAAAACGCCCTGCGCTACGCCGGCAGCGAGGCGCTGGTGCTCACCCTTACCCTCTGGCGGGAGCGGGACCGGGAGCGCCTCCGCTTCGCCGACAACGGCAGGGGCGTGCCCGACGAGGATCTGCCCCACCTCTTCGAGCAGTTCTGGCGGGGCGACCAGTCCCGGGGCGGCCAGTCCGGCGAGGGGAGCGGCCTGGGGCTCTATATCGTCAAATATATCGTGGAGGCCCATGGCGGCACCATCACCGCCCGCAACGACGGCGGTCTGGTCTTCGACCTGGCGCTTCCCTGTGAGGAGGACAGCATCCATGCCTAAGATTCTGATCGTGGAGGACGACGTGGAGATCGCCATGCTGGAGCGGGATTACCTGGAGATCGAGGGCTTCGAGACCCAGACCGTCTCCGACGGAGAGGCGGCGGTGGCCGCCGCCCTCACCGGCGGCTTCGACCTCATGCTGCTGGACCTGATGCTCCCCGGCTGCAACGGCTACGACGTGTGCCGCCGCATCCGGGACCGGGTGGACATCCCCATCCTGATGGTCACTGCCCGCACCGATTCGGTGGACAAGATCCGGGGCCTGGGCCTGGGGGCGGACGACTACATCGCCAAGCCCTTCGACCCCGCCGAGCTGGTGGCCCGGGTGAAGGCCCACCTGAGCCGCTACGCCCGGCTCACCGGCACCGCCGTCAAAAAGCCGCCGGAGACCCAGGTGCTCACCGTGGGGGACGTGCAGATCTTCCCCCAGAGCTGGAAGGTCTTCAAGGCCGGCCGGGAGATCAAGATGCCCAACCGGGAGTTCCTGCTCCTCAAGTTCCTGGCCGAGAACCCCAACATCGTCTTCTCCAAGGAGCGGCTCTTTGAGACCATCTGGGGCTTCGACTACGTGGGGGACAGCGCCACCGTCACCGTCCACATCGGCCGCATCCGGGAGAAAATCGAGGACGACCCCGCCCGGCCCAAACTCATCGAGACGGTGTGGGGGGCCGGCTACCGGCTCAACGCATAAAAAGCTCCGTCCGTCATTTCCGACGGACGGAGCTTTTTATGGCTCGTTTCATGCTTTGCCGGTCCGGGGCTTGCCCGAGAGGAGGAGGCCCAGGACCGCCCCCACCAGGGCGGGAAGGACCCAGCCCAGGCCCTGCCCGGCCAGGGGCAGGGCGCCCAGCAGGTCGGACGCCGCCGCCGGCAGGGCCTCCAGGTCCCGCAGGGTGTAGAGGATGCTGGCGATGCCGGTCAGGAGGATGGTCACCGGATAGACCATGCGCCGCCCCTCCAGCCACCGCTGGAAGAAGGAGAGGGCGATGAGGGCGATGGCCACCGGGTAGATGATGCTCAGAGCCGGGACGGAGACCTTCAGGATCATGTCCAGGCCGGCGTTGGCGATGAGCATGCTCACCACGGCGAAGAGGACGGCCCAGACCCGGTAGGAGAGCCTGGGGCAGAGCTGGTTGAAATACTCGGCGCAGGAGCAGATGAGCCCCACGCAGACGTTGAAGCAGGCGATGACGAAGATGGCGGCCAGGAGCAGACTCCCGGGGGTGCCGAAGAGGGCGGGGATCAGGTTGGTGAGCACCACCGCCCCGTTGGTGGCGCCGGGGAAGGCGCCGCCGGAGAGGGCGCCGATGTGGGCCAGCATGGCGTAGACCGCCAGCAGAAGCGCTCCGGCCATCCAGCCGGAGCGCACGGTGTAGCGGACCACGTCGCCGTCCTCCTCCACCCCTCTGGCCCGGATGTTCAGGGCGATGATGATGCCGAAGACCAGGGCGGCGATGGTGTCCATGGTCTGGTAGCCGTCCAGAAAGCCCCGGGCCACCGGCGCGGCGGCGTAGAGCTCGCTCTGGGGCGCCCCGTAGCCCTCCAGGGGGTCGATCAGGGTGCCGATGAAGGTGACCAGGATGAGCGCCAGGAGAATGGGGCACATGATCTTGCCCAGCCGGTCGGTGAGCTTTTCCGGCCGCAGGGCCACCGTCAGGGCCAGGGCGAAGAAGACCAGAGAATAGATGAGCTGAAGCAGGGCCAGGGGGGCCTCCGCCCCTACGAAGGGGGGCACCGCCATCTCAAAGGAGGTGCTGGCCGTCCTGGGGATGGCCAGGCAGGGCCCGATGGCCAGATAGGCCACGATGGTGAAGACCTTGGAGAAGAGGGGATGGACCCGGTCGCCCAGGGCATCCAGGCCGCCGGAGCGGGCCACCGCCACCACCCCCAGGACGGGCAGGCCCACGGCGCTCACCGCCATGCCCGCCATGGCCGGCCAGGTGAGGGTGCCCGCCTGGGCGCCCACGCCGGGCGGGAAGATCAGGTTCCCCGCCCCGAAAAACATGGAAAAGAGGGTGAAGCCCAGGAGCAGCTGGACCCGCCGGCTGAGTTTTTTCATCGGCTCTCCTCCTCCGACACCAGGAAGTCCCGGGGCAGGTCCCACCGCTCCACCAGCTCCGCCGCCTCGGCGGCGGTGAGGAGGTGATAGGCCTCTTCGGTAAACTCCGGCGTGACCACGCAGGTCACCAGGGTGTGGTCCTCCCCCGGCCCGGGGGCGGGCAGGGCGCCGAAGATCTCATTCCCCGGCGCCAGGATCTGAGGCAGCTCCCCCGCCTTCACGTCGGGGCCCAGGCGGCGTACGGCGACGCCCTCCTCCCCCACGAACCAGAGATCCAGGCTCCGGCCTCCGTGCCAGCACCACAGCTCATCCCGGCCCACCCGGTGGAGCCGGGAGCATTCCTCCGCCCCCAGCAGGTAGTAGATGGCCGAGGCGCTCCGCTCCCCCGAGGGGAGCCGGACGGCGCTCTCATATACCCGGCGGTAGGCGCCGCCCTCCACATGGGGCTCCAGGCCCAGGGCCCGGATCACTTCCGCTCTCTTCAACAATGGCGTTCCCTCCCTGTTTTGATCCGCTGTCTCCATGCTACTATACCCGTCGGGTTTTGTCAATTTTCATCCGTTTTTCTGGAAAAAGGCGGAAAAATATCTTCCCTTTTTTTGAAATTCTGCTACAATCAGAGATGTCTCCGGGCGCGGCGCCGGTCCCGATCCGGCAGCCTCGTCCAGCGGGAACAAAAAATGGAAAGAGGAGAAGCATTCATGAAGCGATGGAGCCTGCTCTGCCCCATCGCCGTCCTCTGTCTCGCCCTGCTCGCCGGCTGCGGCGACAAGGCGGGCTACGCCGAGGACGGCTACGGCGAGGGCCGCATGGGGGACACCATGCACACCTACTTTTTCGACTACACCGTGAACAGCGCCTATCTGTGCGGCGAGTTTGAGGGCTATGCCCCCGTCCAGCCGGACTATCAGCTCCTGGTGGCCGAGGTGACGGTGAAAAACACCGGCCGGGAGAGCATCCCCATGTACGACACCGACTTCCAGGTCCAGTGGAGCGACACCTCCGAGGACGCCTATGACTACCCCATCACCCTCTACGCCGACGCCGTCTCCGACGCCCAGCTCCCCACGGAGTACGAGCTGGCGGTGAACGAGGAGCGCACCGGCCTGCTGGTCTACGAGGTGCCCAACGGGGAGAAGGACTTCTCCATCTCCTATCTGGAGCTCTTCGACGACGGCACCGAGGAGGGGGAGGAGGGCGACCTCTTCTACGTCTACTTCACCGCCGAGGAACAGGCCTGAGCCCGGAAGAGGCCAAAACCCCCGTGGGGTCCGCAAAGCGGACCCCACGGGGGTTTGCGTTTACAGGACGATGGCGTTGATCGCCTCGATGAGGTCCACCACAGAGGACCGGGGGACCAGAGAGACGGGCTGGCCGTCCACCACGGCCAGGCACTGCTCACCGTCGTACCGGTAGAGCTGGATCCGGATCTCCTGGACGTTTTCATTGTCCAGGGTGACGGTGAGGGCGATCTCCTCCTTGCCGTCGGGGCTCTCGTCGGTGAAGCTGGCGGCGGAGAGGCCCTCCAGGGCGCTCTGCAGGTCGCCGGTCTCCAGCTCCTCCTCCCCGTAGAAGAAGGTCCTGTCCTCCCCGTCCCCCTCCGAGGTGAGCTGGTAGGTGCTCCCCTCCAGGGTGACCTCCAGGCCGGTGACCTCGCCGAAGTCGGCGGCGAAGACCTCCCGGTGGCGCAGGTCGTCGTATGCGGCGGCCATCAGCTTTTCATAGCTGGTGCCGGCGATCTGGTAGACGATCTTGGACTCGCCCACCCGGACATAGGCGGTGATGTCCTCGCTCTCCGTCTCGTCGCCGTCGGCCTCCGCCGCGGCCGCCCGCTCCGCCGGGTCCCGGCTGACGCTGAGGGTGAAGGTCTCCTGGGTCTCGTTGCCCTCCTCATCCTCGGCGGTATACAGGATGGTGACGGTCAGCTCCGGGTCGTCCAGGCCGAAGGCGTCCAGGTCCTCCGTCCCGGCGGTGTAGGTCACATAATCGGTGGGGTCCAGGCTGCTCAGGACGTTCAGATAGCTCTCCACCCGGCTGGTGTCCAGGGGGAGGAAGTCCTCCCCGTCCTGGATGAAGTAGCAGTCGTCGGCCAGGGCGGTGTAGGTGTTCTCCTCCAGATAGACCGCCTCGTAGCTGTCCACGCCGGCCACGGTGAGGGTGTCCACCTGGTCAAAGTCGGGGATCTCATCGTGGCGGATGAGATCGCTGAGGACCACCTCATAGGCGTCCATGGGGTCGTTCTGGACCAGGTATACGTTCCCGTCCCCGATGGAGACATAGCGCTGGGCATCCATGGTGCTGAAATCGCCCAGCTGGATCTCATAGCTTTCGTCGGCGGTGGCGATGTCGATGGTACATTCCGGGTCGTCCAGGCCGTACTGCCCGTAATCGGTGACGTCCTCGATGATGAAGGAGGCGCCCAGGGCCTGGAACTGCTCCAGGAGACCGGCGATCTTCTCCTCGTCCACGGGGAAGGCCTCGTCCTCGTCGTAGAGCCAGCCGTCCTCCTTATGGAAGGCCAGAGAGGTCTCATCGTAGCTCCAGGAGAGGGACTCCACGGCGTCGGGGTCCACCTCCAGGATGACCTCGTCGGTGTTGGCGATGCGCTCCTGCTCCTCCTGGTAGTTCACCACGGCGAAGGCAGCCACGCAGACCACTGCCAGGACGCCCAGCAGGACATAGATCCGTTTAGCCCGCTTCATTCTGCTTCCTCCTTCTCTTCAGGATGACGCCGATGCCGATGCCCAGGTAGCCCAGGGGGAAGACGCCGATCATGAGCACCTTCAGCAGGGAGGCGGTGGAGTCGCTGATGGTCAGGTAATTGTAGTTGAGGGACTTGCTGCGGATGGCCATGGCCTCCCGCTCGCCGATGAGGGAGGAGAGGGCATTCATGGCCAGGTCGGAATTGGACCCGGAGGACCAGGCGTTGTACATGTCCTCCAGGAAGGTGGAGGAGGAGAACCAGAGGATCTGGCCGTCGCTACCACGCCGGCCTAAAGGCAGGCTTAAGCCGATGCTCTAGCATTACTGTCTGCTGGATAAAACGAGGCTCAGCTTATTCCTGCGGCGGCCGCCGCGCAATTCCATAAAAACGGCCAAACGGGGCCGTTTTTATGGAATTTTGACCTTGCTGTACTGCGCATTTCCATTGGAAGCCCTTGCGTTCCAATGGAAGCGCAGGGCTCGCTGCTTTGTTCATCACGCATTATTATAGTGCGGCCGGGCCGGCGCCGCAAATGGCTTTTCGCCGTCTCCGGGCGCTTTTTCCCCATTGCCTCCAAAAACGCCCCCGGAAAATTGACTTTTTTGTGGGGATAGCCTATACTAATAGATAGCTGAGAAATTCGTCCGGCGCGGCGTCCCGCGCCCAAAAAACCGTGGGAAGGAGGGTGGTCGGTGCGCATCGCCATCGTGGAAGACGAGGCCGAGCAGCGGGAGCTGCTGCGGTCCTACATCCTGCAATACGCCGAGGAGACCCACCGCTCCTTTGAGGTGGTGACCTTCTCCAACGGCGTGGACCTGCTGGAGGGCTACACCCCCCAGTACGACATCATCCTCCTGGACATCGAGATGCCCGGCCTCAACGGCATGGAGGCCGCCGAGCAGCTGCGGCTTCAGGACAGCGACGTGGTCCTCATGTTCGTGACCAACATGGCCCAGTACGCCATCAACGGCTACGCCGTGGGCGCCCTGGACTTCGTCCTCAAGCCGGTGAACTACTACACCTTCTCCGTCCGCTTCGCCCGGGCCATCACCCGGGCCGAGCACCGTGAGAACGGCCAGATCCTTCTCACCCTGCCCGACTGTGTCCGGCGGATCGACACCCGACAGATCTACTATGTGGAGGTCCAGAACCGGATGCTCCACTACCACACCGAGCTGGGGGAGTTCGTCCTCCGGGGCACCATGCAGAGCGCCGAAAAGGAGCTCTCCCGCTACCACTTCGTCCGGTGCAACCACTGGTACCTGGTGAACCTGAGCCATGTGGCCGAGGTGCGCCGGGAGATGGTGGTGGTGGCGGGCGCCGAGCTGGAGATCAGCCGCCGCAACCGCACCGCCTTCCTCACCGCCCTGACGGACTATGTGGGGGGGAACGGATGATGGCCGGTCTGCCCCCCCTGTCGGCGCTCTGGCACCTGGCCGGCGTCTGGGTCACCGCCCTTCTCTTTCTGGCGCCCCTGCGCAGGCGCCCCTCCTTTCCCCTCCGGATCGCCCTGTGCCTGGGGGCGGGGAGCCTGCTCTACCTGGCCGCCGCCCTGCTCCTCCAGTGGGCAGGCCTCACCCTGTGGCTGGAGCCCCTGCTGCGCTACGGCGCCGTGTTCCTCCTCTTCCTGCAATGCGCCGAGCTGCCCCTGAAGTCCGCTCTCTACTACGGGATCTGGACCGTCATGGTCCACGACCTGTCCATGGAGCTGGGCTCCCTCCTCTACCGCTTCTTCCTGGGGGGGACGGTCCTCCCCTGGCTGCCCGCCCTGGCGCTGTGGGCCATCGCTCTCACCGCCCTGGGCCTCACCGTGGCCCGGTGGATGCCGGACAACGGCACCTACCACGCCGGCCCCCGGCAGCTCTCCTCCGCCTTCCTCCTCTGGGCCCTCTTCCAGGGCATCAGCTGGCTCTACACCACCACCCCGCCGGAGGACGCCCTCACCACCGCCAGCCGCATCCTCCTGCTGCTCATCCGCTTTTACTGCATCACCATCCTCTACCTCCAGCACGAGCTCTTCCGCAAGAGCGCCATCCGCCAGGAGCTGGATATGCTCAACCACCTGTGGGTCCAGCAGAAGGACCAGTATGACCTGGCCAAGGAGAACATCTCCCTCATCAACCGGAAGTGCCACGACCTCAAGCACCAGATCCAGGCCATGCGCCTCATGTTCTCCGACGAGAAGCGGGAGGACTACCTCAAGGAGGTGGAGCAGTCGGTGCGCATCTACGAGGTGCTGGCCAAGACCGGCAACGAGGTGCTGGACACGGTGCTCACCGAGAAGAGCCTCTGCTGCGAGGCCAACGGCATCCAGGCCCACTGCGTGGCCGACGGGAGCCTGCTCTCCTTCATGGACCCGGTGGACCTCTACACCATCTTCGGCAACGCCCTGGACAACGCCATCGAGAGCGTCAGGGACTGCGCCGACCGGGAAAAGCGGATCATCGACGTGCTGGTCTATGCCGAAAAGCAGATGCTGGTCATCCAGATCATCAACCCGGTGACCGGGGCGCTCCGCTTCGACGAGGAGGGCCTCCCCATGAGCACCAAGGTCAACGACGGCTACCACGGCTTCGGCCTCAAGAGCATCCGGCACACCGTCAAGCGCTACGGCGGCTTCCTCACCGTGAAGGTGGAAAACGGCTGCTTTTATCTCCAGATCCTCCTGCCCATCCAGACCTGATCCGGCCTCCCCCGCGGACGCGCTCCGGCGCGTCCGCTTTTTTGTCCTCCTTTGACGCCCCCGGGTTTTTTGTGGAAGTTTCACAAAAAACCCGGGGGTGTTTCTGGATGCCGTGAGACCACTTACGCCGCCGTTTGTACCACTTATGAAAAGCGCCTTGTGTTTCCGGAAAAGAATTTGTAAAATCCGTAACGATGAAACCCAATCCACAGCCCGGCCGTCTCCGGGACGGCGGGAGTGAGAAACGAGGAGCGTGCCATGCGAGAGAGCATCTGTCTGAACCAGGCGTGGTCCTTCCACGGTCCCACCGGCACCGTGGAGACGGTGGACGTGCCCCACACCTGGAACGCCGTCGACGGCCAGGACGGCGGCAACGACTACTGGCGGGGGACCTGCACCTACGAGCGGTCCTTCCCCCTCCCCTCCTTTGACCCCGACACCCAGGCGGTCTACCTGGAGTTTCAGGGGGTCAACGCCACCGCCGACGTGGCGCTGAACGGACAGGACATCCTTCACCACGACGGCGGCTACTCCACCTTCCGCACCGAGGTCACCGGCCTCCTCCGGGCGGACAACCACCTGGTGGTCAAGGTGGACAACAGCGTCAACGACCGGGTCTACCCCCAGAAGGCCGACTTCACCTTCTACGGCGGCATCTACCGGGACGTGAGGCTGCTCATCGTCAGCCGGCACCACTTCGACCTGGACCACTTCGGCGGTCCCGGCCTCCGGGTCACCCCCAAGGTGGACGGCACCGACGCCAAGGTCCGGGTCCAGAGCTGGGCCAACGTGACCGAGCCCCAGGTGGCCGTCGCCCTCACCGACGCCCAGGGCAACCTGGTGGCCAGGGGCGAGGGCGCCGACGTGACCCTCACCATCTCCGACGTCCACCTGTGGGACGGCCTGGAGGACCCCTACCTCTACACCGCCACCCTCCAGCTGCTGGAGGACGGGAAGGCGGTGGATGAGATCTCCTGCCCCTTCGGCGTGCGCACCTTCCGCATGGACCCCAAGGAGGGCTTCTTCCTCAACGGTCGGAAGTACCCCCTCCACGGCGTGTCCCGGCACCAGGACCGGAAGGGCCTGGGCAACGCCCTCAGCCGGGCGCACCACGACGAGGACATGGCCCTCATCCGGGAGATCGGCGCCAACACCATCCGCCTGGCCCACTACCAGCACGACCAGTACTTCTACGACCTGTGCGACAAGTACGGCATGATCGTCTGGGCCGAGATCCCCTACATCTCCGAGCACCTGCCCAACGGCCGGGAGAACACCATCAGCCAGATGAAGGAGCTCATCGTCCAGAACTACAACCACCCCTGCATCGTCACCTGGGGCCTCTCCAATGAGATCACCATCTCCACCCGGCAGAAGGCCGACATGCTGGACAACCACCACGTCCTCAACGACCTGTGCCACCATCTGGACGACACCCGGCCCACCACCCTGGCCTGCTACGCCATGTGCGGCCCCTTCAACCGCTCGGCCCACATCTCCGACCTGGTGAGCTGGAACCTGTATCTGGGCTGGTATGTGCCCGGCCTCTTCCTCAACGACCTGTGGATGTCCTTCTTCCACCTGGTCTACCCCAAGCGGTGCCTGGGCTACTCCGAGTACGGCGCCGAGGGCATGCCCAACCTCCACTCCTCCAGGCCCCGCCGGGAGGACCACACCGAGGAATACCAGGCCATCTACCACGAATACATGCTCAAATGCTTCCAGCGCCACCCCTACCTGTGGGCCACCCACGTGTGGAACATGTTCGACTTCGCCGCCGACGCCCGGGACCAGGGCGGCGAGCCCGGCATGAACCACAAGGGGCTGGTGACCTTCGACCGCAAGATCAAGAAGGACAGCTTCTACCTCTATAAGGCCCACTGGAGCAAGGAGCCCTTCGTCCACATCTGCTCCCGCCGCTACGTGGACCGCCCTGAATCGACGACCACCGTGAAGCTCTACTCCAACCAGCCCCGGGTGGCCCTCTACGCCAACGGGAGCCTGGTGGGTGAGTCCAGCGGAAAGGACCATACCTTCACCTTCCAGCTCCCCCTGGAGGGCGAGGTCAAGCTGGAGGCTGTGGCCGGCGACTGCCGGGACAGCTGCTCCATCCGCCGGGTGGCCGTCCCCAATCCCGCCTATCAGCTGCGCAAGGGAATGAACAAAAGCCAAAACTGGGTTTGACCGGACGGAGCTTCCGTCACAAGAGAGGAGCTGATGTCACTTCTTCTGACCCGCAGGCCCGATTTCATCAAAAGAGGAGGAACTAAAGGTTATGCGCAAGAGCACAAAAAAAGGACTGTGGCGGGGCATCGCCAGCCTGACCTGCTTCACCCTGTCCCTGTCCCTGATCCTGGGTAACGTCCTGGAGGCCAACGCCGGCACCATCGACACCTACCTGGGCACCGCCAGCGAGGTGTTCGTCTCTGACAACACCGAGGAGAACCCCCTGTACGACAAGTTCACCCCCCCTGCCGAGCTCCTCAACGAGGACGGCACCGGCAATTCCAAGGCCCTCATCGAGGCTGCCATCGACCTCAACCGCCGTGAGGTGGCCGAGGGCAGCGTGCTGCTGAAGAACGAGAACGATGTCCTGCCCCTCTCCAGCGGCTCCAACGTGACCCTTTTCGGTATCCGCTCCCACTCCAATCTGCTGGGCTCCAGTTTCGGCGTGAAGGCCCAGGGCGCCTACATCAGCCTGGAGCAGGCCCTGAGCCAGAACATGACCGACTTTGCCAACACCATCGCCTGGTCTGTGGGCTCCCGCGGCGCCGCCCCTTCCGCCACCATTTCCTCCTGGACCGGCGACGAGTTCGAGTTTGAGGGCGCCGGCTTCAACCTCAACCCCACCATGATCGACATCTACGAGAAGCTGGGCGAGACCTATGTCCACTATGAGAACGAGCCCGCCGCCGAGGTGTATGATCCCGGCGAGCCCTCCGTGGACGAGATCGCCTCCGTGGACGGCAGCTACAAGGACAGCTTCGTCCAGTACGGCGACGCCGCCATCGTGGTCATCGCCCGTCCCAGCTGCGAGCAGGTGGACTACCTGCCCGGCGGTGTGGCCGAGGGCCTGGGCTTTGAGCACGGCGAGCCTCTCTCCCTGACCCAGAATGAGCTGGACGCCATCGAGCTGGCCAAGGAGTGCTCCGACAAGGTCATCGTCCTGCTCCAGAGCTCTGCCTCCGTGGAGATCGGCACCCTGAAAGACGATCCCGACGTGGACGCCATCCTGTGGATCGGTGCCCCTGGCTGCTACGGCATGCTGGGCGTGGCCGACATCCTCTGCGGCCGCACCAGCCCCTCCGGCGGTCTCTTCGACATCTTTACCGCCTACAACATGTCCGCCCCCGCCATGCAGAACATGGGCAAGATGTACTACACCAACACCGACGAGGAGATCACCCGCACCGGCGGTGTGCTGGGCTTCACCCCCGGCGCCTACACCATTGAGGCCGAGGGCATCTACGTGGGCTACCGCTACTACGAGACCCGCTACTACGACTCCGTGGCCGGCAGCGGCAACGCCGCCGATCCCACCGGCGCCTACGGCTCCACCACCGAGTGGAACTACGACAACGAGGTCACCTACGGCTTCGGCTACGGCCTGAGCTATACCGACTTCACCTTCGAGTTTGAGGGCGAGCCCACCTTCGACATCTCCGTGGATGCCGAGACCGGCGCTCCCAGCGCCTTTGCCACCTTTAACGTGAAGGTCACCAACGTGGGCGATGTGGCCGGCAAGACCCCTGTCCAGATCTACGGCCAGGCCCCCTACACCCCCGGCGGTGTGGAGAAGTCCGCCATCCAGCTGCTGAACTTCGAGAAGACCGACCTGCTGCAGCCCGGCGATTCCGAGACCGTGTCCGTGAAGGTGGACCTCCAGTACATCGCCAGCTATGACGAGACCTACGACAACGGCGACGGCACCACCGGCA
>CALWYC010000023.1 GCA_944385655.1 uncultured Intestinimonas sp. | reverse complement strand
TCGTCGATGATGTAGCCGGGGCAGGACTTCTCGGTCACCACATAGGCTCCGACAGGCAGGTGAGACAGGTCGATCTCGCCGTTTTCGTCTGTGGTGAACTCCTCGGGACCATAGTCTCCGGCCACCGATCTGATCGTAAAGACAGCGTTGGGGATGACCTTGGAGGGATCGGTGGCATCCACCTTGACCAGCCGCAGGCCGGGCTTCATGTCGTTGAAGAAGAGCAGCTCCCGGATGCCGTCCCCGGCACGGAGCTCGATCTCCTGGGGGGTGGTGTCCAGGACATATCCCTCGTCGCCGGTATCCACCTCGAAGGCCCGGTAGGTGCCGGGTTCTACGTCGGTCAGGAGGATCTCGCCGAACTGGTCCGTCTTGTAATTGCCCAGGAACTCGTTGTCACGGTAGACGGCGAAGGTGACGTCAGGCATGACCGCGTGATTCTTGCGGTCATACTTGATGATCCGCAGGCCGGGCAGCTCCCGGTTGATGATGGTGGTGTGGGAGGTGTCCCCCGACACCACATTTACGGTCTGGACGGTATCCGTGTCCGCCTGCCAGCCGGGGATACCGGCCAGCTCCCGGACCTCGTAGCCGCCGGGCTGGAGCTCCGAGAAAAACGCTGCCCCGGATGGGCCGGTCTCCTGGGTGTAGGTAACGCCGGACTCGATGTGCTTGATCTGGATCAGGACGCCGGGCAGGTGATCTCCGGCGTCGCTGACCTTCCGGACCTCCAGGCTTCCATAGGGGGCATTGTAAAAGGTGAGCGTGGCGGTCTCCCCATATTCCACTTTCACATTCTGTGCGGGTTCCTCAGACAACAGGTGGTCCGGAGGCGCCGCCCGTTCGATCACGGTGTAGTTACCCTCCAGCGTCAGGGGAAGCTCGATCTCACCGTCGTCATCGGTGGAGAACACGCCCACAGTGGAGCCTTCGGGGTCTACCACCTCGAACAGGGCGCCGCCCAGAGGCAGCTCCGTCCCTGTCTCCAGCTTGAGGATCTTCAGCTTGGTCCGGTCATCGATGACGGTCCCGCCGTCCTCATAATTGCTGTACGCCGAGAGCCGCATCTCCGTGGTGGGATCGGTGTCCACCAGATAGTCCTGGAGCTGGCCGTATTCGTCCGTCTCCATGCAGGTGGCGTAGAAGATGCCGTACTTATAGACATCCGTCCGGAAGGAGAGGCGCACACTGCCGGTCTTGCCCTCCACCTGATCCGCCGGGTAGAGCACCTTGAACTGTCCTGCGTAGCCGCTTCCGGTGTCCTCCGTGGTGATGAAGGTGATATCCCGATTGGAAAGATCCACGATGCGGGTGCCCTCGGGCACCTCATCCGGGAGGGCAAAGGCCACATCGACCCGGTAATTGCAGATCCAGGTCTCACTCCAGAAGGTAAAGATCTGCTGCTTGTACGTCTTACCGTCGATGGTCACCTCATAAGCGGTATCCCGGTCCGGCAGGCAGGTCACTCTGGGCTGGGGCACCTCATTCCAGCGGGTACCCCGGACATAGATGTCCTTGGCCGCGGCCAGGATCTTCTGTGCCCTCTGGAGTTCCACTCCGGACAGGGAGGGATTGACCTTCAGGTCGTTGATGTCCCAGTTGCTCAGCAGATAGCACCAGAGGGCCATCTTGGTGGCGTAGTATGCCTGTTCGGCGTTCTCAAGGTGCAGTTCCTCCAGGCTGCGGGTGGGGTAGCCATGGGCCACGATGCCCACGGCCTTGGGGTCCGTGCCAATCTCGTCGGCCATGTACTTGATGCTCTCCCCGGGCGCCACCGTCTGGGGCACGCCCTCAATGTCCGGGTTGACGCAGTACGCCGGGATCTGCTTGGTCTGCCCTGTGCTGTCCACGTAGTTGTAGTAGGTATAGACCAGCTCTCGGTTGCGGCCGTTGATGGAGAGATAGGTCATCTTAGTGCCGCCGCTGTAGATGTCGATCTCTCCCAGCGCCTCCTCCTCAGAGGACGCAGCAAGAGCATTCCCTGGACAAATGCCTATCAGGAGCAGCGCACATAACAGGAATGACAGAATTCGCTTTTTCACAATATACCTCCTCTTTACATGCGTGTCGAAATGTGTCTTGAAATAAGCTATGAGGATCTTTTGCGGTAAAAATAACAGCGGCATGGTCCTAATGACCATGCCGCTGACCACTGGGTTATCTGTCAGAACGCATCGATATTATACTCGGTTCTAAGGAAGATCCCGTCACGGTACACATCCCATGCATCAAGCGAATATGTACCTGGCGGAACACTATTGAATACACGCTCAATTTCGCTTTCCCGCCACGGCCAGAATACCTGCGGTTCTACTTCCTCCGGGATGCCGAACTGGATGCGCACATATGGGGTGCCTCTGCTTCCATACAGCAATTTACCGTCTTTGCTGGTTTCCGGATGAGTGCCGGCCAGATTCATCAAGGTATACTGCATCCGTCGGCACTCATAGATATTCCGGACAAACAGATAATCTCCACCATCCACGTTGAAGTGTCGCGCCTCAGGCTCCGGAAGCGGGATCTCAGGAAAGCTCCCCCAATCACAAACGGCTTCCGGCAAGGGGGGCAGTGGTCCAGAAGCAAACATGTTCTTGTCCCAACGACTCACATCCGTAATGGTATAATTCGTCCCATCATCACAGCGGATCATGTCTCCCACCTGAGGCACATACTGAGAACCGTCAGCAGGCGGATTGATTGAGCCATCAGAGTTAGTGCTGATGCCTGCGGCAGACGGTATCTCCGGCTCGTCTTTGTCTACCGGGTATGTATTATCCAACGCCCGGTAAAGCATGACTGCCAAATCGCCGCGTGTGACTTCGGTCTTGAGCGCTGCCTCGGATGTGATCAGCCCCTGCTCCAAAGCAACCTGGCAAGCGGTGGCATAATTCCACTCAACCTCTGTCAGAGCCATATACCGCAGAACAACTGCGGAGGCTGCCGCAGGTGTCACCCCGTCATAGGCGCCAAAGGCTCCGGTATCATAACCAATCATCAGACCGTTAACATAGCAATAGCCCACATAGAGTCGAGCCCAGTCCGGGACATCTGGAAACTTGCACTGGCCGGAGTAATATGCTTGTTCTGCCTGAACATGCTCTGGGTTTCCATTCAATCGGGTCAGGATCGTGGCCAATTCCACTCGGGTAAGGCCTTTATCCAAGTTCATGTTTCCAGTCTGGTCCCCAACCATGACCCCTTGCTCTTTGAGATAGGCGGCCGCTGTCTCTTGTTCGGAGCTGACAGCCGCAGCGGTCATGTTTGCGGCAGAAGCAAGCAGCAGGCAAAGACTGAGAAGAAATGGCATATAGCGTTTCCATTTCATTGATTTAAGCCCCCTTTCGATAAAGCGTCGTTTGAGCGCTCACCTTCAACTGCCGGTAATCCTGATCGTACTCACACTTCTGGAAGGTATTGAGCCCCCACAATTCAAGCTGCTCTGCGATTTCAGCAGGGACGTCAAATGTCATGTTCATGCTAATGCAAAGTGCTGAGTCATCCGGTTTCCGGCTTCTTCCGTACGGAAGATTCCATATCATATCGGTGCCCCCTTTCCGCCTATGGAATGTTCCCTCAAGCCCAAAATAATGCGAATAAGGGGCCATGTCAAAGGTTTTTTTGAAACGTCTTTGCCGAAAAAACAGAAGTTGCATTATTTGTTGCGGCAATCACCGGTTGTGTGTTTCAAAGAGAATATTGAAGTCATAATAGTTCATTTTGAATTTATTGTGAACGGATCTCCACACCCTGTACACAGACCCGTCTAGTGGGCTGATCGGCCAGGCAGGTAATGATGGTGATGCGGTTATCCGGCGTGGCATTCAGATAACTCCAATCCGTCCAATCGATGATTCTCACGGCGCTCACCGCATAGCTCCGCGTTCCCAAACTGGTCTCATAGCGAATGGTATCTCCCACTTCCAGATCTTTAATGGCGCCGATGTTGTAGCTGGACCCTCTGTTATGTCCACACAACCCAATATTTCCGTCCCATGCGCTTGTGCTTGGGAAATGCCCCACACCTTTTTGCATGGCGGCAGAATCGGTACCCTCGTACACCTTATACCGAATCCCAAGGCTGGGGATAACCAGGGTGCCAACACTGCCATCGGAACGCTTCACTTCGCTGGCAGAAGTGATCAGTGTCGTCGCAAACGTCGGTACATCACCCCACTGGATTGGATAGCCGCTTACTACGCTGTCTGGATAGGTGCTCCCGCTGCCAGCAGTGATCCCATATTCCACAGTAAGGCCCCCGCCCACAGAGGAAACCGGAGCGATGCCGGCCAGGGGGTCCAGAAGATCTACAGCGTTGATACCGCTGTAGTTGTACTGCGCTCCATAGACCTCTTCATATGAAGTGCTCTCATAAAAATCCTTGGGCGACAACGTTTCAAAGTTGTAGTCTGCAGCAAAGGCAGGGGTGGTCATCAGCATCACGGCTACCAAAACGAGTTGCAGCCCTCTGCATCGTTTCATAGATTGTCCGTCTCCTTCTCTTCTTCATTGATTGCAAACCAGTAGTTGTCATCTCCCTCAAATGGCTCCACCAGATGAGTGCGGCTCCCGTCATACATCTGGATGGTGATGATCCTGCCGGCCAGCTTTTGCGCCAGCTTGTTGGGCAGCTCCACGCTTGCATCTCCGGCAGGATACTCCCGCAGTTTGGTAAGATCCAATTTGGGAGTGCGGGTGGATATCCGCTGCTTGCCCAGCTTTTTATAGGCCACTCCCCTTGCGTTCATGGCATAGATCGCTGCATTGGGACGGAAGCGTACAGCATACGCAATGCCGCCCAACGCCAGAAGCAGGAGAATTGCACCCGGGACAGCGAGCCAGACCGGATTGAAGCTGGCAGGCGCCTCGATAGGGGTTCCGAGATAGGTAACCGTGTACACCACTGACCGGATGCCTGCAGCGGTGACCTCCCCCGTATAGCTGGCTGTTGTCACAAAGCCGGTGGCCACTTTCTGGCTTCCAGTGGTAGTATAGGTTGCCGTGGCCGTATATGAGGTGGGAACCAGGATGTCATCAGCCAGGCCGGTGCCCGTAACCGTCCAGGAAATATCACTCAGCGTCAGGGTGCTGCCATTTTTCACGGTCGTGGCAGGGACATAGGACGGATCGTTCCGGGACAGCCCTGGGAACTGCTTTGTGTCGGTGATGGTATAATACTTTGTAGTGTAACCCTTGGCCTCTGTCTGAAGAGAAGTGTGATCCAGGGTCAGAGTACCGGAGAAGCCATCCTTGCTGTATTCCATGGTAGGCGCCAACTGCCTAAGAATGTCCGCCAAATCATTCGTCTCAGTTTCCACGGTGACGACTTCTGTCTGTGTCCTGGTATCCTTGAATGCCTGCTCTTCCTTAATCGTTTCAAGGTAATGGTAGGTGTAACCCTCCAGCTCAAAGGGCTCCTCAATCAGCTCACCAGGATCTGCTTCAGGGGAAAGAACATAGGTTTTGACGACCAACTGCCTGCCGTCCCGGTTCTCTGAAACCACTTCTTCTGGGACATATGCCGCTGATGCCGTGACAGTCAGCAAACAGAGAAGAAGCACTGGGGCAATCACTTTTTTCATACTTTCATTCACCTTCCTTCCCAGAGCGCAATAAACAGCGCTGCGGTCCCAATCGTGGGGCTTTTCGTCCGTTTGCATTTCATCATGTCCAGATACCTCCAGAGAGTAAGATATTTATGGATAGCTCCTGTACGGAGCATGACCCATCTTTGATGTGGTCCAAATAGTTCAGAGACCGATCCAGCGCCTGCATGGTGTTCCGCTTATGCCGTTTGATAAACGGCTCAAGAAAAAGAATATCCCCACTGTCAGTGAGCGTGAAAATGATCCGGACCAGATTCTTGCTCTTTGCCCGGAGCTCATAGAGCATCTGGTAACGCTCGATGCCGAAGTGCTTGACGTAGGGCTCACGCATTATCGCTGCCGGGGAATGCATCAGCAGAGCAAACAGAGAGAGCATTTTTTGCCTCTGCTTTTCGTCCAGAGTTCCAAAGAAGTCCTGAAGGGGGACGGCTCCCTCAGCCGGTACAGCAATCATCAATTTCACGCACGAACATCTCCTTTCCGCTGGTGATCTGCTCGTTCATCAGCTCCAGAAGTCGTTCAACAAAGCCGAGGCAGAACAGCGATAGCGCCGATGCACAGCCTGCCAGCCACCAGATAGGATCAGGGAGCGGTTTCCGAATGGTATCATACTGCAGAGAAATCAGCAGGTAGATGTTCTGACAGTCTTTACGACTGGCCAACTCTGAAAAAGCAGCCATCACGGCGGCCAGGTCTTCCCGGTCAGAATAGAAATCGCACAGGTCATCGCAGAACAGGCCCGCAAAGATCTGAATGAGTCCCCGCATCGTCTCACTGTTCACCTCGCCGTCCGGCCGGAGGATTCCCATTCGCTCCAACCGTGCATTGGTGGAACTGTCAAACGGATCAGGGACACGTAGAAAAATATTTTTCGACATTGGCAGCCGCCTCCTGTAAAAAAGTAAAAAGAAAGACCCGGCACTCCACTGGAGTGCCGAGTCTATTCTGGTGTCCTGCTTCTAAGATGCGCTCTCCCTTGCATGGAAGTACATCTCCAGAGCTTTTTGGATGGTGTCTTCGATTTGCTTTGCAGTGGCCTTCTTCGGAAAATACGCCTCAAAATTTGCCGAGAGTGTTATAGAGATGCGGCGACCAGGCGGCTTCCCAGCAGACTTCTCCCCTGCCAGGAGACGCTCTATTTGGACAGCATCCAGACCTCCGGTTTCAAAAAGCGCCCGAAGTTGTTTCCCCTTTGCTGTGGTGAGGGTATATTTCCCGGAGGAAATGTGCTGATAGATACATTCCTGAAGGTCGTGATTTTCTATGAAACTGACTTCATAGGCAGCCAGTTGCCCCAATTGTTTTCCGGTATCCATGAGAAGCAGAAGTGGCCGATACAGCGTAGCATACCGACAGTATTTGGACACCTTATCCCGGGTCAGTTCATACTCCTGGGCAATCCTTTCATCAGTATGGGACTTTTCCTGAGTGTCAGGAGAAGTAACCAAATCATCCACATCTGACTTTTCCTGAGTGTCAGGAGAAGTGCCTGCAACTGTCAGAAGATCTGTGCGGCGTCCCTGTCGCTTCATCATATTGTAATGGGCCGCCACGCAAAGCACCCGTTGAGAAAAGAGCATGTCTGCCAGGGAGCGCTGCCGGAAGTTCATCTCAAAGAAGAGGTCCTCCGCAGTCTCCATGGTCAAATCAGTCCGTACCACTGCCGGGATGGTGGTGCAGCCAGCGAGGATCGAGGCGTTCACCCGATTGTGTCCGCTGATGATGATATAGCGCCCACTGGTTTTCCAGACTAGGACGGGGGTCTGCACCCCCACACGGCGGATGCTGTCCACCATATCAGCCAACCGCTGCCCAGTATAGAGAGGGAAATGATCCTCATGCCCTGGGAAACCATCCAGCCGTTTCAGCGGAAGCGTGCACAGGGTCCCGCTTTCCATAGGGGATGGGAGATCATCATGGCAGAAAAAACAATCATAAGCCTTTTCCTGCGGCTGTCCGGTGAGGCTGGCACTTGCCTCGTCCTGCTTGCGCTGTCTGAGCGCATTTCTCACTCTATTCCTTGGCATAGGACAGCACCTCCAGCGCTACCGCAGAGTATGCCTTCGCTGCAGGATTGGTGGGCTCGTACTCAAAAATGCTTGCTGCGTCAATGGGGTGCTCTGCAACACGGATGGAAAAATCAATGGGAGCGGAGAACACGGTGAAGGCATTGCCGTAGTCAGCCTGAATTTCCTCCTGAATGCTGCGGCACAGATTGGTGCGCCCCTGATACATGGTCAACAGGATTCCACCTACTGTGAGGGCAGGATTGATTCCCTGACGTATCGTCTTAATGACCTCCAGCGTATCGGCCATATCCTCCATTGCCAGGTAATGCGCCTGCACAGGGACAATGGCCTGGTCTGCGGCGGCAAGGGCGTTGATGGTCAGCAAGTCCATGCTGTGGCCGCAGTCAATCAGGATGTAATCGTACCGGTCCTGATAATACTTCAGGACATTGGCCATAACCAGTTCACAGGGCGTACCGCCACCGTCACCGCCTCGATACCGGCTGCTCATTTGCAGAGCGACCAGTCGGCTGGATACAGCGGCCAGCTTTGAGTTTGCCGGGATGTAGTGGATGCCTTCTCTCTGGATGACGGCTTTTTCGGCGAAGAGTTCCAACTCCGAATCATCCAAAACCGAGTTCATCAGGTTTGCCAGTGTGTACTTGAGAGATTTGGGGTCAGCCCGCATGACCTTTGTCAGGTCTCCCTGCGGATCGTTGTCAACGAGCAGGATGCGTTTCCCGGAGGCGGCCAGGGCGGCCCCCAGATTGGCGCAGGTAGTGGTCTTTCCGACGCCACCTTTCGAGTTCGTGATCGCCAGAACAATCGCCATCCTATTACCTTCTTTCTGTTCATATAGTCAAGCTCCGGAATAGGAAACGCCCACTCCGGAATTTCGGAGTGAGCGTCTCTTACTCGCTCCGACATAGCCCTCCTTTCATCGAGGATTTGAAATGTCGGAGCCTATCAAGATGGCAGATTAGTTTTAGATTTCGGACAAAATCAGCAAAACTCCAGCCATTCAAAGAGGTTTCCGACTTTGCCCTATTATATCTCATTCATCGATCCTTCGTACGATGCCAGTTGCTTTCATCTGTCTGTCTCCTCCCGCGGTGGTTTTGGGTCACGGTGCTTAGTATCCGCAGGATTCTTTTGCCTATACAGGGAGACCGACTGGAATGAGTTGGCACGGCGCGGGTCCGTCCTCACGTTCCCTGCCGCTTTTTATGACTGGTCACCGAGGAGAACTCCCCCTTCTCCCGGAAGCGCTTCCGATAATCGTAGGCATCCTGGGCGGCCTCCTGCAGCCCACGGAAGAGGGGATCGTCGGGGGGCACACCCAACATCTTACAGAGCGCGTAGCACTCGTTGATGGTGGAATCGTACTCTATCAGGGAATTGGAAAACAGCGTCGTGGGGTCCATCCCCGCCTCGACGGCCTCCTTCTTATTGCTCGGCTGGTCTGCGGCCTCGTATCCAAACCTCAGGTAGGCCTGCATCCGTTTTGGATCCTGCACCAAGTCTCCATAGCCATTCGACGCAAATTCGCTGTCGTCTTTTAACTCTCCCTTCTTATGTTGCTCATACGCGCTTTCCACCACTTTGGCCGATTTCAGCATACGGGAATTGTTGCCCAGCTCGGAGTAAGACTCCAGCACATAGGAATAGCCCAGCTGCCTTTGCAGATGAAACAGCTCCGCCCTGTGCGCTCTCCAGCCCTCCCACTGGCCCGGGAGCAGCTCTCCGCTGTCTACGGCATTCAGATAACTGTTCCCCAGCTCATACAGGCGTTGGGAGCTCTGGTTGCGTTCCTGAAGCACCTGCTTGATCTCGCCCATGGTCCGCTGCTGCTCCTCCTCGTCTCCCTCCGCCAGTTTGTCAACGGGCACGCTGTAGCTCCGCCCGGCGGTGTGGAAGGTCTCGTTCACTACCAAGTGGGTATTTTCGTGCACCGTGTCCACCTGGGCATGTCCGGCAAAATCGGCCGGACAGCCTAAACGTTCTCCATAATACCTGCTGAAGTCAAATAACCGGAGTTGCGCCATATAGCGGGCATTCTCCTTCCCGCTGCGGGCAAGGAACGTCTTTGGTCCTGACTCTGTACCCACGTAATGGACCTTGTCCCTGACGGCCTCCTGCTCCTCCAGGATGCTTTTCATCAGCGGATCCGATTCAAACTGGTTTTTCAGATTCGTGATCTCCTCGCCTCGGATGGTCCCCAGGATCGCGCACGCCTGGGCATAGGGCCTGTCCGCATCCGCAATCTCCTGTTTATCAGCCTGACTAGAGATCCTGCTGACGTTAAGACTGTGCTCCTTTCTCTTTTCGTCGTCCCCGCCAAAGTATTTCTGGTAGAAGTCTTCTTTCCCCATCCCGCCGTAGGCGTCCTTCTCCATCTGGTACTGGGTGGAGGCCAGGTCGAACGCCTGGGTATTCCCGCCGCCGCTGATGGACTCCATGGCCGCGTCCACCTGTTGGGCGAGCCGCTCCACCGCATTCCTGCGTTTTTTGAAAAAAGGATCGGAATCCATATATGCCTGACAGGCGGCCGCCAGCTGCCGCAGCGCGCCGTACAGCACCACCCTGTCCTCCATCTTTTCCACCCCGCCCTTCTCCTTGGCTGCGTGAAAGGCGGTCAGCGCCCCTTCGATGCTCTTCAGGCCGTCGCCCCGTTTGGCCAGGAAGACGCTGGACTGCGCCCGGAATTCCTTCACCGTGGGCAGGTGGATGTCATTCCACGCCGTTGTGGTGGCCCCTACGCCGGTAAACTCGGTGGAGGACTGCAGGCCGCGGTGTTTTGTGACCTGGTAGGCCCGCTTCGGAGGTCTGGGCGCCTCCTCCAGAATGTCCAGAGGCGCCTTGCCCTTTTCCTCCCCGTCATCCTTCTCCGGCGCGTCCTTCTCCGCCGCGCCGCCAGACGTTTTCTTCGGCGGCTCCATCTTCTCCTGCGCCGTGTCCCCCTTCGGGTTTCCGCCCTCCTTCTTCGCCCCCGCCCCGGACAGGCCCTGGAAAAAGGCGATCCGATCCTTCACCGCCCCCCGGGGAATGGCCTCGGCGGCCGCGGCGGCTCCGCCGGGCGCACGGCCTACGACGACCTTCTCCAGGTCCTCGCCCGTACCGTCTCCATCCGCCGGCGGCTCCCCCAGGGCTTCCAGCAGGGCCGAATTGGGCAGGCCGGCCGTGGGCGGCGCGGCTGCCGCGCGCCGCTTCTCCTCCTCCGTCAGAGCCTTCCCGTTCTTTTGAAATGTTTTCATGTCCCTCTCCTCCTGCACCTGTTCCTCCTACCGTGTCTTTCCGGTCCAAGGGCCTGCTCCGCGGCCGGGCGCCGTTATGCCATGTCCTTCAGCGTCAGGCTCACCGGGCAGTGGTCGCTGCCCAGCACCTCGCTGTGGATCTGGGCGGCCTCGATGGCCGGGCGGAGCCGGTCAGAGACCAGAAAGTAGTCGATGCGCCAGCCGGCGTTCTTCTCCCTGGCCTTGAAGCGGTAGCTCCACCAGGAATAGGCGCCGGTGAGGTCGGGGTTGAGGTAACGGAAGGTGTCGGTGAAGCCGGCGCTCAAAAGCTCCGTCATCTTGGCCCGCTCCTCGTCGGAGAAGCCGGCGTTCCCCCGGTTGGTCTTGGGATTTTTCAGGTCGATCTCCTCATGGGCCACGTTCAGGTCCCCGCAGACCACCACCGGCTTCTTTTCGTCCAGCCCCTTCAGATAGGCCCGGAAGGCGTCCTCCCACTCCATGCGGTAGGGCAGCCGGGCCAAGCCGTCCTGGGCGTTGGGGGTGTACACCGTCACCAGGTAGCGCTCCGGGAACTCCAGGGTGATGGCCCGCCCCTCGCCCACATGGGCGGGGTCGCCGATGTCGTAGGTCACCGCCAGCGGCTCCCGCCGGGTGAAGACGGCGGTGCCGGAGTAGCCCTTCTTCTCCGCCGAGTTCCAGAACTGGAGATAGCCCGGGGTGTCGATCTCCGCCTGGCCCGGCTGCATCTTGGTCTCCTGCAGGCAGAAGACGTCGGCGTCGGACGCCCGGAAATAGTCGTAAAAGCCCTTCTGGATGCAGGCCCGCAGGCCGTTTACATTCCATGAGATGAATTTCATCGGTCATACCTCCCGTGATGCGCGGTATCGGACTGTATCCCCTATTTTACAGGATGCCCGCCGGGAATGCCAGCCATTTCACAAATTTCCGGTGGCATTCTCCCCGGGGCATGGTACAATGGTGGAAAAGATCGGGGAGGGATGCCGATGCTGCGGCTTTTTTTTGCACAGGATGTGGACGCCCACGACCTGCTCCGGCGCTCCGCCGGGCTGGTGTGGGCCATGGAGGCGCTGCCGGACCCGGACCGCGCCCCCGGCGGCAAGCCCTTTTTCCACCGCTTTCCCCAATGCCGGTTCAACCTGAGCCACAGCGGACCCTACGCCCTGTGCGCCCTCAGCGACGGCGAGGTGGGGGCCGACATCGAGGTGGTCCGGCCCCGCCGGCCCACCCTTCCCCAGAAGGTCCTGTCCGAGGCGGAGTTTGCCTGGTTCCGGGACCGTGGGAGCCGCTGGGAGGACTTCTACACCCTGTGGACCCTGAAGGAGGCCAGGGTGAAGCACAGCGGCACCGGCCTCACCCTTCCGCCCCGGGCCATCGCCGTTCCCCTGCTGGACCCCGGACAGCATGCCGCCATGGACGGTCTCACCTTCACTGCCTACGCCGGGACTGGCTGGCGGGCTGCCCTCTGCGCCGGCGGACCGGGCCCTCTTATGGAAGGTATCAGCAATCCTTAAGCGACTCTTAAGAACTGGAACAGGTTTTTCTAAAGGTTCCTCCTGTATACTCTTCTTATCAAGAGAAGGAGGGACAGCCATGAAGATCCTGATCCTCACCGGAAAATTCGGTATGGGGCACTACTCCGCCTCCCAGTCGCTGCGCCTCCAGCTGCTGGGCGCCTTCCCCGGCGCCCGGGTGGAGGTGGTGGACCTGCCCGCCTACGCCCTGCCCGACGCCTCCGACGCCATCTACAAGGCCTTCTCCCTGCTGGTCACCAAGGGGAGCGGCCTCTACAATATCTACTACAAGGCCACCGAGAACGCCACCCTGAAGGGCCGTCCGCCCCTGGCCGACCTCTTCCAGGACAAGCTGGGGGAGCTGCTGTGGGAGGCCCGGCCCGACGCCGTCATCGCCACCCACCCCTTCTGCGCCCGGCTGGTGGCCGACTACAAGGAGGAGGTGGCCTCCGACCTCCCCCTGGTGACCTGCATCACCGACCTCTCCTCCCACTCCGAGTGGCTCAACGACGCCACCGACTGCTATCTGGTGGGCTCCCGGGACATCCGGGACCGGCTGGCGGCCAAGGGGGTGGAGCCGGAGCGCATCCTGGTCACCGGCATCCCGGTGAAGCCGGAGTTCAAGCGCCCCGCCCGGCGGGGACACCGGGACGGCGGGGAGCGGCACCTCCTCATCATGGGGGGCGGCCTGGGCCTGCTGCCCAAGAAGGACAGGTTCTATGAGGAATTGAACGCCCTGCCCGGCGTCCGCACCACCATCATCACCGGCGGCAATCAGAAGCTCTATGACCGCCTCCACGGCCGCTACGAGAACATTGAAGTCGTGGGCTTCACCGACCGGGTGTACGACTACATGGCCCGAGCCGACCTGATGCTCTCCAAGCCCGGCGGCATCACCCTCTTCGAGACCATCTTCTCCGAGCTGCCCATCCTGGCCTGGGAGCCCTTCCTCCAGCAGGAGCGGGAGAACGCCCGGTTCCTCACCCGCCACCAGATCGGCCGCATCGCCCCCAAGGAGCCGGAGGCCTGTCTGGAGGCCATCGCCCGGCTCCTCGCCGACGACGCCGCCCTGGCCCGGATGGGGCAGAACATGCGCCGCCTGAAGGGCCAGTTGGAGGTCCAGAGCCTGGAGCGGCTCATGGCCGCCCTGGCCGTGGACGCCGGAAAGGAGGCCCTCTGATGGACCGCAAGCGCATCCTCAGCTTCGCCCTCCTGGCCGCCCTCATGGGGGGCACCCTCTTCTTCCTCCTGCGGCAGCAGCCCATCTCCACCCTGGTCCAGGTCCTCCGCTCGGTGCGGCCGGGGTATGTGGCCCTGGGCCTGGGGCTCATGTTCTGCTTCGTGGGCTGCGAGGCCCTGTGCTCCAAGCTCATCCTGGGCCGCCTGGGCCACGTCCTCCCCTACCGGAAATGCCTGGGCTACTCCTTCGTGGGCTTCTATGTGAGCTCCATCACCCCCTCCTCCACCGGCGGTCAGCCCGCCCAGATCTACTGCATGTCCAGGGACGGCGTCCCCGCCGCCCACGGCTCCCTCAACATGATGGTCATCGCCGTGTGCTACCAGACCGTCACCTTCCTCTACGCCGCCGCCTCCTTCTTCCTCCTCCCCCAGGTCCGCGCCGGCCTGGGCGGCAGGCTGGGGCTGCTGCTCTTCTACGGCGGCGGGGTGATGGTGGTCCTCACCGCCGGCATGCTCTCCATGATGTTCCTCCCCAACGCCGCCCGCCGCCTCACCGGCGGCCTGGTGCGCCTGGGGGTGGGCCTGGGCCTGGTGCGGCACGAGGACAGGGTCCGCGCCGGGCTGGAGCGGCAGATGACGGCCTACCGCCAGGGCGCCGACTGCCTCAGGGCCAACCTGAGCCTGGTGCCTCCCCTCCTCGCCCTCACCTTCCTCCAGCTCACCGCCCTCTACGCCGTGCCCTACGCCGTCTACCTGGGCTTCGGCCTCAGCGGCGCCACCCTCTTCCAGATGGTGGGCACCCAGGCCCTGGTCTCCCTGGCCGTGGGCTCCCTCCCCCTGCCCGGCGCCGTGGGCGCCGCCGAGGGGGTGGCCCTCCACGCCTTTACCCTCTTCTTCGGCGTGGGGCTGGTGGCCCCCGCCGTCATGGTGGCCCGGGGCATCAGCTTCTACAGCTTCCTCCTCCTCAGCGGCCTCATCACCCTGGGCGTCCACCTGCGCCACCGCCGGCAGGCTCCGGCCATGGGCCCTAAGACCTCCGCCGCCCCGCCCGTCCGGCTCCCAAAGGCCGGGCAGCGGACCGCCCTGGACTCTTAACGTCAAAAAAGCTCCCGTTTTCCATGCGGAAAACGGGAGCTTTTTTCGTTCTTTCAATTCTTTTTCTCTCCGGTGAGCTCTTCCAGCAGCGCCACGGCGGTGAGGACCATGCGGTCACAGTGGGTCTTCCGCTCCTCTCCCCGCTCCTTGGCGTTCTGGAGGAGCTGGGCGCAGTCCAGAGCCCCCGTCCGCTCCTTGAAGAGGCGCTGGAACTCGGCGGCGGTATGGCTGTCCGCCCCCCGGAGGCCCAGGGCCATCAGGCCGCCGGTCACCGCCCCGCACACCGAGCCCCGGCGCATGCCGCTGCCGAACTGGGCCGCCAGCCGGTACATGGTCTGGTGGTCCAGGCCCTGCTCCTCGGCGAAGGGGATGAGGGTGGCCTGAGCACAGTTGTAATGGGGCTCCGGGATGTGGTGGAGCTCCTCCGCGCGCTTCAAAAGATCCATTTTCGTTCTCTCCATTCTGTCTTTTTAATTGAACCGGTCCGGGTCCTCTGCAAAGAGCCGCCACACCTTCTCCAGCAGGGGACGGTGCTCCGGCTGGGTGAGTTCCGGGTCGGCCGCCAGCACTTCGGCGGCGGCGTCCTGGGCCTCCTTCAGGACCCGGGTGTCGGTCTCCAGGTCGGCCACCCGCAGGGCGGGCAGGCCGTGCTGCCGCTCCCCGAAGAAGTCGCCGGGACCCCGGAGCTTCAGGTCCTCCTCGGCGATCTGGAAGCCGTCGTTGGTCTGGGTGAGGACCTTCAGCCGGGCCCGGGTGTCCGGGCTGCGGTTGTCGCTGACCAGGACGCACCAGGACTGGTGCTTGCCCCGGCCCACCCGGCCCCGGAGCTGGTGGAGCTGGGAGAGGCCGTACCGGTCGGCGTTCTCGATGATGATGAGGCTGGCGTTGGGCACGTCCACCCCCACCTCGATGACGGTGGTGGACACCAGGATGCTCGTCTCCCCGGCGGTGAAGGCGGCCATGGCGGCCTCCTTCTCCTTTGCCTTCATACGGCCGTGGACCAGGCCCACCCGCAGATCGGGAAAGACCTGCTCCCCCAGCACCCGGGCGTATTCGGTCACCGCCTTCAGGTCCCAGGCCCCCTCCGGGTTCTCCTCCACGGCGGGGCAGACGATGTAGACCTGCCGCCCCTCCCTCACCTGGTCCCGGACAAAGCCGTACATCCGCTGCCGCTTGCTCTCCCCCACCAGCACCGTCTTCACCGGCACCCGGCCCGGGGGCAGTTCATCGATGACCGACACGTCCAGGTCCCCGTAGATGATGAGGGCCAGGGTCCGGGGGATGGGGGTGGCCGACATGACCAACACGTTAGGGGAGAAATCCTCCTCGCCCCCCGCTTTCGCCGCTAACGCTGCTCTTTGCTCCACGCCGAAGCGGTGCTGCTCGTCGGTGATGACCAGCCCCAGCCGGTGAAAGGCCACCCCCTGGGAGAGGAGGGCGTGGGTGCCCACCACAAAGGGAAGGGCTCCCGTCTCCAGGGCGGCCAGGACCTTCCGCTTCTCGGAGGCCTTCATGGAGCCGGTGAGGAGCCCCACCTCGATGCCGGCGGGGGCGAGCATGGCGGAGAGGGTCTTGGCGTGCTGCTCGGCCAGGATCTCGGTGGGGGCCATCATGGCGCACTGCCAGCCGGAGCGGACGGCCAGCCAGGCGCAGCCGGCGGCCACCGCCGTCTTGCCTGAACCCACGTCGCCCTGTACCAGTCGGTTCATGGGCCGGGTGAGGGCCAGGTCGGCGGCGGCCTCCTCCAGGGCCCGTCTCTGGGCTCCCGTCAGGGTGAAGGGCAGCAGCCTGTAAAAGCCCTCCAGGTCCGTCTCACTGAAGGCGGGGCCCCTCCCCCGGCTCCGCCGCTCCCGCAGCAGGGCCAGCCCCAGGGAGAGGTAGAAGAGCTCCTCAAAGGCGAAGCGCCGCCGGGCGGCGTCCAGGGCGGTCTCATCGGCTGGAAAGTGGATGCTCCGCCAGCAATCCGCCGCCGGTGCCAGGCGGTGCCGGGCCAGCAGGTCGTCAGGCAGGGTCTCCGCCGGGGGCGGCAGCTCCCGGAGGGCCCGCTCCACCAGCCCGGCCAGCAGATGGTTGGTAATCCCCGCCGTCAGTGGGTAGACCGGCATGATGCGCCCGCAGGCCCAGGGCCGCTCCGCCCCCTCGAACTGGGGATTGGTCATCTGCCGGTGGCTGCCCAGGAGCTCCACCCGGCCGTAGAGGATGTACTCCTCCCCCCGGTGGAGGGCCTGCCGGACATAGCCCTGGTTGAAGAAGGTCACCAGCATGGCGGAGGTGTCGTCCACCACCTTGAGCCTCGTCACGTCCAGGCCCCGGCGGATGTGCATGCGCCGGGGCTCCTCCGCCGCCATGACCCGGACGCAGCACAGCTCCCCCACCGGGGCCTCGGCGATGGTATAGACCTGCCGCCGGTCCTCATAGCTTCTGGGGAAGTAGCCCACCAGGTCCCCGGCCGCCCGGAGGCCCAGCTTCTCCAGGCCCTTGGCCCGGGCCTCCCCCACCCCGGGCAGCTCCCGCAGAGGGGTGTTCACATCCATGACGCCGCCTCCTCCAGAAAGGCCTCCCGGTCGTAGAGGGCGTTGAGCACCGGCAGCAGGGCGTTGGTGCTCATGTGCTCCGGGAGGTCCAGATGCCTGAGCAGGGCGCTCCGCCGCCGGGCGGAGTCGGGGGTGCCGGTGAGGCCCAGCAGGTAGAGGTCGGCCTTGGTGATGGCCTCTTTGGGCACGCTTCCGTTGGACGGCTCCTCCAGGAAGGTGGCCCCCGCCCGGCGGAGGACCTCCTCCAGCACCGCCGGGGACATGCCCTCCACCCCCAGCTTGCCCTCCTTGCCGGGAGTCCGCTTGCGCCGCTCCTTGCCGTAGACGTCGGGGATGTAGGCGTGCTTCACCCGGTCCTTGGGCAGGGCGCTTTTGAGGCGGCTGCGGATGAGGAAGCCCGCCCCGTCGGAGTCGGTAAGCACGATGAGCCCCCGCTCCTCCGCCAGCCGCCGCAGCAGGGCCACCAGCTCCTGATTTTTGAACACCCCGAAGCCGGCGGTCTCCAGGATCACCGTGTCCACCACCTGGGAGATGGTGTTTTTGTCATAGCGGCCCTCCACCACGATGGCCTCCTGTATGTGCAGCATCCCCCGGACTCCTTCCTTTTCTTGTTACGCGATGCCCGTCTTGGGCGGGCGGTTGGCCAGCTTCAGAATGAGGTCAATGAGGAGTTCCTCCCCGTCGGCCCCCGCCTGGGACTTCATGGCAAGGTCGGTCTCCGCCGCCTGGACCACCGCCCACCGGCACCAGTTCCGGTCGAACCGCCGGGCGGCGTCCATGAGCTTCTGGGCGGGGTAGGCCGAGCGCATCCCCCACAGCTCCACCAGATAGCCCGCCCCCTTCCGCTCCTCCATGGCCAGCCGGGCGGAGTAGAGCTGCCGCAGCTGCCGCCCCAGCACCGAGAGGAGCTTGATGGGCGGCTCCCCCATGTGGAGGAGGTCGGAGAGCACCGACGAGGCCTTGTCAAAGTCCCCGGCGGCGATGGCGTCGGTGAGCTGAAAGACCACCGCGTCCAGCTGGGGGATGGCCACGGCGTCGATGTCGGCACGGGTCACCGCCCGGTGCTGGGCATAGGCCCCGATCTTACCGATCTCCGAGATGAGGCCCGTCATCAGGTCTCCGCACAGGAAGATGAGGTACCGGGCCAGCTCGGAGTCGATGTCGTGGTCCAGGGCCTTGAACCGGCGGCGGATCCAGTCCACCAGATCCCCCTGCTCCTGCCGGGTGAACTTCACCGCCGCGCCGTGGGCCTTGATGGCGGCGGCCAGCTTGGTGCGGGCGTCTGGCTTGTACTCGATGAGGTCGTAGACAAAGACCAGGCAGACATAGTCCGGCAGGTCGGCAAAGAGAGCGGCCATGGCCTCCCGCTGGTCGGCGGGCACCTTGAAGAGGTCGTAGTCGTAGACCACCACCATGGTGCGCTCACTCATCATGGGCAGGCAGTCGATGACCTGCCCCAGGGCCTTGGCGTCGCACTCCTTGGCCTGGAAGGTGTGGAGGTTGAAGGCCTCCATGCCGCCGGGGAGCAGCTTTTTCTTCATCTGCCCCAGGTAGAAGTCCCGGAGATAGGCCTCCTCCCCATGGAAGATGTAGAGCTGTCCCAGGGTCCCGGCGGACAGGTCGCTTTTGAGCTGTTTGACCGCCGCGGCGTCGGCGTTGTTGGTCTTGGCCATAGGGGACCTCCTTATCTCACCGTGATGGTGACGTTTCCCTGTAAGTCGGTGCGGTAGATGTTACAGCCCGCCTCGCTCAGCCGGAGCAGGGTCTCCGGGGCGGGATGTCCGTAGGTATTGTAGCCGCAGGAAATGACCGCCGTCTCCGGCGTCACCGTCTCCAGCAGCAGGTCGGAGGCGGCGTATTTGGAGCCGTGATGGCCCGCCAGCAGCACGTCAATGTCCGGCAAATTCCCGTACTTCACCAGCCGCCCCTCCACCACCTGGTCCATGTCCCCGGTGATGAGGGCGGAGAAGTCCCCCGTCTCACACAGCAGGCTCAGGCCCTCCTCGTTGGTGTCGCCGCTGCCCAAGGGGCCGTACAATGTGAGCACGGCGTTTCCGAAGTCCAGCTTCACATCGTCCCACACCATCAGCGTCGGGATGCCCCGCTCCTCCGCCGCGGCCAGGAGGGTAGTCTGAAGCTCCGGCGCTTCGATGACCTGGGGAACAGCCACATTGGACACCTCCAGCCGGTCCATGAGGGTGCTCACCCCGTTGGCGTGGTCGTTGTGGCAGTGGGTGAGCACCAGCAGGTCCACCCGTTTGACGCCCATGGTGCTCAGGTAGCCGGCAGCGATATCCCCGGCGTCCTCGCCGGTGCTGCCGCAGTCCACCACCGCCACCCGGTCCCCGCAGCGGAGCACCATACACTGGCCCTGACCCACGTCCAGCACCGTCATGGTGAGGCTCCCCGCCCAATAGGCGGCATGGTTGAGCACCAGGGCTGCGGCGAGCACCATGGCTGAGCAGCACAGGGGCACCAGGGGCCGGCGGGGTCCCTTCAGGAGCAGGTAACAGAGCCACAGCAGATAGACCGTGGCCAGGCCGCCCATGAGGTAGGGCCCGGCCATCGCCACCGAGGCGAAGGGGGCGGCGGCCAGCCCCCGGACCAGCCACAGCACCAGCCGGGGCAGCAGCCCCACCACCTGCCCCAGGGCGGACCCCAGGGCGGGGAGCAGGAGCTGGACCAGCACCGTGAGCAGCCCGCCCTGGAAGGTGAGCTGCAGCAGGGGCAGGCACAGCAGGTTGGACACCGGGGAAATCAGGGAGAGGCTGCCGAAATACCACACCAGCAGGGGCACGGTGAAGGCCATGGCGCCCACGGTGACCCCCAGGGAGCCAGCCGCCCACCAGCCCAGCCGGCGGAGGGGGCCGGGCTTCTTGTGCTCCTTCTTTTCCGGTGTGGGGAAGAATCCGGTCACAGAGTCCCGCACCCGCCCGGAGAAGGCCAGGATGCCCGCCACCGAGGCAAAGGAGAGCTGAAGACTCACGCTCAGCGAGGCCCAGGGGTCCTGGAGCAGGAGGAGCAGCAGGGCCAGGGAGAGGCTGGTGGGGGAGTCGTTTTCCCGGCCCAGCAGAGGCCCCAACAGCAGCAGGCCGTTCATGACGGCTGCCCGGACCACCGAGGGGGTACACCCCACCGCCAGGGCGTAGCACACCATCAGCGGCAGCACCACCAGGGCGGTGCGGCGGCGGTAGCGGCTGCCGGTGAGAGCCACCGCCAGCTGGACCAGAAAGCTCATATGGAGTCCCGACACCGCCACGGCGTGGGCCAGTCCCGCCCGCCGGAGGGCGTTATAGTCCCCCTGGGCCAGGCGGTCGGTGTCGCCGGTGAGGAGGGCGGTGACCAGCCCGGCGCTCTCCGCCGGGAAGGCGGCGGCCACGGCTTCCTTGACGGCCCGGGACCAGTGGGCGGGCAGGGCCCACAGAGGGACCGTCTCCGGCCGCCAGACCTCCAGCGCCTTCACGCTCCCCGTCAGGTGGATGCCCTGGGAGAGGCGGTAGGTCCAGCTCTCGTTGGCGGTCCGGGGCGGACCGGACCACTCCGCCGTCACCGTGAGGGCGTCGCCGGGGCACAGGTCCATCAGCTCCTCCCCGTCGCCGTAGAGGGTGGCCCGGAGGACCATGCCATCCTCCAGCGTCACCTTTGCCTCCAACCCGGCCCCGTAGCTGGTCTCATATGGCCAGTCAGTGACGGCAGCGGTGAGGGTGCTCCGGACGCCGTCCAGCGCCCGGGCCCCGCCCAGAAAATGGGCGTTATAGCCCGCCGTCCAGGCAAGTCCCGCCGCCACGCCCAGGCACACCAGGGCGCAGCGGCGCCACCGGTCCTCCCGTTTCAGGAGGGCCGGCAGGGGCAGGAGCAGGGCCAGCATCCACAGACCATTGCAGCTCAGAAAGACCGCCGCGGCAAAGCCGGCGGCCACCGCCGCCAGTCTACGCACGGGGCATGGAGGGGTCGTCGGTGCGGCCCAGCAGGTAGTCGGTGGAGGTCTGGTAGTAGTCCGCCAGCTTGATGAGGGCCCACACCGGGATCTCCCGCAGGCCCTTTTCATACCGGCGGTAGACCTCCAAATTCATATGGAGGTATTCGGCAATATCTCGTTGGGTCTTGTCCTTATCGTTTCTCAGGTCTCCCAATCTGCGAAAGTACATACGATCACCCGGTAAAATCCTACCATTCAGTAGCATTTACCGTTCGAGATACTGCCATACGGCGTTATTTTAGCAAATTTGCCGCCGCCTTACAAGTCTCAAGCGGTGTTCCCAATCTCTCACACCAAAGTCTTCCCCTGGGGGAAGGTGGCATTTGCGGAGCAAATGACGGATGAGGGGAGGCGCTGGAAATAGACTGGCCTTTCCCCTCATCAGTCTCGCTCCGCTCGACAGCTTCCCCCAGTGGAAGCCAAAGAGATGGGCGCGTCCGGGAGGCCGCGCCCCACACCATCGTGGTTCCGCGTCGTGCCGACGGGCGGCTGATAGCCGCCCCTACCTACGTTATCCCGCTCACGGCGCAGAACCTGTTGGCTCCCTCTCTGAGGGAGCATCCTGCGTGGTTTGGCGCGCCGGGGTCGTCGCGCCCCACAAAAAAGCGTGGTACTGTGGGCGCGTCTGGGAAGCCGCGCCCCACACAAATGAGGTCCCGTGTCGAGATGTCCATAGGCAAAGCCCGCTGCCATGGAAAAACCATCCCCCGGCGGCTGTGCCGCCGGGGGATGGGGATGGGTGTATGCGGTCAGCCGGGAGGCCAGGTCATGTCCCGTCCGCCCAGCACGTGGAAGTGCAGATGGTGGACGCTCTGACCCGCCTGCATCCCCCCACAGGGCTCTCGCCCTGCGGGGACCCCCGGTTTTCATTGCATCTGCTCGGGCGG
>CALWYC010000022.1 GCA_944385655.1 uncultured Intestinimonas sp. | reverse complement strand
CGCAGGTGTCCCTTGGTCTCAAAGAACTTCAGGAACATCTCGCGCAGCTCGTTCAGGCCGTAAGGCTTGGTGGGCATGGGTATTACCTCCGTTTATCTTCATTTTATCTTGCGACTCACTGGTCCTGGCGGCGGGAAAAGAAAAACCGCCCCCGGCATCGGCCAGGGGCGGAAAAGCATTTCCACGGTACCACCCTGATTACGCTTTGTTGAAAAAGCGCATCTCATTCCATCCTGTAACGGGGATGATCCGTCCCGGTCCTCCCGGGCGGCTGGTGAAGTGGCGTGCGGGTCCGTGTCGCGGAGGGCTCTCACCGTCCCCTCTCGCTCGTCGCGGCGTGGCCCGCTTGGCTTCGTCCTTGCCCTTTTAAGCTGTTTTATTTTATCACTTTTCGGGGCATTGTCAACTGGTTTTTTCTTTTCTCCGTACCCTGTGAAGGACCAGAGCGGCCAGATTGAGGCCCAGTCCGAGGAAGACCGCAGCCGTCAGGACCATTTCCATGGCAGGCAGCACGTCCATAAGGGCTGACCAGTCCTCTTTTTGTACCCACTCCACCGCCATGCGGTACTCCTCCAGCATGGTCAGGACGCCGCAGGCCAGACTCCCAAAGAGGAGACCGTTCTGCTCCCGCCCCTTGCCCAGCAGGGCCAGGGCCAGATTCACCAAGGCCAGCAGGAAGGCCAGAGCGCCCAGCAGCAGCCAGCTCATGGCGTCGCCCTCCCCTCATCCAGGCCCATCTGCGGCTGTTTTCTGCTTACAAAAAGGGCTCCTGTAAAAAAGAGCACCGGGGGCAGCAGGGCAGCGGCGAGAATGCCCAGGAACCAGGTGGGCGCCCAGGTGAGGCCAGGCAGGTCAAGGACCTGGAGCACCACCAGAAACATGAGGCAAAAGGAGGGGCTGGCCAGGAAGGCCGTGGACATGAGGAGGCAGAAGCCCAGCAGAGATGTGGCCTCCGTCAGGCACAGGGCGAAGCCGCCGAAGCCCCACAGACAGGCGATGCCCCCCGTCAGGGCCACCGCCCGGAGCCACTCCCGGGCCGTGGGCCGCTCCCACTCCATCAGAAAAGCGGTGAAGGCCCCGGCGGGCGCATAGAGGAGCATCAGCAGGGCGACCAGAGCCCCCAATAGTCCCGCCCCGGCCTCTGCGGCCCCGAACAGGGCAAAGGCCACCGTCGCCCCCAGGGCGGAGAGCACAAAATGTCCCCCCGCGAAACCCAGGAACCGGGCGCGGAGGGAGGTATGCTTCGCCATACGATCACCCCTTCTACGGGTATCGTATCACGTCGTTTATTGAAAGTCAATCTGTTTTTATTGTTTTTCAATAAAATCTTCTTCCTCCTCCGTCTCCCGGTCCAGGGCGGCGATGGGGAGCCAGCTGCCCGCGAGATAGAGGAGGGGCGGCAGGAGGCCGGTGACCAGGCCGCCGATGTAATAGGCCCACAGGGAGCCGCCGCTGCCCCAGCCCAGGAGCTGGGAGAGGAGGCTGAACAGGCCGAAGGCGGGACAGTTGAGGAGGAGGGCGGCCACCAGCAGCCCGGTGCCGTGGGGAATGAGATAGGCCAGGGCCAGCAGCAGCCAGAAGGCGGCGGCGGGCAGGAGCAGCAGGAGGAGGGCCTCCTCCACGTCGGGCCGGGGCAGCAGGTTCCGCTTCCGGGTGAGGCGGCCGGCGGGCAGGTAGGCCAGCAGGCACAGGGCCATGGGGAGGAGGGCGGGGATGGCGCTGCGCAGCTCCGTCGTGGCCCACTGCAGGGGGAAGGGGAACAGATCCGCCAGGGTGGCGCCCAACCCCAGCAGACTGCACAGGGCCAGGGTGAGGACGGTGAGGAGGGCGGCGCAGGCGGTGAGGATCAGATGGGTCCGGCAGAACTCCAGCAGAATGGGCCGCAGCAGCCGTTTCACGGCGCCTCACCCCCTTCCCACAGTCTCAGCGGCACATCTGGGATCTTCTGGATCCCGTGCCGCCGGCTCCATAATTATAGCATAGATCCGGCAAATTGCCACCCCTCTTTTTGTGCAGATTTATTGGGGGCTCAGATCCACCCGGCGGCGGAGAATGGCGAGGGGCTTCACCTGCCGGGGCAGGCGCATCCGGAAGCGCATCTCCGGCTTTTTGGGCTCCAGAAGGGGGAGGCCGTCCATGTCGGTCATCTCCGGGACCGCAAAGGTCATGGGGTCCAGGCCGGGGGCCAGGAGCTCCGCCTGCATCCCGGCGGAGAACTTGTTCCGCAGGGAGAGGACGGCGGTGCCGTCGGCGGCGCAGGACTCCACCACGGCGCAGACCTGGTAGTCCCGGATGTACCGGGCGTCGCCGGTGTACTGGCCCGGCTGGCCGTAGTAGAAGCCGGTGGAGTAGGGCCGGTGGGAGACCTTGTCCAGCTCGGCCCGCCACACCGGGTCCAGAGGCTTCCCGGCCAGGGCGGCGTCCAGCCCATGGCGGTAAGCCCCGGTGACCACGGCGGCATAGTAGGCCGACTTGGCCCGGCCCTCGATCTTCAGGGAGCTGAGGCCGGCCTCCACCAGGTCGGGCAGGTGGTCGAGCATGCACATGTCCCGGCTGTTCATGATGAAGGTCTCATTGTGCTCCTCGTAGACGGGGAAATACTCTCCCGGCCGCTTCTCCTCCACCAGGGCGTACTTGTAGCGGCAGGGCTGGGCGCACATGCCCCGCTGGGCGTCCCGGCCGGTCATGTAGTTGGACAGGAGGCACCGCCCGGAGTAGCTCACGCACATGGCCCCGTGGACGAAGGCCTCGATCTCCAGCTCCTTAGGGGTCTTGGCCCGGATGGTGCGGATCTCCTCCAGGGAGAGCTCCCGGGCCAGGATGACCCGGCTGGCCCCCAGGTCGTACCAGGCCCGGGCCACGGCGTGGTTGGTGACGCCGGCCTGGGTGGAGATGTGGAGCTGGAGGTGAGGGGCGTGCTTCTGGGCCAGGCGGAAGACCCCCAGGTCGGCCACGATGGCGGCGTCCACCCCCACACTGTCCAGGTACTCCAGCCACTCCGGCAGCCGGTCCACCTCGTCGCACCGGGGCATGGTGTTGCAGGTCACGTGGACCCGCACCCCCCGGCTGTGGCACAGCTCCACCGCCGTGCGCAGTTCCTTGTGGTCAAAGTTGCCGGCGAAGGCCCGCATGCCGAAGTCGCCCCCCGCCAGGTAGACCGCGTCGGCGCCGTAGGCCACCGCCATCCGCAGCCGCTCCATATCCCCCGCCGGGGCCAACAGCTCGATGCTCATCCCTTGTTCCTCCTGTCAAAAGGGCGGTCGCCCAAAGGCGGCCGCCCCAGTGTTCAATTGCCCCGCTGCTGGGCGATAAAGTTCTGCTGCGCCTCCAGGCTCTGGAAGAAGGAGTGGGTGCCGTCGCTGCCCAGGGCGTAGTAGTAGTAGCTGGTGCTCTCCGGCTCCATGGCGGCCTTGATGGAGGCCAGGCCGGGGTTGGAGATGGGTCCGGGGGGCAGGCCCTTGTTGGTGTAGGTGTTGTAGGGGGTGTCGGCGGTGTAGTCGTCCGAGGTGATGGTACGGCCCAGGGCGTAGACCAGGGTGGCGTCGATCTGCAGATAGCCCTGGGTCCCCGCGTTGGGATTGTTGAGCCGGTTGTAGATGACCGAGGCGATGGTGGCCCGGTCGCTGCCGTCGGTCTCCCGCTCGATCATGGAGGCGATGATGACCATGTCCCGGACGGTGTACCCCTTCTCCTGGACCTCCGCCCGCATCTCGTCGGTGAAGCGGCGGTCGAAGTTCACCAGCATCTTGTTGATGACCGTCTTGGGGTCCTCGCCCATATAGAACTCATAGGTGTCGGGGAAGAGGTAGCCCTCCAGCCGGTGGTAGTCCCCCAGGGGGATCTCCTGGAGGAAGGAGAAGGCGTAGTCGTGGGTGGCCGCCATGTCCCGGAGCTTCTCCACCGTGGAGACCCCGCTCTCCTCCAGGCGCTGGAAGATCTGGTCCACGGTGTAGCCCTCGGGGATGGTGACGGTGGCCAGCTGCCGGCTGGCCGAGTTGGAGCCCAGGTTGGTGACGATGGCCCGGTAGTCCATGTCGGTGTCCAGCTGGTAGGTGCCGGGGGCCATCTTCTCCTCGGCGTTGGAGAAGACGGAGAAGAGCCGGAAGACCAGCTTGAACTCGATGATGCCGTTCTCCTTGAGCTGGTCGGCCACGTAGTCCAGATCCACCACCTCGATGGTCTTGGTCTCGGTGCCGTCGCCGGTCTCCACCTTCACCTCTTTCTCGGTGAAGATGTCCTCGGGCAGGGTGATGATGGCGGAGTGCTCCGCCTTGTTGAGGGCCAGCACGTCGTTGGCCGCCACCCAGCCCACCGCCGCCAGCAGGGTGGAGATGCCGATGACGAAGGCCACATACAGCAGGGTGCCCAGCAGGCTGAAGCCCTTTTTCTTCCGCCGTTTCCGGCGGGTAGTGCGCTCGCTCCCCTCCCGGGGCTGCTCGCGCCGTCCGCCGGAGCTTCTTCTTTCCTCTTGTGACATAGGCAGTTTTCTCCTTCCGGTGCGCATCGCGGGGGAACCATCCGGCCATCCCCCACATAGAATGGGCCAGTTGGAGGGCAGACGCCCCGGCTCACGCCGGCGGCCCCTCCAAACTCTGAAAACGAGGTGTGTCGTTCATGTTCGGTAACAATGGTAGCTGCTGCTGGATCATCCTGATCCTCATCCTGGTGTGCTGCTGCTGCGGCGGGAACGGCTGCGGCTGCGGCAGCAACAACAACTGCGGCTGCGGGTGCGGCGGCAACAGCGGCTGCGGCTGCGACCCCTGCTGCTGAGACCAGCGGCGCCTCCCCGGCCTACTTAGAGACCCGCAGTATTCCTCCAGGGCGGAGCCTTTGGGCTCCGCCTTTTTTCGCTCAGCGGGCGGACGGGCCCTCCAGCCGGCGCTTCTCCGTCAGCACCAGGTCCACGGCCCGGTCGTGGTCCTCCACGGGCAGCTCCCTTTGCAGGAGGGCCTCCCGGCACAGGCCCACCGTCCGGCCGCCGTAACCGGCCAGATAGCGGTCGTAGTATCCGCCCCCCTGGCCCAGCCGGCGGCGGGACAGGTCATAGCAAAGGGCGGGGACCAGGATGAGGTCGATGTCCCCCTTTTCCACACGGGGACAGGACTCCGAGGGCTCCGGGATGCCGAACGCCCCCGGCCGCAGGTCGTCCCCGCTCCGGACCAGGCGGGCCTCCATGGCCCGGCCGGGCAGACACTTGGGCAGGAGCACCCGCTTGTCCTGCCGCCACAGCTCCAGGAGGAGATGGCCGGTGTCCGGCTCGGCCCCCACGCCGTAAAAGAGGAGCAGGGCGTCCGCCTCCGCCGTCCAGGGCAGGGCCAGGAACCGCTGGAGGAGGACCACGTCGCTCCTCCGGCGCTCTGCAGTGGTCATGGCCGCCGCCCGGGCCCGGATGACCGCCCGCAGGGCGGCCTTAGCTCCGGTACAGGATGCCATTGGCGATCTTCTTTGCCGCCTCGACCCCCTTCAGGGCCTCCACCAGCTTCAGGCCGAAGGGGAAGGCGGCGCCGGCAGCCTGGGCGGTGATGAATTTGCCGTCCATCACCACCTGGGCCGTACGGTCCACGGCGGCGGAGCCCATCTCCTCCCACACACAGGGGTGGCAGGTGACGGGCCGGCGGTCCAGCATGCCCATGTGGGCCAGGATGGAGGGAGCGGCGCAGATGGCCGCCAGCCAGCAGCCCAGATCCCGGGCCTTCTGGATGAGGGCGGTGGCGAAGAGGTCCATCTGGATGGAGGCCACGCCCCCCAGCCCGCCGGGCAGCACCAGCATCTCCATGTCCTCCGTCTTCACCTGCTCCAGCGTCAGGTCGGCGGTGACAGTGATGCCGTGGCTCCCCGTCACCGTGGGGCCCTCCAGGCCCACATAGGCCACCTCCACCCCGGCCCGCCGCAGCAGGTCCCCGGGGACGATGGCCTCGGCCTCCTCAAAGCCCTCTCCCAGCAGAATGTATACCATGGATCGATCTCTCCCCGATTTTACAGTTTATGGACGGTCACAGCAGGGCGCTGATCCGGTCCCAGATCTCGCTGTGGATCTCCTCCGGCGGGCGGACCGCCCCGGTCCCGTCCACGCAGGACACCCGCTCCCAGCCGCACACCCGGGCGGCGGTGAGGGCCACCTCCCGGCAGCGGCGGAGGTAGGAAGTGTCCACCTCGTGGATGTCACCGGTGGTGTGGGTCTCCCCCTCCCGGCGGCGGAGCATCTCCACCGCCCGGTCGGTGGGCATGTCCAGATAGAGGACCAGGTCCGGGGCCGGGAGCCCCAGCTTGCCGTACTCGAAATCGTAGAGCCAGCGGAGGAACCCCTCCCACTCCCCCTCCGGCAGCTTGCCGGTCTGGTGGACGGCGTTGGAGGTGGTATAGCGGTCGGACAGGATGAGCCCGCCCCCCTCATAGTCTGCCCCCCAGACCTTCTTGTAAGACGCGTACCGGTCCACCGCATAGAAGGTGGAGGCGGCGTAGGCGTTCACGTCGTCGGGGCGGGAGCCGAACTCGCCCCCCAGGTACATCCGCACCAGGGCCGACGAGGGCTCCTGATACTGGGGGAAGACGATGCGGTGGAAGGGCCTGCCCGCCTCCTCCATCCGGCGGCACAGAAGGGAGAACTGGGTGGACTTGCCCGACCCGTCGGTGCCCTCCAGCACGATGAGCCTGCCCTTCATGCCCGCTTCCCCGCCTTTCCCCGCTCGCCCAGGGCGGCCACCAGGAAGAGGGGCAGCCGGGCCATGCGGCCGATGCGCTTGGGCTCCTTTTTGAGGCGGTAGAGCCACTCCAGGCCCATCCTCTGCCAGGCCTCCGGCGCCCGCTCCACCACGCCGGCGAAGACGTCCAGGCTCCCGCCCAGGCCGGCCATGAGTTTGGCGCCGGTGGCGGGGCCGTTTTTCACCATCCAGTACTCCTGCTTGGGGGCGCCCAGGCAGACAAAGACCACGTCGGCCTCCGCCGCCCGGACGGCCTCCACCACGGGGCCGTCCTCCTTGAAGTAGCCGTCGTGGGTGCCGCAGATGACAAGGCCGGGGTACTTGGCCTCCAGCCGGGCGGCGGCGGCCTCGGCCACCCCCGGCTTGGCCCCCAGCAGGTAGAGCCGCAGGCCGGTCTTTGCCATGTGCTCCATGAGCTTCCCGGCGAAGTCGATGCCCGGGCAGCGGCCCTTCAACGGCCGGCCCAGGAGCTTGGCGGCGTACACCACCCCGATGCCGTCGGGGAGAACCAGATCCGCCCCGTTGAGGGCCTGCCGGAAGGGCTCCTCCCGCCGGGCCCGGTCCACCAGCTCCGGGTTGGGGGTGACCACATAGTGGAAGCCCCCCGCCTCTATCATTCCGGCGGCCGCTCCGGCCGCCTCGTCCAGGGTCAGGTCGTCAAAGCCGACCCCCATGATCTCTGTCCGCAAGGCACATGCCTCCATTTTCATCATTCTCAGCCATCATACCACAGGGGCGGCCAAAAGTCTATCGGAACCTGCCTTCCCCACACAACTTTATGAAAAATTAAGCATTGACATTTGGGAAAAAGGGGCTATAATACAGACAATACTTTAGCGCAAAAAAGCAATAAAGTACTGCATTTGCGCCAACTGGAAGGATGAGAAGAATGAAAATTTTGTCGAAAGTGACCGCGCTGGCCGCCTCCAGCGCCCTGGTCCTGTCTCTGGCCGCCTGCGGCGGCAGCACCGGCTCCACCCCCGCCTCCACCGCTCCCGAGGCCTCCGCCCCCGCCGAGGGCACCGCCTCCTATACCGTGGGCATCTGCCAGCAGATGACCCACGAGGCCCTGGACGCCGCCACCCAGGGCTTCAAGGACGCCCTCAATGAGCTGCTGCCCGGTCAGGTGGAGTTTGTGGAACAGGACGCCGGCGGCGAGTACGCCAACTGCGGCACCATCATGGACGGCTTCGTGGCCGAGGGCGTGGACCTGATCCTGGCCAACGCCACCTACCCCCTCCAGGCCGCCGCCTCCGCCACCGCCGACATCCCCGTGCTGGGCACCTCCGTGACCGACTACGCCACCGCCCTCTCCATTGAGGACTGGACCGGCACCGTGGGCGGCAACATCTCCGGCACCTCCGACCTGGCCCCCCTGGACCAGCAGGCCGCCATGCTCAACGAGCTCTTCCCCGACGCCGTCAACGTGGGCCTGCTCTACTGCTCCGGCGAGCCCAACTCCGTCTACCAGGTGGAGACCATTCAGGGCTACCTGGAGGACATGGGCTACACCTGCACCCAGTACGCCTTCACCGACGTGAACGACCTGTCCTCCGTGGCCCAGACCGCCTGTGACGGCTCCGACGTCATCTACATCCCCACCGACAACACCGCCGCCGCCAACACCGAGACCATCGCCAACGTGGTCATCCCCGCCGGGGTGCCCGTCATCGCCGGCGAGAGCGGCATCTGCTCCGGCTGCGGCGTGGCCACCCTCTCCATCAGCTACTACGACATCGGCTACAAGACCGGCGAGATGGCCGCCCAGATCCTCACCGGCGAGGCCGACATCTCCACCATGCCCGTGGAGTACGCCCCCAACGTGACCAAGATGTACAACGCGGCCAACTGCGAGGCCCTGGGCCTCACCATGCCCGAGGATTACGAGGCCATCGCCTGATCCTCCCTCCCCCTTCTAAAATCGCAAAAACAGCGGGGCGCTCTGCGCCTCCGCTGTTTTTGCGCGTTTCCCGCCCGCGGCGAAATCCATCCTTTGGAGGTATCGACCTATGGACTTCCTGCTCTCCTTTTTCAACTCCCTGCCCGGCGCCTTCGGACAGGGCCTGGCCTGGGGCATCATGGCCATCGGCGTCTACATCACCTACCGCATCCTGGACGTGGCCGACCTGACCGTGGATGGCTCCCTGGCCACCGGCGGCGCCGTGGCCGCCCTGGGCATCACCATGGGCCTCAACCCCTGGGCAGCCCTGGTCCTGGCCGTCATCGCCGGCATGCTCTCCGGGCTGGTCACCGGCCTGCTCCACACCGCCTGCGGCATCCCCGCCATCCTCTCCGGCATCCTCACCCAGCTGGCCCTCTACTCCATCAACCTGCGGATCATGGCCATCGGCAGCGGCGCCAGCACCAAGGCCACCCTGGCCCTCAGCGTGGACAAGCAGTCCCTCCTCCTCTCCTCCCGCTACATCCGGGAGGTGAGCCTCCGCAATCCCCTGCTGCTGCTGGCCGTCCTCACCGCGGCGGTCATCGCCGTGCTCTACTGGTTCTTCGGCACCGAGCTGGGCTGCTCCCTCCGGGCCACCGGCGCCAACCCCAACATGGCCCGGGCCCAGGGCATCAACACCAACACCGCCAAGGTGCTGGGCCTGGTGGTCTCCAACGGTCTGGTGGCCCTCTCCGGCGGCCTGCTGGCCCAGTACCAGGGCAGCGCCACCGTGGACATGGGCCGGGGCGCCATCGTCATCGGCCTGGCCGCCGTCATCATCGGCGAGGTGCTCCTGGGCAAGGTCTTCATCAACTTCGCCCTCAAGCTCCTCTCCGCCATCATCGGCGCCATCATCTACTACGTGGTCATCACCCTGGTCCTCCGCCTGGGCCTGGAGTCCACCGACCTGAAGCTGCTCACCGCCCTGGTGGTCGCCATCTTCCTCACCATCCCCTACTGGAAGGGCAAGTACTTCACCAAGACCGTCCGGAAGGAGGGCGCCCGCAATGCTTGAGCTCAGAGAGATCTACAAGACCTTCAACCCCGGCACCATCAATGAGAAGCGGGCCCTGAACGGGGTCTCCCTCACCCTGGCCGACGGGGACTTCGTCACCGTCATCGGCGGCAACGGCGCCGGCAAGTCCACCCTCCTCAACGCCGTGGCCGGGGTGTGGCCGGTGGATTCCGGCACCATCGCCATCGACGGCATCGACGTCACCTCCCTGCCCGAGCACAAGCGGGCCCGGTACATTGGCCGGGTCTTCCAGGACCCCATGATGGGCACCGCCGCCACCATGCAGATCGAGGAGAATCTGGCTCTGGCCGCCCGGCGAGGCAAGGCCCGGGGCCTGAAGGCGGGCATCACCGCCCGGGAGCGGGAGGAGTACCGGGAGCTTTTGAAGATCCTGGACCTGGGCCTGGAGGAGCGGCTCACCGCCAAGGTGGGGCTCCTCTCCGGCGGACAGCGCCAGGCCCTCACCCTCCTCATGGCCAGCCTGGTCAAGCCCAAGCTCCTCCTCCTGGACGAGCACACCGCCGCCCTGGACCCCAAAACGGCGGCCAAGGTGCTGGACGCCACGGAGAAGATCGTCCGGCGGGACAACCTCACCACCCTGATGATCACCCACAACATGCGGGACGCCATCGCCCACGGAAACCGCCTCATCATGATGTACGAGGGCCGGGTAGCGGTGGACGTCTCCGGCGAGGAGAAGAAGCACCTCACCGTGGAACAGCTCCTCGCCCTCTTCAGCCAGGCCAGCGGCTCGGACGAGGCTGACGACAAGCTCCTCCTGGGCTGAACGCAAAGATGAAAGCGTCCCCGAACCGAATGGTTCGGGGACGCTTTTTGTCATTTGGTCTCAGCCGGCCCAGCCGTCAGACAGCTTCAGGCCGTGGAGGACGATGAGGTCGTCCAGGGCCAGGAAGGTGACCCCGTCCACGGCGTTGGCCGGAGCCACCAGGCCCACGGTGACGTCGCCCTTGGCGGCCTGGTCGCCGCCGATGGTGAAGTGGTAACACTCCACGCCGTCCCTGGTGACGGTGACCTGGTTGGTGTAGGGCTCCCAGGCCACCTCGCAGCCCAGGGCCTCGGCCAGCGCCCGCACCGGCACCATCAGATGGCCGTTCTCCACCTTGGCGGCGGCGGCGCCCTCCAGGGCCAGGGCCTGGCCGTTGACGGTGACGGTGAGGCCGTCGGCGGCCACCCAGCCGGCGTAGTCGGAGGGGAAGACCATGACCTTCTCCGGGCTGGCCTGGGCGGGCAGGCTCAGGGTGACCACGCTGTACCAGGCCAGCACCCGGGTACCGGGCACGATGTCGGCGGCGCCGACGCTCTCCTTCTCCCAGCCGGGGGCGGCCAGATAGCCGGTGTCGGCGTTCAGGTGGAGGACCACGTCGTTGTTCAGACAGACGTCCGCGCCGCTCTCCGTCTCAGTGACCGACTCCACCTCGGCGTAGGTGGGGGCGGCATAGTCGGCGGGGAGACCGCACAGGATCACCCGGCCGGTGCTGATGGGGGGCAGGCTCTTGGTCATATCCGGGCCCACCCAGGCGTAGATGGCCTCCCCGGTGCGGAGGTCGTCAAAGGTCTTGGCCTCGCCGGTGACGGCATCCAGGATGAGGGTGTCCTCCCCCACGTTGACCACGATCTTCTGGTAGGGGTCATTGTCGTTGCTGTTTTCCAGGGTAAGGCTCATGTCGCCCAGCTCCACGGCGGTACCCCACACCCGGACAGGGAAGTTCTCCCCCCGCTGGACCAGCTCGTAGGCCGGGGTCTCGGCGGAGATGGGGAGGGCGGTGGGCGCCTCCGCCGCCAGGGCGGGCACAGTCATGGAAAGCGTCAGCACCGCCGCCAGAGCGGCGGTCAGGATTCTTTTCTGCTTCATGGTGGAAGATCCTCCTTATTCAGTGGTTCTGCCTTCTTGGACGACAAAGGTGGAAAATAGTTCCCGCTTTTTTCGCCCATCCCAGAAACTTATTCCTCCGTCACCGGAGTGAGAATGCCGATATAGTCCAGCATCCGGTAGAGCATGACGGCGGCCTCCTCCCGGGTGGTGGGGGCGGCCGGGTCCAGCTCCTCCAGAGGTCCGGTCAGGAAACCCAGGGCCTCCGCCGTCACCACATAGGGCCGGGCCCAGGCATCATAGGCCTGCACTCCCTCGGCCGCCAGTTCCTCCTCCGTCACCTGCTCCAGCCGACGCTCGACGGAGAGGTCGGAGCGCTCCCCCATCCGGGTCAGAATGGTCAGAAACTGCTGGTGGTCCACCGGGTCGTCGGGGCGGAAGGCGCCGGTCTCATCCCCCTGGATGAGGCCCAGGTTGTAGGCGATGTCCACGGCGGTGGCATACCAGTCCTCCGCCGTCACGTCGGTGAAGGGGGCGCTGCCCTGGCTCTCCCAGCACCAGTAGCCCATGGCCTGGACCATCATGGACACCAGCTCCGCCCGGGTGAGCTGGCTCTGGGGGGCAAAGTCCCCGGTCTCGTTGCCCAGGAGGACCCCCAGGGAGGCCAGGGTGTTGATCTCATCGCCATAGAGAGAATCGGCCACATCGCCGAACCAGCGGGAGACGTAATCCACGCCCCAGGCCTCAGAGACCTCTGCCGGGGTGACCGCCTTGCCGTCCAGGGTCATGGGGGTGTTGGGGGCGATGGCGGAGAGGAGCTCGGCGAAGGCGGGGGCATAGGCCTCGCTCACCGCCTCCTCCCGGTGGACATACCAGGTTTGGCCGGCCAGCTGGAGGACCAGCACGTCCTCCGACGCCTGCTCCTCGGCGGTGCCGCACAGGAGCCGGGCCACCTCATCGGCCAGATTGGCGTCCACCACCAGGTGGGGCAGCACACCGGAGCGGTCGGGGGTCACATAGTTGGGGGAGTAGTAGCGGTTGGTGGTGATCTTGAAGGCGGAGCCGTCGGAGAGCTCGAAGACGTTCTGGGCAATGCCCTTGCCGAAGGTCCGGGTGCCGATGATGAGGCCGTAGCCGTAATCCCGCATGGCGGCGGCAAAGAGCTCGGAGGCGCTGGCGGAGTTGCCGTCCACCAGGACCACCAGAGGCTCCTGGATGAGGCCGGGGATCTCCACCGGGAAGGGGTTGGGCCGCCACACCGACAGGCTGCCCTGCCGGTCCACCACATAGGCCACGTCATGGTTGCCCAGGACGTAGCCCACCGCCTGGATCACCGCCGTGGCAGAGCCGCCGGGGTTACTGCGCAGGTCCACCACCCAGCGGTCGGCGGCCTCGTCCTCGGCGGTGATGTACTCCTCAAAGTAGGCCCCGCTGGTCTCGCCGAAGCTGCTGCAGCTCAGCCAGCCGATGTGGTCGTCCACCACCTGTCCGGTGACGGTGGGGAAGACCACCGCCTCCCGGGTCAGGGTGAGCTCCAGCTCCCGGCCCTCCCGGAGGATGGTGATGGTGACGTCGGTGCCCGCCTCGCCGGTGATGAGGGCGGCCAGGGCGTCGGGGGAGCCGGCCTCCTGGATGGTGGTGCCGTCGGCGGCCACGATGAGGTCGCCTACGGTGATCTCCGCCCGGGCGGCGGGGGCGTCCGGGGCCACGCCGCTCACCAGCAGGCCGTCGGCGGTCTTCTCCACCATGACGCCGATACCCACCACGTTGGTGTCGCCCATGTCACTCTGGAAGGCGGCATACTGCTCCGCCGTCATATAGTAGGTGTAGGGATCGCCCAGGGCGTTGGTGATCTCCTCGATGGTGGGCAGGGCCAGGATCTCCTCCGGGATCTCGTCGATGTAGTTTTCCCGGAGCATCTCCCGGGCCTCATCCACGGTGATGGCGCCGGCCATCGGGCTCAGCGCCAGGGTCAGCGCCAGCACCAGGGCCGCCGCACGTACAGGCAGTTTTCTTCTCATGGGTCAGATCTCCTTTGCGGTTTCAGGTCATTTCATTGTAGCACCCCGGCCCCGGGCTGTCCACCTTTCAATGGTAACAAAACGGGTCCGGTCCTCAGCCGTCCAGCCGGGCCTCCAGGGCCTTGCGCACCGTGCGCAGCACCTTGAGCCGGGCGTACTTCTTGTCGTTTCCCTCCACGATGATCCAGGGCGCATATTCGGTGGAGGTCATCCGGAGCATCTCGTCCACCGCCGTCTCGTACGCCGGCCACTTCTCCCGGTTGCGCCAATCCTCATCGGTGATCTTGTAGCGCTTCTCCGGCGTATTTTCCCGGTCATGGAACCGGCGCAGCTGCTCGTCGGGGTCGATGTGGAGCCAGAACTTCAGCACCACCGCTCCCCAGCGGGTAAGGCTCCGCTCGAACTCGTTGATCTCGTCGTAAGCCATGCTCCAGCGGGCCTCCGGGGTGAGGTTTTCCAGCCGCTCCACCATGACCCGGCCATACCAGGTCCGGTCGAAGAGGACGATGTGGCCGTCCTTGGGCAGCTGCCGCCAGAACCGCCACAGGTAGTGCCGGTCCAGCTCGTCCCTGGTGGGGGCGGCGATGGGTACCACGTCGAAGCCCCGGGGGTCCAGGGCCCAGGAGAGGCGGCGGATGGCGCCCCCCTTGCCGGCGGCGTCCCAGCCCTCGAAGCCGATGACCACCGGCACCTTCTCCCGGTAGAGGCGGCTGTGGAGCTTGGCAAGGCGCTTTTTCTCCTTCTTGAGGGCGGCGTCGTAGTCGGCGTCGGAGAGCTTTGGGCTCAGATCCACCTGGCCCAGCCGGGGCATCTCCAGCAATGGCCAGGGGGCGCGCTCCGCCGGGGCCGGCTTGGGCACGCCGTGGGCCAGGGCGTCGTCCAGGGCAGCCTTTACCGCCCGCAGCACCTCCAGGGGGCCGCTCCCCTTCTCCTCGTTCCACACCACCCGCCAGGGGGCGTGGGGAGTGCTGGTGGCCTGGAGGAGGAGGTCCAGCTTCTCCTTTTTCCACACATAGTCCCGGTTCTGCCGCCAGTCCCGGTCGGTGACCCGCCAGGCGGTGTCGTCGTCCCCCGCCAGCTGCTCCAGCCGTCGGCGCTGCTCGCCCTGGCCGATGTGGAGGAAGAACTTCAGCAGGAGGTAGCCGTCGTCGCACAGCTGCCGCTCGAAGATGTTGAGCTCCTCCACCAGCCGGGCCGTCTCCTCCGGCTCCTCCTCCATCCGCTCCAGGGCCCGGCCGAACCAGCTCCGCTCCAGCACCGCGATCTGCCCCTTGGCGGGCAGGCCCTGCCAGAAGGGCCACAGCAGGGGCCGCCGGCGCTCCTCATCGGTGGCCGGTCCGTAGGTGAGCACCTGGTAGTTCCGGGGGTCCAGCCGGGCGATGGTCCGGGCGATGACCTCCCCCTTGCCGGCGGCACTCCAGCCCTCAAAGACCAGCATCACCGGGACGCCCGCCTCCTTCAGCGGCTGCTGGAGGGCCTCCAGGGCCCGCTCCAGCTCCTTGCGCTCCGCCTTCCACGCCTTTTGCTCGTCCTTGGTATGTGTACGGCGTTCCTCGTTTTCCAGCATGGTCTTTCCATCCTTTCGTCCTGCAGGCCCTCTTGCCCGAATGCAAACCTTCTGGTATACTGTGGATTGAAATCGATCAATGTTAGGAGTTTTATCATGTCTTCCCCCAGGGAAAAAGCAAAATCCCTTCTGTACACCTACGGCATCATCCTGCTGGGCTCCGCCATTTTGTCCTTCGGGCTCTACAACATCCATGAGAGGACCCAGGTCACCGAGGGCGGCGTGCTGGGCATGACCCTCTTCCTCCAGCACTGGCTGGGGCTCTCCCCCGCCATCACCAGCCCCGTCATGGACATCGCCTGCTACCTGCTGGCCTGGCGCTTCCTGGGCAATTCCTTCGCCCGCTACGCCATCACCGCCAGTCTGGCCTTCGCCGCGTTCCACGGCCTTTGGGAGCAGTTCCCGCCTCTCCTCCCCGACCTTAGCGCCTATCCGGTGGCGGCTGCTATTGCGGGCGCTCTCTTCGTGGGCATCGGCGTGGGGCTGGTGGTCCGCATCGGCGGCGCCTGCGGCGGCGACGACGCCCTGGCCCTCACCATCTCCCACCTCTCCAGATGGCCCATCGCACGGTGCTATCTCATCACCGACCTCACCGTGCTGGCCCTCTCTCTGAGCTATATCCCCTTTACCCGCATCCTATACTCTCTCATCACTGTCACGCTCTCCTCCTTCCTCATCGGCCGGGTACAGAGCTTCGGCCGTCCGCCGGAGGAAGGACAGGCGCCGGAAAAACAGCCGGCTCAGTGACCTGTGTCCCTTCTACGCCAACGGGCGCACCATTTTGGTGCGCCCGTTTCCGCTTTCAAAGCGCTTCGGCTCAGCGGTCCCACTTCCGGATGAGGGCCATAAGCTCCTTCTCGAACTGAGCCAGGTCCTTGTTGGTGCCGCCCTTGTTGTGGCGGATGGCCTCCATGAGGTCCTGGCCGGCGGCCTCCAACTTCCGGTAGGCGGGGGAGCCGGACGCCGACACCGGCTTGGGGGGCAGGGGCACGCCGGCGGAGAGCATCCGGTCGGCGGCGAGGTCGTAGACCTCCTCATACTCGGCGGCGTGGGCGGAGAGCCCGGCGTCCCGCAGCTTCTGGGCAAAGATCTCGGTGACCGACGCCTCGCCGTGGACCACGAAGATGTGCCGGGGCTTGGGGGCGTAGTGCTTTGCCCAGGCCAGGAGGTGGTCCCGGTCGGCGTGGGAGGAGAGGCCCTTGAAGTTGACGATGCGGGCGTTGACGGCGATCTCCTCGCCGAAGAGCTTCACCGACTTGGCCCCCTCCAGCAGGGCCCGGCCCAGACTGCCCTCGGCCTGGTAGCCCACGAAGACGATGGTGCACTCCCTCCGCCAGAGGTTGTGCTTGAGGTGGTGGCGGATGCGTCCGGCGTCACACATGCCGGAAGCCGAGAGGATGACCTTGGAGCTGGCGTCCAGGTTGAGGGCTTTGGACTCCTCGCTGGTCTCGGTAAGGGTGAGGCCGGGGAACTGGAAGAGGGCGCCCCCCTTCAGCGCCTCGATGGCCTCCTCGTCCAGGTAGCCGTGGAGGTTGCCGGAGTAGATGCGGGTGGCCTCGTTGGCCAGGGGGGAGTCCACGCACACCCGGAAGTCGGGGTGGGACCTCACCATGCCCTCCTCCTTCATCTCCCGCATGAAGTACAAGAGCTCCTGGGTGCGGCCCACGGCGAAGGAGGGGATGACCACGTTGCCGCCCTGCTCAAAGGTCTCGTCGATGATCTGGGCCAGGGCCTCGGTATAGCTCTCCGGCGGCTCGTGAAGCCGGTCGCCGTAGGTGCTCTCCATGACCACATAGTCGGCCTCGTCGATGGTCTGGGGGTCCCGGATGATGGGCTGGTCCACGTTGCCCAGGTCGCCGGAGAAGACGATCTTCCGGGTGACGCCCTCCTCGGTGAGCCACAGCTCGGCGCAGGCCGAGCCCAGCAGGTGGCCGGCGTCGGTGAACCGGAGGCGCACCCCCTCGCAGAGGTCCACCAGCTCCCCGTACTCGCAGGTCTCCACCAGCTCCATGGCGTGCTCCGCGTCGGCGATGGTGTAGAGGGGCTCCACCGGCGCCCGGCCGGCCCGACGGCCCTTCTGGTTCTGCCACTGGGCGTCCGACTCCTGGATGTGGGCCGAATCCCGCAGCATGATGGACATGAGCTGCCCGGTGAGGCGGGTGGCAACGATCCGGCCGTGGAAGCCCTGCTTCACCAGCAGGGGGATGCGGCCGGTGTGGTCGATGTGGGCGTGGGTGACGATGACATAGTCGATGTAGCCGGGGGCGAAGTCCAACACCCGGTTGTCCCGCTCGTCCCGGCCCTGCTGGAGGCCGCAGTCGATGAGGATGCGCTTTCCGTTGACCTCCACGCAGTGGCAGCTCCCGGTGACGGCCTTGGCCGCGCCGAAGAATGTGAGCTTCATGGGGCACCTCCTTTGTTTCTTGGGTTCACTTCCATTCTACCCCCTGGCCGTTCCCCTGTAAAGGCATCCCGAAAAGTTTACATTTGGGCCCCGGACACAAAAGGACCCGCCGGTTTTCACCGGCGGGTCCTTTTTTCATTTACTCAGCCAGGCTCAGGTAGAACCGGGCGCCGGGGGCGCCGGCAAAGACGATCCAGCCGCCCTCCGGCAGCACGGCGGAGGTGTCCCCGTAGGCCACGGAGCTGGCCGTCACAACGCCGCTGGCGTCATAGACGGTAAATCCCCCCGCCTCCGGCAGGGTGACGGCAAGGGTCTTCCCCGCCAGGTCCCCCACGTGGAACCACCGGGCATAGCCCTCCTCCAGGACGGTGCAGTAGGCGCCCGCGCCGGCGTAGAGGGCGGTGAGGCCGGAGGCGGGAGCGCAGAGGTAGTCCCCCGCCTTCAGGTACTCCCTGCCGTCCACGGTGACCATCTGATAGTCGGCGCCGTTGCGGCTGCCGGTGCCGGGCATCTGGATGTACTGCTCCGCCAGGGTCTCGTCCACGATGCGCTCGAAGCCGGCCGCGTAGCCGGGGGTCTCCGGCAGGGCGGTGACGGCGGCGAAGGGCCCGGAGAGATAGACCTGGGAGGTGTACTTCTCGTTGAGGATGAGGTAGAGCTCCGAGCCACGGGCGGCCCAGGCGTCCAGGGCGGCCTGGCTGGCCTCCGTGTTGGGCTCCAGCTTCTCCAGAGCGTAGTTGGCTGTGCCGGAGGCGGTGAGGCCCGGCACGGCGGCATAGCCCTCCTGATAGAGGTAGGTCCGGCCGTTGTCCCCGGTGACGAACTTCATGTAAAAGCTGCCCGTCTCATCCAGGAAGGTGCCGTCGTCCCGGTAGGTGAAGGTCTGCGCCGTCCCGCCCAGGGCGGCGGCGGTGGTCAGGGTCATGGTCTGGTCGTCGGGGAAGGCCACGGTGGCCACCAGCCCCAGGGAGACATAGGTCCCGGCGTTGGCCTTCAGCGCCTCCGGGATGGCGGCCGGCTGGCCGGCGGGGAGGGCGGGCAGGCTCTCGTCCACCGTCACCCCGTCCTCCGCCAGGGCGTCGATGAGGATGCGCTCCCCCGCCAGCTGATCGTAGGTGCTCACGCCGCCGGAGGAGAGGACGGCCACCGCCTTGTCCTCCTCCGGAAGGACAATAAGGGAGGCGTGGTAGCGCAGGGTGTCGCCCCCCTTCACCAGGGCGGTGATGCCGCTCTGGTTGAAGGGGTACTGGTGGACGTTGTCCCAGCCCAGACCGTAGGCCAGGGTGTCGTTCTCGCTGTCCTCCGGCCACAGGCCCTTCACCGCCCAGTCGGTGTTCATGAGGTCCAGCCACTCCTGGCTCAGCAGGTCGTTTCCGCACAAAAGCCCGCCGAAGGAGGCCAGGTCGGCGGCGGTGGCGTAGAGGCCGCCGGTGCCCACGATGCCCACGGTGTCCTGGGGCAGGGCCCGGGTGTCCTCGGCGGAGGCGTAGGTCCTGGCCAGGAGGCCGGTGTCAAAGTCGTCCCCGGGGGCATAGGTGTCGGTGAGCCCCGCCGGGTCCAGGATGGCGACGTGGAGATAGTCCATAAAGTCCATGCCGCTCACCGCCTCCACCACCAGCTGGGCCAGGGTGTAGCCGTCGTTGGAGTAGACACAGTAGGCGCCGGGATCGGCCTTGAGCCGCTGGGTGGACAGCCGCTCCAGCAGGTCGTCGGCGGCGCTCTCGTCGGTGTCGCCAAAGAGGAAGGCATCCCGGGTGGTGTCCCCCATGAGGCCGGAGGAGTGGTCCAGCAGCATGCGGACGGTGATGTCCTTGTACCGCTCGTCGGCCATGGTGAAGCCGGGCAGGTACTTGGTCACCGGGTCCTCCAGCTTGAGCTTTCCGTCCTGGGCCAGCTTGAGGACGGCGGCGGCGGTGTAGGTCTTGGACACCGAGCCGATGCCGTAGAGGATGTCCTCGGTGAGGGCCCGGTTCTCCGTCTTGGAGTAGACGCCCCAGCCGCCCTGGGCGGTGATGGCGCCGTCCTCCCACAGGGCGTAGCGCACCGAGTCGGCCCCGCCGTACTGCCCCGCCAGCTCGATGGCGTGGAGGGCTTTGGCTTCAAAGGTGTCCCCCACCGCTCCGGTCTCCTGGGCGGCAAAGGCTGGCAGCGTCAGGGCGGGCACCAGGATAAGTCCCGCCAATCCCCCGCTGAACATCCGTTTCCAATCCATATTCGTTCCTCCTCTGTCCGTTTATGACTCCGGTTTTGTCTCTCCGTTGGTCAGTTCCTCGTAATAGGCCCGGCACTCCGCCGCCGTGCGGGGCGGGTGGGCGTTCATGGCGGCGGCCCGGTCCAGAAGCCAGGCCCGCATGGCGGCGATGCCCTCCTCGCTCACCGGGAAGGTCTCCTCCCCCTCCTGCCGGGCGTACTTGCGGCAAAAGGGTCCCTGCCAGATGACCACACGCATGGTCCCCTCCCGGGGCTTTTCGATCTCGTAGCACAGCAGGCCCCGGCTCCCCGACCAGCCGTTGTCGTTTTCAAAGTGGGAGAGCACCGGGAGATAAAATTCCTGTTCCATCTGATCCTCCTTACTGGCCGGGCAGGGTGAAGAAGTCGGGCAGCCGGTCCTCCTCGCTGTCAAAGAGCAGGTTGTACTGAAGGGACTCGTACTGCAGGAGCCCCGCCTGGGCTTCCTCTGAGAGATCGTCCCTGCTCTTCTGCCAGGTGCCGTCGGTATCCATATAGCCCACGGCGTTGAGGGCGGGCACCGTCTCGTGGAGCCGGAGCAGGAACTGCTGGTACTCCGTCAGGGGCAGGCCCGCCGTCTCCATGAGCAGGGCGGCGAGGTAGTTGAGGGAGGTGGTCACCCCCTCCGCCTCCGGGATGTCGTAGTTGGCCCAGAGGAGGAAGGGCACCTCCTGGCGCTGCTGGGCGGTGGCGATGTCCACCTTTTCGAAGTCGCCCCCCAGCACCTCGGTGTAGAAGTTGGTGACCACCTGGGGCTGGTGATCGCCGAACACCAGGATCATGGTGGGCTCCTCCACCTGAGAGAAGTAGTTGATAAGGTACTCCAGGGCGCTGTCCGACTGCCGTAGCAGGGAGAGATACTGGTCCACGGTGGAGTAGCGCCCCTCCATGTCCCCGGTGAGCCACACCGTCTTGTCCAGGCCCGTCCAGGGCACGCTGTAGGCGCTGTGGTTCTGCATGGTGACGTTGAAGATGAAGAGGGGCTCCCCGGCCTCCTTGGTCTCGTAGCGCCGGATCAGTTCCTCATAGTTGGCCTGGTCGGTGATGTAATTGCGCATGTAGGCGGGATCGCTGAAATCCCCCTGGAAATAGATCTCATCAAAGCCAAAGCTGGGGTAAACCGCCCGGCGGTTCCACCCCGAGGAGAGGTAGGGGTGCATGAACACCGTCCGGTAGCCCAGGCTGCCCAGCTGGGCGCCCAGGTTGGGCTCCTCCTCCCCCACATACATGTGGAAGGGCACCGTGCCCTCGGGGAGAAAGGCCATGGTGTTGCCCGTCAAAAACTCGTACTCTGAGTTGGCGGTGGTGCCGCCGAACACGGAGGACCAGGCCGTGCCCCGGATGGTGTTCTCGGTGAGGCTGTGGAAGAAGGGCAAGGGGTCCTCATTGGTCTCCAGGTCAAAGACCTCTGCCAGGTCGGAGAAGGACTCGTTCATGATAACGATGAGGTTCACCGGCGTCTCCGCCCCGGCGGCATTGGGATCGCTCTCCCCCTTCTCCTCCGTCTCCAGGGCGATAGAGGCAAGGGTCTCCTGAGAGTAATCCTCCGGCTCCTCCACCGTGCTGTACCGCAGACACACCGAGAAGTTGAGGACGAAGCCGTTGCCCCGGGTGGTCCACAGGGAGGGCTCGATCTCCATCTGCCGGAGGAAGTCGGTCTGGAAGAAGACCGTCAGGTAGGCAGCGGAGAGGACGGCCGCCGGGAGGACCGCCCGCCAGTGGGGGCGCTGCCGGCCCGGGCGCCCCGGCACCTTCCACAGGAGCAGCAGGAAGAGAGCGAGCACCAGCAGGCACCGCAGCTGGACCACGTCGGGGGTGTAGTCGTAGTTCCCCGCCACGTTGGCGGCGGTCTGGAGGGAGAGGAGGTCGCCGGGGAAGATGGTCCGGCCCCGGAAGCGAATGACGTACCGGTTGGCCAGGCCGATGAGGACGAAGAGGGCGGTGGTCAGCCCCGCCGTCAGCCGCGCTCGGCCGGTGGCCAGGTAGAGCACGCCGGCGGCCATGTAGTACCACACCAGGTTCAGGGCGATCTGAAGGGGGGTGAGCTCCTCCCAGACCAGGTAGTTGTAGTTCATCTGCTCCACCAGCACGAAGGCGAGCAGGGGGCCGAGGACGAAGGCGGCCCAGCGGCACCGGGCGGCGGCCCGGTCTCCCAGGGACAGGCCCAGGGGGAGGAGGAGGCCCAGGGCCAGGGCCCAGCACAGGCTCTGCCACCGGGGGAGGCCCCAGAGCACCAGCCCCACCAGGAGGGCGGCGGCCAGCAGGGCGGCGGGGAGGAGCCGTCCCCACCGGTAGAAGACGGGGCGACGGACGGCGGTCCCGCCGTGCTCAGGGATGTTCTGCTTGGGTCGGGTCTTTACGCTCATGGTCGTGTCGTTCCTTTTGGCAAGAGAGTTTCAGCGTTATCGTCCATTTTACAACGGCAGCCCGCCAAAATCAAGCGCGCGGCGCAGGGAGACGGGGGAGGCGGATCCTTCGCTGCGCTCAGGATGACAGTGTTTCTTGCGTCATTCTGAGGCCGGAGGCCGAAGAATCCGCTCTCTCGTCCCCATGCGTCGCGCAACAGGACGGGGGAGACGGATCCTTCGCTGCGCTCAGGATGACGGGAGTGGGGGAAGGTTTTGGCGGGGCCCGGTCCG
>CALWYC010000021.1 GCA_944385655.1 uncultured Intestinimonas sp. | reverse complement strand
GGATATGCTTTGTTTACCTCATAGGAGAGGAGACAAGGCATATGGAAAAACGGACCCACCTGAGCATCCGCATGGACGCGGAGCTCCACGACAAGCTGCAATGCGTTGCCGCCTATGAAGGCCGCTCCATGAGCCGGCAGATCCTGCATCTCATCACCACCTGTGTCCGGGAATTTGAAAAGGAGCACGGTCCCATCGACCGGGAGGACCCGTCATGACCGGGCCGCTGGAGGTCCTGCTGGACCTGATCTTCCCGCCCAAGTGCGTTTTTTGCAAAAAACTGCTCCGGAAGGGCGAGACGGATCTGTGCCCCCGCTGCCAGGAGCATCTGCCCTGGTGCGTGGGGCCGGAGGCGGAGCGCACCCTGGAGTTCGTCTCCCTGTGCGCCTCCCCCCTGCGGTATCAGGACGAGGTGCGGGAGTCCTTCCACCGCTACAAGTTCAAGGGCGTCCGGGGCTACGCCAAGGCCTACGGCCGGCTCATGGCCCAGTGCGTCCGGGACCATCTGGCGGGGAAGTATGACCTCATCACCTGGGTGCCCCTGTCGGAGCAGCGCCGGAAGGCCCGGGGCTATGACCAGGCCATGCTCCTGGCGGAGGCCACCGCCCTGGAGCTGGGGGACGTGGCCGCCGAGACCCTGGTCAAGGTCCGGGACACCAGCGCCCAGTCCGGCCTGGGCAAGGACGACAGCGCCCGCCGGGCCAACGTGCTGGGGGCCTACCGCCCCGCCGACCCGGAGCTCATCGCCGGGCGGCGCATCCTCCTCATCGACGACGTGGTCACCACCGGCTCCACCCTCTCCGAGTGCGCCCGGACCCTGCGCACCGCCGGCGCCGCCGACGTGGTCTGCGTCACCCTGGCCAGCGCCAGGAAATAGCCCCCAACCCCCGCCGGGCAGACCGCCGCCCGCAAAAAAGACGGTTTTTTCCCCTGTACGAGGGGGATTTTCGTGTCCTCTTTTTGAAATTGAGGTTGAAATGCGTCGGAACTCCCTATATAATAGTTCTGCCGTTCGGCATACGCCGGAGGGCTCCGCCTTTTGCGGCCAAAGGGCCCAGGCGGCGGGTATTTCCATCCGTGTTTCTACAAAGGGGATTAAGATATGGGTCTCTTGGCTAAAATAAAGGAAAAGCTCAAACTGTTTCGAGGTGCTGGTATGTTCGCGAAAGACATCGGTATCGACCTGGGTACCGCTTCCATTCTGGTATACGTAAAGGGCAAGGGCGTGGTGCTGCGGGAGCCCTCCGTGGTGGCCATGGACAAGGACAAGGGCACCCTCCTCAAGGTGGGCACCGAAGCCCAGCAGATGCTGGGCCGTACCCCCGGCAACATCGTGGCCATCCGGCCCCTCCGGGAGGGCGTCATCTCCGACTTTGACATGACCGAGCGCATGCTCAAGGAGTTCATCCGCAAGGCCGCCTCCTTCCGGCTCTTCAAGCCCCGCGTGGTCATCTGCGTCCCCTCCGGCATCACCGAGGTGGAGGAGCGGGCCGTGGTGGACGCCGGCATCCAGGCGGGCGCCCGCCGGGTCTTCCTCATCGAGGAGCCCCTGGCCGCCGCCATCGGCGCCGGCATCGACATCACCAAGCCCGACGGCCATATGGTGGTGGACATCGGCGGCGGCACCACCGACATCGCCGTCATCTCCCTGGGCGGCATCGTGGAGTCCACCTCCATCAAGATCGCCGGCGACCAGTTCGACGAGGCCATCATCAAGTACATACGCCGCAAGCACAACGTGCTCATCGGCGAACGTACTGCTGAGGAGATCAAGATGCAGATCGGCTGCGTCTTCCCCCGTCCCGAGGAGCAGTCCTTCGAGGTCAAGGGCCGCTGCCTCATGACCGGCCTGCCCCGGGTCTTCACCGTCACCTCCTCCGAGATGATCGAGGCCTTTGAGGAGGTCTCCACCCGCATCCTGGAGGCCATCCACGGCGTGCTGGAGCGCACGCCCCCCGAGCTGGTGGCCGATATCTCCACCAACGGCATCGTCATGACCGGCGGCGGCAGCCTGGTCTGGGGCTTCGACAAGCTCATCGAGTCCCACACCGGCATCGAGACCCATGTGGCCGAGGACGCCATCTCCTGCGTGGCCTACGGCACCGGCAAGAGCCTGGAGTGGGTGGGCGAGATGCAGGACGGCACCATGAACATCTCCCGCCGGAAGCAGATGAACTGAGCTCCGGCGCACACCTTTACAAGCCAAAAACGGGATGACGTGAAACGTCATCCCGTTTTTCCTATGCCCGCTCACAGCCCGGGGATGGTCCCGGCGTTCTTCGCCTCCCGCACGTGGATACCGTGGAGCATGACCTCGCTGTAGGGGGTGGGGATGCCGTGCTTTTTCCCCAGCTCCACCATGGCGCCGGCGAAGAGCTCCACCTCCGTCTTCTTCCCCCGCTCCAGGTCCTGGAGGGTGGAGGGCCGGTTGGAGGGGTCCTGACCGTAGGTCACCTGGTCCCGGGCCGCCCGGTCGGCGTCGGTGAGCTCCACCCCCGCCTCCGCCCTGGCCACCGCCGCCACCTCCGCCATGAGGGCCTTCCGGATGGCGTCCGCCCCGCTGCCGGGGCGGTAGGCCCCGTAGGGCACCCCCAGCAGGGCACAGGGCAGGTTTTCGCTGACGTTGCCCATGAACTTCACCCACAGGCAGCGGAGCATGTCCGGCTCCACCTTGTAGCGGATGCCGGCCCGGTCGAAGAGGTCGGCCAGGGCCCGCACCCTGGGGCTCCAGGTCTCGTTTTTGGCCTCGCCGAAGCGGATGTGCCCCCGGACCGTATCGAAGCGGCCCACGCCGTTCTCCATGGAGGCGGCCACCCACATGCTGGCGTAGAGCACCCTGTCCATGCCGTAGACCTCCCCCGCCTGCCGGGCGCACCGGAGCCCGTTGAGCACCGGCAGCAGGATCGTGTCCGGCCCCACCTGGTTCCGGATCTGTTCCAGGGCCCCGGGGAGGGCGTGGTCCTTCACGGCGATGACGACCAGGTCCGCCGGTTCCGTCTCCTCCCCCGGCTCCACGATCGGGAAGCGGTAGGCAATCCCGTTGATGGTGACCCCCCGCTCCAGCCGGGCCTTCCGCTCCCCGGCGGCCATCACCCGAAAGCCCTCCCCCAGAGCCCTTTGCAGGCCCGGGGCAAAAAATCCGCCCATGGCCCCCAGGCCGATGAGCACCGCGCTCCTGATCTGCTCCATATCCGCGCTCTCCCCTTCTCCGCCCTGCGGGCGGTCCCATTTTGCTTCCCATTGTACGCCCATACGCCCTTCCCGTCAACGGCGGGATCGTCGTTCTGTTGAGCATGCTCACCCCATCCCCACAAGGAGGTCTTTGCCATGTCTGAGTGCATCCTGAACGCCCTCCCCCTCACCGATGCCGAGCGCGCCGCCTTCCAGGCCGCCGCCCCCGGCGTGGAGCAGCGCTTTGCCCCCCTGATGGACAACAGCGGCCTCACCGTTCCCCTCTCCGATCCCGCCCTGGCGGAGGGGGCCACCGTGGTGCTGGGCAATCTGCCCGCCGCCGTGCTGGGCGCTTCCCCCACCCTGAAGTGGCTCCAGACCTGGAGCGCCGGAGTGGACGCCTACCTGAAACCCGGCGCCCTCCCCGACGGCGCCATGCTCACCTCCGCCGTGGGGGCCTACGGTCCCTCGGTGGCTGAGCACATGTTTGCCGCCATGCTCACCCTCATGAAGCGGCTCCACCGCTACCGGGACCGGCAGCACGCCCACCGCTGGGCCGATCTGGGGACCGTCAAAAGTCCCGTGGGCGCCACCGTACTGGTGGCGGGTGCCGGGGACATCGGCACCACCTTTGCCCGCATGTGCCACGCCCTGGGCGCCTACACCATCGGCCTCAAGAGCACCGTCTGCCCGCCTCCCGACGGCCTGGACGAGGTCCACACCCTGGACGAGCTGGACCAGTGGCTGCCCCAGGCCGACGTGGTGGCCCTGGCCCTGCCCCAGGCCCCGGAGACCGTCCACATCATGGACCGGCGGCGGCTCTTCCTCATGAAGAAGGGCTCCATCCTCCTCAACGGCGGCCGGGGCTCCGCCATCGACCCGGAGGGGCTCAATGAGGTCCTCAGCGCCGGACGGCTGTGGGGGGCCGCTCTGGACGTCACCGAGCCGGAACCCCTCCCCGCCGACTCCCCCCTCTGGGACCAGCCCGACCTGCTCCTCACCCCCCACGTGGCCGGCGGTCTCCACATGGAGAGCACCCGGGAGCGGATCGTGGCCATCGCCCTGGAGAACCTGAAGCGCTATCTGGCTGGGGAACCCCTGAAAAACCGCATGAAGTAAACCGAAAGGCACGGAGCGTGGAAACACGCTTCCGTGCCTTTTCCTTGCTTGACATACCTAGAGCTTCGAGGTATATTATACCTAGAAAGCCGAGGTATTTTGGATCATGACAGAAAGGAGCGACTTCCATGAAGGCGGACAAAAACCTGCTCTCCGGCAGCACCACCCTGCTGGTCCTCTCCCTGCTCTCCACCGGCGACAAGTACGGCTATGAGATGATCGCCGAGCTGGACGAGCGGAGCGACCACACCTTCACCCTGAAGGAGGGGACCCTCTACCCCATCCTCCACGGCCTGGAGAAGGAGGGGGCGGTGAAATCCTACACCAAGGAGGCCGACACCGGCCGGACCCGGAAGTACTACCGGATCACCAGAAAGGGCCTCAAGGCCCTGGAGGAACAGAAGAAGGAGTGGGTGGAGTTCTCCGAGAAGGTGAACGCCATCCTGGCGGGCTGCGCCCCCGCCCTGGCCTGATGGACGGCTCTTTTACCCTGCTACCCAGGACCTGTAAGGAGGTGCCCCATGGACCGCCGACAATTCTGTGATACCGTCACCCGGCAGCTCCGGTGCCGGTGGGAGGCCCCCGCCGTCCGGCAGGAGCTCTCCGACCACATCCAGGACCACATGGACGCCCTTCTCTCCGGCGGTATGGGTCGCGATGAGGCCGAGGAGGCCGCCGTGGCCGCCATGGGGGACCCGGAGGATCTGGGCAAAGCCCTGGACGCCCTCCACTCCCCCTGGCCCTGGCGGATCTCTCTCCTGTGTGCCCGGTGCTGCAAGATCGCCCTGGTGCTGGCGGTGGTACTGACCCTTCAGAACCTGATGACCGAGGACCTGCCCTCCCCCCGGTTCCTGCCTACCGCCACGGCCTCCTCCGCCGCTCAGGACCTGCTCCGGGAGAATTGGGAGGAGGAGGTCCGGGCTACCGGCACCGTCACCGGCGGCGGCAGACTGGGGGACTATATCCTCCGCCCCCAGGGGGAGGCCCTGCTGGTCTACCGCCCCGATCATACATATGATGACGGTACCGTCTACCCCGGCGGCCTGCGGCTCACCTTCCTGGTGAAAACCCTGCACTTTCAGCCCTGGCTGGACGACGTGGACATCCCCTGGTACGCCCTCTCCGCCCAGGACGACCGGGGCAATACCTACGGCCCGGAGGACCTGGGCACCTACGCCGAATCCACCGGCGGGCGGCTCCTGGGCCACAAGGAGTTTTCCCTCTACGACGCCGACCCGGAGGCCCGCCGCTTCACCTTTACCGTGTCCGCCGCCGGGGATCGGCTGACCTTTACCGTGACTCTGGAGGAAGGAGGTGCGTCCACATGAGACTGCGGGAGCACTGGGAGGACCTGCCCATCCGCCTCCGGGCGGGGCTCTCCGCCCTGTTCCTGGTCCTGGCCCTCCTCCTGCTGTGGTGGCTCTCCGGCTGGGCCTGGCCCACCCGGACCCTGGCCCACCGGGCCATGGAGCGGGAGCATCTCTTCGGCCGAGGGGAGATCATGGCGGAGGGGGAGATCACCCGCTCTGAGGAAGCCACCCCCATGCATCAGCCGGGCACCCACTTCGTGGTGAGCGAGCGGGACGGTCGCTATGCTGTCTCCATCCTCCGGCCCAAATGGGGCTTCCTGTGGCGGAGCACTGAGGATCTCTTCTGGTCCTATCAGGTCCTCATCCCCACCGAGGAAAAGCCTCTTACCTACGGTTTCCTGGTCAGCGACCCCATCTACACCGTCCGTTCCGGCTCAATCGGGACCTCCGGCTGGGACTATCTGCTGCTGGTGGCCTCCGCCGACCCGAACATCGTCCGGGTGGAGGTGACCATGGACCTGGTGAGCCGGGACGAGCTGGAACAGGATCCTGACTGGGGCTTCCACCACGGCGTCACCGTGGTGGCCACGGAGACCGAACCGGGCAGCGGCCTGTGGCTGGCCCACGCCGTCCCGGACGGCAGCAACGGCAGCACCTATGTGGCCCTCCGGGGCTACGACGCCGCCGGAAAACTGGTCTATACCTACATTCCCCAGTGAAAGGAGGGCTTCCATGTACCGCCGCCAATTCTGTGAGCGCGTCACCCGGCAGCTCCGGTGCAAGTGGGAGGCCCCCGCCGTCCGCCAGGAGCTCTCCGACCACATCCAGGACCACCAGGCCGCCCTCATGGCGGAGGGCATGGGCCGGGACCAGGCGGAGGAGGCCGCCGTGGCCGCCATGGGCGACCCGGAGGAGCTTGGGAAGGCCCTGGACGCTCTCCACTCCCCCTGGCCCTGGCGGATCTATCACGCCGCCCGGACCGCCGCCTTCGTGCTTCTCGTGTTCGCCTTCTTCCTGGGCTTCGACGTCTTGCTCGGGAGCGGTGGCTCCGGAGCCGTCTTCTGGGGAGACAGTGGCTACACCATGCCGGAGCAGGACCCTCAATCCCTCTTGGAGTACTACTCCTTTATCGACAGCAATACCGTTCGGACCACCGGCACCGTCACCGGCGGCGGGGACATCGGCCCCTACCGGCTCTCTCCCGCCGGGGAAGCTCTCTTCCTGACCCAGGAGAACGGCGATACCCAGTTGGCCTTCCTGGTCTCCACCTTCCACCCGCAGCCCTGGCTGGAAAGTCTGAAACTGTACGACCTGGCCTGCTCCGCCTCGGATGACCTGGGCAATCAATACAGCTCCGATCAATTTTACTTTCTGAACACCGGCGGACGCCTGCGGGACCTCTGCTGGGTCCTTCTGGAGGACCCAGCCCCCGCCGCCTGCCGCTTCACCTTCACCCTGGACACTGACCGTGGTTCCGTCACCTTTACCATCACGCCGGAAGGAGGGGAAAACCCATGAAGAAGCGCCTGCGTCCCCTCCCCGTCCGGGTCCGGCTGGCCCTGAGCCTCCTCCTGCTGGTGCTGTCCTTCTTCCTGGTCTGGTTTTGTACCGGCTGGGCCTGGCCCACCAGGGAGCTGGCCTACCGGGCCCTGGAGACCGCCTACGGCTTTGGTCCCGGGGAGATCGTGGCCCAGGGGGAGGTCACCTTTGAGGAGGGCTACTCCAACCGCTACACAAACCGCCCCTCCGCCTGGATGATCGGCCGCTCCGGCGATTTCTTCGCCGCGGCGGTGCTGGAGCAGACCCCCGGCCCCCTGTGGCGGAGGAGCACCCCGCTGTACTACTCCTTCCAGGTCCTCACCCCCACGGAGGAAACCCCTCTGGCCGCCACTCTGCTTGCTCAGGCGGACGGGCCCTCCCGTCTCTTCGACGGGCAGTGGCTGAACGGCGACACCGAATATCTTTGGGCCATCTGTGCCCTGGACCCCGCCATCGTTCGGGTGGAGCTAACCATGAACTACACCTACCGCCTGGTCGTCGGCGACGGTTACAGCGATCCTATGGAGTCCGACCCCGTCACCGCCCAGGCCCAGCCTGTGGCGGAGGGGGTATGGCTGGCCCGGGTCCGGCTCCCCGACCCCCTGGAGGGCCGCAGCGGCGGTTACTCCGCCAACCATTCCCTCCGGGGCTACGACGCCGCCGGAGCACTGGTCTACGACTCCGGCCTTTCCTGACGGGAGCTTATATTTCCCATCCGCCCCCGACAGCCTTCCCCTTGACCTGCCGCCCAACAAATGGTATTTTATGGCACACCACTTTGAAGAGAGGGAGTGCCATGCGAATTTCCGCCGCCCTGCTCCTGCTGTTCCTGCTGCTCTTTCCCCGGGCCAGGGCTGCCGCCGCCCCCGCCGCCGTCACCCGTGGGGAGTTTGTGGTCCTGCTGTGGGAGAGTGCCGGGGCCGTCCCCGGGGATGCCGCCCAAGGCTTTTCCGACGTGCTGAAAGACGACGACTGCTCCACGGCGGTGGGGTGGGCGGCGGAGCGCCGGCTGGTGCTGGGCACCGGCGGCGGCCGCTTTGAGCCGGACCGCCCCATCACCCGGGAGGAGGCCGCCGTCCTCCTCCGCCGCTGGGCGGCGCTCCAGGGCCGGGACACCTTTCTCCCCGACGGAGTGGCGGCGTGCAACGACTACGCCGACATCTCTCCCTGGGCCGACGACTCCCTGTACTGGGCCACGGACACCGGCCTGCTGGAGTGGTCCCCAGGCGGACGGCTGGACCCTGGCGGCACCCTGACCCCGTCCGAGGCCACCGATATTTTCCACCGCTTTCGCTGTGAACAGCCATAAAAAAGGAGGCCGTCAGATTCCAAATTGGAATCTGACGGCCTCCTTTTACTCTTCGCTATCACTTTGCCCCCGATCGTTCTGCACCTTGAGCACATCCAGGGCCTCACGGAGGAAGGCCGGGTAGGGCACCCCCATGAGTCCCAGGTTCTCCAAAATGGAGAGTCCCTCGTTGCCGATAAAGAACAGGATGACCGCCGTCCTGGCCCAGTCGCCTCCCAGCAGGTGGTCCAGCCGGGCGCCTACCAGCACCAGGGCCAGCTCGGCGCCCTTCTTGCACAGCCCACGAAAACCCGCCCGGCTGTCCAGGGCGCCGTCGGTGCTCTTTTCAGAGCACTTGAAGACACCGGCCACCACCACACCGGAGAGGTAGTCCAGCGCCATGCAGACCACCAGGGTCTGTAAGGCGGCGTCCCAGCCCCCCAGGGCGGCGGAGAGGGCACTGCCAAACATGGCGGCCACGGCCAGCACAGCCTCTTTCAGTCTGCTCACAGCTCCACCTCGATCCAGCCGCTCTCACCGGGCGTCCACACGTTGTTGTCCATGGTGCTCTCGTAGACCTTGCCCTGATAGCATACCCGGTCACCAAGCCGATAGGCGTCATGGGCGCCGGTGGGCTGCACCCACTCCGGGATGGCCTCCGGGTCCTCCGTGGTCACCCCCAGAGGGGTGTAGAGGGCCGGGGTGGCATCCATGGGCCAGTCGGCCTGACTGGTGTGGTCCTGGACCACACGATAGAGATTTCCTTCGGCGTCGGAGATCCGCTCCCCGGCGGTGTAGGCGGTGTCCGCCTTCCACTCCGGGAAGAGGGCACCCACCTTTGCGGCCTCCTCGTCACTGAGGGTAGCGGCCTGCTGCTTGGCCAGCAGCAGCACCGCCTCCTGTTCCAGGTCGGACCGGTCCTTTTTATAGACGATCACCCCCCGGGCGATCTGCTCTGCTCTCATGCTTTTTCTCTCCCTTCTAAGTATCCAGTACCAGCTTCTCCAGAGTCTCCCAGGTGTAGCCCCCCCGCCTCGATATCGCCCCAGGTGTCAAACAAAGCCTCCATCCGCTCCCAAGTGACGTACCAGAAGACATACTCGATCTCCAGATGACAGGGCAGGATGTCCTCGATGATCTGCCGCATCTCCTCGAAGCCGTCGGGGATGCCGGGCACATCGGGAAAGCGGACCTCCACATAGCCCGGCGTGCCGGTCTCACTGGCCACGGCGTTGAGGCCGCAGCCGGCCAGATTGTCGTTGATGGCCGCCAGGGTGAAGCTGTCCCCGCCGATACGGAGCAGTGCGGCCAGGGCCGCCCGCCGCCGCTCCAGGGCGTCGGTCACCGGCCGGCGGACCAGCAGGCGCTCCACCGCCTCCAGCCCGGTGTCCTGAGCGGTGGTGAGGAGCATCTCCCGCTCCACCCGGTCCAGCTCGGACCCACAGCCGTCCAGAGCGGCGCCCACGCCGGTGAGCTCACCGGCGCCGTAGCCTCCCTCCAGCCGGTAGACCCCCAAAGGGCGCAGCAGGTCCCTCAATGCCTCCTCGTAGCTCATGCCATCGCCTCCACGGTCAGACTGGACAGCTGGGGCAGCTCATCGGCGGCCACCGCCACATCGGTCTCAGGCGAAATCAGCTGATAATTCTCCACGCCTTCCACGGCGTAGATGAGATCTCCCAGCTTGGCCCGCAGCACATTTTCTCCCAGCCGGTGGCCGTCGAACCAGGTCCGCAGGGCGGACTCCACCGCCGTGCGCACCTGTTCGGCGTCCTTGTTGGCCGCCGCCGCCACCTGGACGGACACCGCCACCTCCTTCATGGTGGGCGCCCGGACCTGGACCTCCACGGCGATCTCCCGCCGGGCCTCAAAGTAGGCGGTCAGCTCCTCCAGCAGCTCGGCGCCGGGTGCGCCAGACGCCGTGGCCACCACCACGTCCACCGTCCCCACGCCCCGGGGCCGGGGGATCACCGTAGCCGCCGCCACCTCCTCGAAGGAGAGGGCGCCCTGCTGATAGAAGGCGGCGTTGGCGCCGTTGGGCATCCGGCGGTAGGTCTCCAGCACCCTGGCACGCAGGGTCTCATCGTCCTCCTGGTCCGTGCCGCCCGAAAATGCCTCCGGGTTGGTACACCGGCTCACCCCCACTGGGGCCACGGCCATGGTGAGGATGGTCCCAGCCGCCACATTGCCGGCGCTGCCTGGCTCCAGGGCTCTGGCCCGGACATCGGCCTGGGTGCTCCCGGCTTGGAGCACTCCGGTCTCCACCGTCTCGAAGCGTACCAGCCCCGCCGTCATGCACACGGTACCGGAGGGGATCTCCCGGTCCTGACTGGCGGCGGCATCCACGGTAAAGCGCAGGACCCCCTCCGCCGCCGTGGCCTCCCGCCGCTCCAGCCCACGGAGCTGGGCATGCATGTCCAGACACGTCCCCTCCGCCGTCTGGGGGAAGCACTGCCGCTCCACCCACTCACACTGGACATAGAGGGCAAAGACCTGGGCGGCCATGGCGTACATCCGCACCGCCAGGTCGCCGCTCGCCGCCGCCTCGGTGCCGGTGGCCTGGGCATAGGCCGCCATCATCTCATTGTAGATCTCCTCCACACTCTTCACGCCGAATTCCTCCCTTGCCTCACACCGTCACCTCCGCCTCCAGGCACTCCCCGTTCCACATCAGGGCCACCAGCACCCGGAGTCGGCCATCCGTGCCGTCCGCCACGGTCACCTCTGTGACCTCTACGTCCTCCTCCCGAAGGGCCTCGGCGGCGTACTGCCGGGCCAGGGCCTGCCGGTCGCCGGGCTTTTCCCGGGGCAGCAGATAGAGGCGGCTCCCCAGCTCCGGGAGGAAGGGAAAGCTCCCCCGCCGGGCCTGGAGCCGGAAAAGGACCCGCTGAAGGAGGTCCTGGGCGCCCTCCACGGTGCGGAGCCCGCCCCGCTCGTCGGCCACGTAATCGCCGTCCTTGAGCAGCAGCGCCATTTATCCCGATCCCCCTTTCTCCTTCACCTTGGGCTCAAACAGCTCTTCCATGGGGACACCGTTGAGCTTAACGGTCCCCCGCAGGTCGATCGAGCCGTCGTTGCCCAGAAAGACCGCCGCCTGCCGGCTCTGGATGCGCACCTCGCCGGGGGATATTTCACCGGTGTTTGGGACTCCGGCCACCCACAGCTCCTCGCCGTCGGCGCCGGACTTGAGCACCAGTACGGTCTCCCCCTCCGCCGGCCGCCAGCAGTAGCCGCCGGGACTGAGCACGGGCAGGTCCCGCCGCTCACCGGTGAGGTAGACCGCCGTCTTCTCCCCCTCCAGGGTGACCACGCCGGTCTCCGCTCCCTGGTCGCTCCGCTGTGCCTTCCGGCTCTGACTGGAAAGCCACATGGTCCATCCTCCTCTCTCAAATGGCCCCGTCGGGCTCACCCAGGGTGAGGGTGGTGCCGCCGCCGTCGGCGTCGGCGGCCACCCTGGCCTCCAGCACCCGCCAGGTGCCGGTGCAGTCCCAGCCGGGCCGTTCCATCCGCAGCAGGTCCCCGGGCCAGGCGAAAAAGAGCTCCGGCACGGTGAGGGTGAGCCGCCGGAACTCCTTGGCCGACTGCCGGAGCTGAAAGTCGCCGCTGTAGCGCATGGCCTGGTAGTTGCTCCTGCCCGGCATGGTCATGACCTGCCGCCGCCTGATCTGCCGGTCCAGGGCGTCCCGGTTTTCCACCCGCTCCACCGCCATCCGGGTCTTGTCCCGGACCCAGATCTCGGAGAGGACGCCGTAGCGCCGCACCCGCCAGGCCATGCCGGTAATAGCGGTATCGCCCCGGAGCACCAGGGCCTCGCCGTCGGAGAAGGGGGCGATGACCAGCCGCCCCTCCCGGTCGAAGCGGGGGGTGATGCCGCCGTAGTAGCAGGCGAACTGGTAGAGGACCTGCCACTCGCTCTGTCCGCTCTGGACGGAGAAGCCACTCACCGCCGGCAGACCGGACACCTGGGCCACCTGGATGCCGTAGGGCTCCACGTGGTCCCGGAGGATGTCCTCCGCCGTGGCGGTGAGGTAGTCGGCGGGCATGGCCTCGTTGTCCAGCAGCAGGGCGGCCATGCCCCGTCCGCTCACCTCCAGGCAGCCGCCGGAGCCTTCGATCCGGTGCTCCACCTCGTCCACGATGCCCCGGAAGCAGACCGCGCCATCCACCGTCAGGGTGACCGTCACCGCCTTCTCGGCGCCGCTGGCCGTTCCCGGTTCCCAGGCGCACAGCAGCCGGAAGCTGTCGCAGGGCACCCCGGCGGTATATTCCACCTCCCACTCCAACGGCTCCGGCAGCAGCAGCGCGGCGCCGTCCCAGCAGGAGAGTCTCCACTCCATCATCCCACATTCACCTGCTCTCCGGGCAGGATCAGGTTGGGGTTTTTGATCTGGGGGTTGCGGGCGATGAGCTCGGTGAGCGCCAGCCCGTAGTCCCGGGCGATGCCCCACAGGGTCTCCCCGGCGGTCACGGTGTGGGTCCGCCCGGCGCTGCCGCCGCCGGTCGTCCCTCCGCCGCCGGCGGAGACGGTCTCCTCCCGCCGAATGGCGGTGTCGGTCTGGGTGCTGCTCTCCCAGAAGGTGAAGGAGTAGCTCACGTAGTCCGCCCTGGGCTCCTGCCGGAGGCTGAGCTCCACGAAGTAGACCTCCGCCGCCTGCCACACCGGGTGGATGAGGGGACCCGGTCCGGACTGGTAGAAGACCGACGCCAGCTTTTTGAATTCCTCATAGGCCGTGGGCCCCACGAACTCCCCTTCACCCTTCATGACCCGCCGGGTGAGCCCCAGATCCTGTAAGTGGTAGCGGCCGAAGGGCACCTTCTGGGCCGCCATCCTCCGCTCGTAGTCGATGGTGTAGGTCCTGGGGTTGTGGGGCCAGACATAGTCCTTGTAGCGCATGGCCGCCAGCTTCAAGGCGGACCACCTCCCTTAGAAAAGTGTGAACCCGCCGTCGTAGCGCCGGGCATCCCGCTGAAAGATCCGGTCCAGCTCCGCCGGTGCGGCACCCTGTCCGCCCACTGGTACCGGCTCCCGGATCACCACTGGTCCGGCCTGCCGCAGGCCCTGGGCCTGCTCTGCCGCTGCCCTGGTCCTGCGCACGGCGGCGTAGAGGTCTCCGTCCAGCCAGCTCCCGTCTGACCGGTTCCCGCCGCTCTCCTGGAATGCCTCCGCTCGAACGGTCTCCCCGCCCGCTGGCAGCCAGTTTACTGTTCGGCTATCTGCCGCCGTCCGCACCTCTCCCGTCCCCGCCGGGGTGCCTGTCTGCCAGGGCTGGTCCGCCCCGGCCTGCCGGGCCGCCCGGGCCAGACGGGCTTCACTCAGCTGCCGGACCATCAGCGGGAGTTCCCCGCCCTTCCCCTGTCCGGCGCTCCCTTCCGCCCGGTCCTCCGCCCGGTGTTCTTCTTCCGCCGGCTCATCCACAGAGGTCGCGGCCGCACGCCCCACAGCACCGGTCGGGCCGCTCCTCTCCTCAGCTGCCTCTCCGGTCTCCTCCGCTGCCCTTCCGGGCAGGACGCGCGCCTTCAGGTCCAGGTCCTCTCCCTGGTCTTCCTCCTCCTCCAGCTCCTCCATGATCCAGGCAAGCCAATCGGTCATGCGATCACCCCCCGCCGCAGCTGTTCAAAGCGTTCCTGGTCAAAGGCGGGGTTCTCCCCCACCTGATCCCCGCCGGTGGGCGCGCCGCACACGGGGCAGCGCGCCTCCACCGCCCGCTCCCGGCAGGCGGGACACAGCTGGGCGAGGGTCTCCTCATCGTCCAGCAGCAGATTGACGGCGCACCAGAGGTAGTCGCCGTCGGTCATGGCTCTGGCCCGCGCCTCGGTGGGCAGCGCCCCAAAAGCCCGGAGCACACGCCACTGAAGGCGCGCGTCAGGCGTGTGCTCCAGGCTTTTTTTAGGCTGTCCACCGCCTCCGGGTCCCGTGGGGAGGGGTCGGCCTCCCGGGAGAACGCCGCCCACTGCCGGGCCAGTTGGGCGATCTCCGCCACGGTGAGCGCCCGGAGGACGGCCTCCCCGTCGGAAAAGACGGCTTCACCCTTTCGTTCCAGGGCTCTTGCGAGCAGGCAGGCGTTGGCGCACAGGGCGGCCTCCCGGCCTGTTTCCTCCATGGCCCTGCCCTCCCGCCGGGCCTCCAGCACCTCCCAGGCGGAGAGGACCCGCAGGGTCAGACCGGGGCGGCCTTCTACCGCTGTCCGCCTGGAGCCGCAGGGCGGGAAGGGGCTCATCTCTCTCCGGCTCAAGCGATGGTCTCCAGCCGCTTGGCGGCCACAATGGTCACCTTTTCCACCACCATGTCGCCCAGGGTGCCGGTCTCGCCGATGGAACTCCACTGACAGCCTGAGTAGATGACCCGCCGGTCGGGCTTGCAGATCACCAGGGAGAAGTCCTCCAGGGTGTGGAAGTCGATGCCGTCCCGGATGGCCTCATCGGTGGCGTAGAGCCGGGTGAGCTCCACCACGTGGTTCTGCTGGCCGGGGATGGTGGCCACGGGCTGATCCTCGCCGAAGGCCTCCACCGTCCGGCTGGTCTTGGTGGTCTTGGCGGTGTAGCTCTGGACCACGGCGATCTTTTTGCCGTCGGCCTCCAGGTAGATGTCACTGCTGGTGGGAAAACCAGTCGTATTCATGTGCTTCCTCCTCTCTCATGGGCCGGTCAGACCGTGATATGGGCGCTCAGCCAGATCTGGTTGAGGCCGTGGGCCACGGTGAAGGAGAACTCCACCAGGCAGACGGTGGGGTCGTCGGCCAGGGCGGAGACGGAGACGGCGTCGTAGCCGGTGATGATCTCCCGGCTGAGCTTGTTCTCCAGCTCCACCACCACCTGATCCCGGATGGCGTTCCGGCTCTGCTCGGTGTTCTTGGACCGGTTGAAGCGGCTGCGCAGGCTGTTGCGCACGGTGGGGATCACGTCGTCCACGATGCGGATGGTGGTGAGCTCCCGCCAGGTGGTGTCGCTGGCCTCGCCGGTCTTGGTCCGGGAGGTGACCGCCCGGACGATGGAGACCACGCCCCCCACGTTCTCCACAGCGGTGACGCCGCCCCGGACCAGCAGGTCGATCTCGTTGTCGCCGTACCGCGCGGCGACGTCCTCCACCCCCTTGAGGGCGGCGCCGCCCATGGGAATGGCGGGGTCGCTCTCTCCGGCGATGGCGCCGGCCACGGCGGCGGCCACCCGGGGGCCGTCCCCGGCCTGGGGGCTGGGGGCGGTCACCACCACCCGCTCGCTGTTGATGGCCTGGGCCCGGGTCACCAGGGCGCTCACGTCCTCGCCCTGGCCGCCGGGGACCACGCAGATGCGCTCCTTCCGCGCCTCGGAGGCCGCGATCACGCTGTCCCGCAGGGCCTGCTGCACGGTGAGCTCCCCGCTGTCGCACACCACGATGCCCACGTCCTCCTCCGCCTCCAGGGCGGCAAAGGCGTCGGCGTAGTCCTCAGTGCCCGTCACCGCCACGGCTCGGACGGCGGCGGCGCCGTTGAGGAGGAGGAGCCGCACCTGCTCCGTGAGGGCGGTGCCGGCGCCGAAGGCGGCCACCGCCTCCTCCTGTCGGCTGATGGGGACCACCGTCCCCATCTCCTCGCAGGTCCCCACAGCCACAAGGCCCACGGTCTTGCCCGCGCCGCTGCCGCTGACGATGGCGGATGCGTCATAGGAGGAATATACCCCCGGCCGCTCATGGTCCGTCATATTCATACGATCTCTCCCTTCACCACAAAGTCTGTAAAGCTGCCGCTCTCCTCAGCGGAGGCGTAGAGATAGGTCTGACAGAGGGCCTCTACGGGGCACTTGAGCACGTCCAGGTCCTGGTCGTAGCCCACCTCGCCCCGGGAGAGGGACCGCACCCGCAGCCCGCCGGAACCACCGGTGTTCAGGGCCCCGGCCAGGGCGTCGAATCCCTCCTGGAAGGCCCCTCCACCCCCTTCACCGGGGGCGTAGAGGTCCAGGCCGAACACCACCTCCAGCCGCCGGCCGTAGCGCTCCCGCCATGTGCCGGTGTCGGGGTCCAGCTCCTCCCCCAGGTATTCCCAAAAAGCGCCGGGCTCGGCCTTGCAGGAACGGATGGAGACCGCCGCCACCACACCGGTGAGCCGTGGTCTGCCCTCCCGGGGCCAGGCCTCCATAGCCTCCACCCCCTGCTCCCGCAGGAGGGCCGTCATATAGGTCCGCAGGGCGTCCAGTTCGGTCCGCTCACTGCCCATCCTGGGTCACCTCCCTGTCCCGCACCCTGAGCACGGCCCACCAGTGGCTGAGCACCTCACCTACCCGAATGGCCTGGGCCGCCTGGACCTCGTAGTCCACGCCCAGGCAGGTGACCATGTCCCCCATGCTCAGGGGGAGGTCCGGCTCCCCCAGGTAGAGGAACCGGTCCTTCCTGGCCAGCCCCAGGGGGCTGGGCCGCCGCTGCTTCCAGTCCTCCCGGCGGTCCAGAATGGGCTGGAGGAAGACCCGGCCGGCGGTCGTCTCCCCGGTGGTCCCGCTCCGGACGGTGACAGACTGGCCGTACCGGTCCAGCAGCCCCTGAAGAACACCTGTCATCATCAGCCCCTCACCCCCCGGAAGCAGAAACCACCATCCAGCAGATAGGGGGCCATCAGGCGGCGGGCCCGTCCCCGGAGCACGTCGCCGGAGGCCCCCTCTCCGGTCTGGATGGAGAGGTTGCCCGCCGAGAATGCGGTGACGCCGGCAGCGGCGTCACCGGTCCGCAGGTCGGCCAGGGCCAGCCAGGCGGCGGCCAGGATCAGGGTGTCGCCGCAGTCCTGGGCGGTGACGCCGCCTCGGAGCTGTCCCTCCAGCTCCCGCCGGGCGTTCTGGCACAGCACCTCCAGCCGCTGCCGGTCGCTCTCGCTCACATTCCCCAGCACCATGGCCAGGGCAAGGATCTCCTGGTCCACCGGCTCACCTTCCTTTCTCTCACCGCCGTGCTCAGACCTCCAGCACCTTGGCGGCGTCCTGGAAGAGCTTGGCGAAGCCGGCGATGGCGGTGATGGCGGCCCGCTCCAGCTGCCGGTCGATGAGCTTGTCATACTCCACGGTGACGTCGGAGCCCTGCACCATCTCCAGGGCAAAGCGGCTGTCCAGGCCGATGAGCTTGCCGGACTCCATGGCGGAGGTCCGCAGGAGCTTGGCGCCCATGGGGGTGGCGAGCTTGCCGGTGCCCTGGAAGTTGAGGCCGGTGAGGGGATTCTGGAACTCGGGCAGCTTGAGCATGCTCACCATGACGTCGGTGGGCACCAGCAGGGTGTTCATCTCATAGGGCTCGAACTGGGCCCAGAAGTCCACCAGGGCGTCGTAGTCCAGGGTGCCGGAGGAGCCGCCGATGGCACCGGAGCCCACGGAAAAGACCTCTGCGGGGTTATCGTTGCCGTCGCCGTTCACCAGCACATCGATGGCGTCCTCCAGGAGCATCCGGTTGATGTGGGCGCCGATCTGGCGCAGGGTGACGGAGAAGAGGTCCAGCTTCTGATAGCGGATGGCCTCGTAGGAGGCCACCAGCATCCGGCCCCGCTTGTGGAGCTTGACCAGGTTCTCCTGGGTCTTGACGGTGGTGGCGGGGATGGCGGCCCCCTCCTCCACCCGGCGCAGCTCCTTTTCCTCGCCGGGGGCGGAGGCGATGGAGCGGTAATCCAGGCCGTCGAAGCGGGTGACGGCGGCGGTGATCTCGGGGAGGAGGTTGGCCTCCTCCATGCCCTGCCGGACGGAGCGGGCGATGTACTCGGGGAAGAGGACGGCGGAGTCCGAGGTGCGGAAGAACTTCTCCACCACGTCGGAGCCGGTGCCCTTCACCTTGATGTCGAAGCGCTTGAGCTGCCGCTGGTAGGCGTCCAGGCCCTCCAGGGCAGTGCCCTTGTAGGCCTCGCTGGGGTCGCAGCTCTCCAGCACCTGGGTAAAGCTCTTCCCCGCCTCGTGGTACATCCCCTTTTCCAGCTTCAGGGCGTCGTAAGTGTAAGCCATATTCAGCATCCTCCCTTTCTTCTTAGAGCAGCACCACAGCTGTCTGGGCGTCGGCGTCGGCGCTGACCACCAGATACTCCCTGCCGCCGCTGGCTGCCTTCTTCACACCGCCGGTGCCGTCGGCGGTCAAGGTCACCCAGCCGGGGGTGACACCGGCATCGCTGCAGGGCACCCGGGCGAAGCCGGACACCTGTACGCTGGCCACGCCGTCCCCGGTGACGTCCAGAGCCAGGCCGCAGAACCTGCCGTCGGCGGAGCAGCCGTCCACGGTGTCGCCGGCGGAGAGGCCCACCATCTGACCCTTTTTGGCGTTTTCACCGGCCAGGAAGGTGGCCACCACCGCGCCGATCTCCTCAAACGAAACCTTCTTCATTCTCTCGACCTCCATATATAAATCATGTGTGGGAACTCAGATCAAAAAGGCGCCGTCCTGCCTCTCGTCGTCCCGGTGTTCCCCCCGGTAGGTGAGCTGTACCTCCACGGGGAAGCGCTGGGCCACCCTGGCCTGATAGGCTTTCTTCAGCTCCAGGAGCTCGGGCTCCTCCAGCCTGTCCACCATGGGCCGGAGGGCGGCGGCGTCCAGGCCAGTCCCGGCCAGGCCGCCCAGCCGGGCCACCTCCTTCCGGAGCTCCTCCAGGTAGCGCCGGCCCAGTCCGGCCTCCCGCTCCAGCTGTTCCAGTGCCTCCATGGGCCAGTCCTGTCCCGCCAGAGCCTTCCGCAGCACACCGGCCGCCTTGGACTTCTGGAGGACGCCGGCCTCCGGCTGGGCGGGGACGGCCACGAAGGACCACTCGTAGACGTCGGTGAGCCCAGTGAGCTCCCCCCAGCACAGCTTCCCGTCGTACTCGTGTCCCTTGATGTGGCCGCAGTCCCCGGCGGCCATGTTGCCACCGCAGATGGAGCAGACGGTCCGCTCCACGGCGCAGCCCACGGAGACCTCCTTTTTGATGCCGCCCTCGATCTCGGCAATGAGGTCGGCGTTGGCCTGTGTGCGGAGCATGTAGGCCCAGCCCTTGAGGTAGCGGTAGGGATCTCCCGCCCTGGTGAGCCGTGCGGGCTCGTCCACCACCTCCGCCCGATAGATCCGGGCGGTCTGCCCCCGGGCGCTCCACTGGTGGTCGAAGATCCCGCTCTTGCCCACAAAGGCCTGTGCCAGGGCCTCCAGGGTCTCAGGGGCGAACCGCTCCCCGTCCCGGTCCACCTCGTTGTCGCACAGCCGCACCGTAAAGAGGTATACCTCGTCGGCGGCGAGCCGTTTCCGGCTGAACCGGTGGATGAGGGCCAGCTCGGCCTCATCGGCAGCCTGGCCGGCATCCACGCCGGCGGCTTTTTTTACCTCCAAATCCATCCCTCCATTCAATTCTCTCCGTCGTTCTGCATGGCCAGGGCCCTGGCCTGCTCCCGGTAGAGGGCGGCCCTGGCCTCCTCCACCTCATCCTGCAAATTGATGTCCGCCCACTCGATGCGGATGTCGGTGCCGAAGCCGTGGACGGCCAGCCACAGCCGGCAGATCCGCCGGATCACCGGCTCCAGGGAGCGTCGGATGGCGGTGATCTCGCTGGTCATCATGTCGGCCTGCTGGGTGCTCATCCGCTCGGTGGAGGACCAGGAAAGGCCCAGCAGGAAGGGCGGGATGCCGGTCCTGGCCACCAGCTGCTCCAGAATCTGCCGCACGGGCACTTGGCTGTCCAGGATCTGGTTGTCGGCGCCGATGACCTTGATGTCCACGTCGCCCACGGCCACGAAGTCCCGGACGCTGCCGTCCCGGCCGGCCTGCATGGCGGCGGACCACTCCCGGGCCAGGGCGGAGCACCGCTCCTGGGCGCTGGCCCCGTCCAGGCCCTGTTCGGGCTTGTTGATGACGGCGAAGCGCAGGTTGCCCACCCGCTCCCAGTTCATGCCCACCGCCTGATAGATCTTCAGGAGGATCTCGGTGAGGAAGGGCATGGAGCGCAGGAGGGACACGCCGTAGGGGCAGTCGGCCTGGGGCTGGAAGGGGGTGAAGAGGAGCAGGTCCGGGTAGGGCAGAGGTTTGATCTGCCCGCTCTCATCCCGGGCACACAACCGGAAGTCCAGGGGGGAATCCCCCTCCCGGATCTCCAGGAAGGCGGGATCGCCGCACAGGAGGGCGGCGACCTCCCGCCCCTCCCGGTCCAGTACCAGCTCTCCCACGGCCCGGCCGCAGGTGAGCATGGTATCCAGGTAGCAGTCCAGGAAGGACTGCAAGCCCCGCTGTCCCCTGCCGGTGTCCACCTCCTCCAGGAACCGCCTCAGCCCCGCCTGGGCGGAAGTGTCCGCACAGGCTACCGTCACCCCTCCCACCAGCCGGATGAGCTTGGAGAGGGCGGCGTCCACGATGGGGACGGCCTCCCGCACGGCCCGGTAGAGGGGGATCTGGGCGGTGTCCAGGGGGAGGTACCGGTCCAGCACCCCGAAGGGGTGCCGCCCGCCGTCCCGGAGCTGCACGGCAGCGGCGGCGATGGCGGGCGGTCTTTTTTCAAAGCGCAATGGCAAACCCTCCTTTGTAGTCGTTCTCAAAAGCGCCCCCGCTCCACGAAGCCCACGGCGGCGGCGGTGCCGGTCTCGGCGGCCAGGTCGGCGGCGAAGTAGCGCATGTCGTCCATGGCGTGGTCGAACTCCTTTTTGACCCGGTCGCCGCCGGCCTTCTGATCCCAGCGGTAGAGCCCGAACTCCCGCAGGATGTCGGGGCAGTCCTCACAGATGACGATGCGCCGTTGGCGCAGGAGCTCGGCGGTGGTGCGGATGCCGGAGAGGACGTCGTTTTTGGCCTTGACCACGGGAAAACCCTCCCGGCGGAGGGCCTCCAGAAAGCTGGCGGCGGAGGGGTCCACGATGACCCGCTGGAGCCTCCGCCCCCCGGCCAGTTTTCGGAGGTCTTGGACGTACTCCCCGTCGGTGCGCTGGCAGCCCTCCTTTTTGGAGTCGAAATAGAACTCCCGCACTCGGTACCAGACCTCGTTTTGTCTCCCCCACAGTCCGAAGGAGGCGGGGTTGACGGTGCCGTAGTCGCAGGAGACCCGCCAGGCCTCCATGGGCTCCTCCGGGGCCTTTTGGACGTAGTCCGGGCCGAAGAAGTCGTAGACCAGGCCCTCGGGGGTGGTCCACTCCCCCAGGACGAAGCGGCGGTAGAAGCTGCCCCGGAACTGCCGCTGGTAGCGCAAAATGGTCTCCCTGGAGAGGGAGGGGTTGTCCCACATGGTGAAGTGGAGGTAGAGGGCTCTCTTCTCCTCCCGCCGTGCGATCCACTCCCGGAAGAACCAGTGACCGGGCCCTTCCGGGTTGCAGGAGAACCACACCTTGCTCCTCTCCACGGAGCACCTGGCCACGGCCTGCTCCACGAAGGAGCGGGGCATGAGGGCCACCTCGTCCAGGAGGACGCCGGCCAGGGTGACGCCCTGGATGGCGGCGGCGCTGGCCTCGTCCTTTCCGCCGAAGAGGTAGAAGGTGTTTTCCCTCCCGGCGAAGCGGACAGTGATCAGGTTGCGGGAGAGCCGTTCCTCCAGCTCGAAGCCCAACTCGTCCAGGAGTGGGCGGACTGGCGCCAGGAGGTTCCGCCGCACGCTGCCCATGGACCGTCCGCACAGAGCGAACTGTCGCTTGTGAAAGGAGGCCATCGCCCAGCAGAAGAAACTCAAGCCCATACATAGGGTCTTGCCGCTGCGGACGGCGCCGTCGCAGATGACGGCCTCCCGGTCCCGGGTCCTGGGGTCGCACCACCAGGTGAGGACCTCCTTTTGCTTTGGGGAGAATCCCCGGATCACCCGACCTCCTCCCGTTCCTCGTCCGAACGGCCGTCCCGTGCGGAGCTCTCCAGGGCGCGGAAGAAGTGTTCGGCGCCGTCGCCGCCCTTGTGGGCGATCTCGCAGAGCTTTTCCAGGGCCAGCACCTTGTCTACCAGCTTGATCTCCACGGCGCCGTTGCCGTGGCGCTTGAGCTCGGTGAGGGCCCGCAGGTCCATCCGGTCGATCTCCTCCACCCGCTCCTCGGTGAGGAAGGCCAGCTTGACGGCGTCGTTGGCCTTCTGATCGGCCAGCCGTTCCAGCCTCCGGAGCACATCGTCTCTCCACTGCCTTTCGTTTTTCACCGGCATCCTCCTTTCACCCTACCCGGAAACACCCCCCGGAGTTGCACGTTTGCGTACACCCAACGGGGAAAAATTTTTGCGCAAAAATCGAAATGCTACCAAAATGCTACCAAAAATAGCCTCAATCCCTTGGGGCCCAAGGGTTTCAGAAACGGCTCCAAAAACCGTGCTACCAAGATGCTACCAAGCGAACTTTTTTCAGCGGAAAAGGCGGTATTTCCCACACAAAGTGGAAAATACCGCCTTTGTTTTGTGCTGTAAGGGGCGT
>CALWYC010000020.1 GCA_944385655.1 uncultured Intestinimonas sp. | reverse complement strand
CCCCGGATGCCCACCCTGTGCGGCCTGCGCCGCCGGGGCTACACCCCTCGCTCCATCCGCAACTTCTCCGAGCGCAACGGCGTGAGCAAGGCCGCCTCCACCGTGGAGTTCGCCTTCCTGGAGCACTGCCTCCGGGAGGACCTCAACGACGTGGCCCAGCGCCGGATGGCGGTCCTGCGCCCCGTGAAGCTGGTCATCACCAACTACCCCGCCGGTCAGAGCGAGACCTTCGAGGTGGAGAACAACCCCAACCGGCCCGAGGACGGCACCCGGACCGTCACCTTCTCCCGGGAGCTCTACGTGGAGGCCGAGGACTTTCTCCCCGAGCCCGTGCCCAAGTACAAGCGCCTCTACCCCAACGGCCCCGAGTGCCGCCTGAAGGGGGCCTACCTCATCAAGTGCGTGGGCTATGAGACCGACGAGAACGGCAACGTCACCCAGATCGCCGCCGAGTACGATCCCGACAGCCGGGGCGGCGACCCCGCCGACGGCCGGAAGGTGAAGGGCGCCACCATCCACTGGGTGGACGCCGCCACCGCCGTGGACGCCGAGATCCGGCTCTACGACAACCTGTTCTCCGACGCCGACCCCGACGCCGGCGACAAGAACTTCCTGGACTGCCTGAACCCGGGCTCCCTGGAGGTCCTCACCGGCGCCAAGGTGGAACACAGCCTGGCCGACGCCGCCGCCCCCGCCTCCTTCCAGTTCCTGCGCCAGGGCTATTTCTGCGTGGACAACAGGGACTCCAAGCCCGGCCATCTGGTCTTCAACCGCTCCGTGAGCCTGAAGGATTCTTTCAAATTCTAAGCGGCAGTCAAGCGGCGGGCGGTCTGAGACCGTCCGCCGCTTTTTCTGTCCCCATTGGAGGTCAAATAAGATGAAGCAGTATCTCTTCCGCAACGACTACTCCTTCGGCGCCCATCCCAAGGTCCTCTCCGCCCTGGCTGAGACCAACCTGGAGGGCAACATCGGCTACGGCGACGACGCCTACTGCGACCGGGCCAAGGACCTGATCCGGGACCTGTGCCAGTGCCCCCGGGCCGAGGTGCAGTTCCTCATCGGCGGCACCCAGACCAACTTTACCGCCATCGCCGCCTTCCTGCGGCCCTGGGAGGGCGTCATCTCCGCCGACTCCGCCCACATCAACGGCCACGAGGTGGGCGCCGTGGAGGCCACCGGCCACAAGATCCTCCAGATCCACACCGGTCCCGACGGCAAGATCGCTCCGGAGCAGATCGCCCCCATCCTGGAGCGGCACAAGGACGTACATCTGGTCAAGCCCCGGCTGGTGGAGATCGCCGACGCCACCGAGAGCGGCATGGTCTACACCAAAGCCGAGCTCACCGCCCTCTCGGAGTACTGCCGGGCCAACGACCTCCTCCTCTTCCTGGACGGCGCCCGTCTGGGCACCGCCCTGGCCTCTCCCGCCAACGACCTGACCCTCCCCGACCTGGCCCGCCTCACCGACGCCTTCTACATCGGAGGCACCAAGAACGGCGCCCTCATGGGTGAGGCCCTGGTCATCACCAACCCCGCCCTCCAGCCCGACTTCTTCCGCATCAAGAAGCAGCTGGGCGCCGTGCTGGCCAAGGGCTGGCTGCTGGGGGTCCAGTTTGAGGCGTTGCTGAAGGACGGCCTCTACTTCGAGATGGCCCGCCACGCCAACACCATGGCCGCCCGGCTCCAGGCCGGCCTGAAGGCCCTGGGCTGGAAGCTGTGGGTGGACTCCCCCACCAACCAGGTCTTTGCTGTGGTGGACGACGCCACCAAGGCTAAGCTGGACACCCTTTGTGCCTATGAGGACTGGTGCCCCGCCGAGGAGCCGGGCCACACCGTGATCCGCTTCGTCACCTGCTTCGCCACCGCCCCCGAGGACGTGGACGGCTTCCTGGCCGCCCTGCGCTGACAGACAGGAGGACCCAACTGTGGACGTCATGTACTATCTGAAGATCAAGATCCCCAACACCATCTACCGCATCGCTCAGCTGCTGGAGATCCTGGTCAGCTTCCTGGTGATCGTCGCCATCCTCTTCTCCTTCGCCACCATCTTCCACCAGCTGGGCATCCTGTCCTCCGACCCCTCCAACGCGGACGGCCTGCAGGCCTTCCTCTCCACCGCCTTCACCGTGGTCATCGGCATCGAGTTCCTGAAGATGCTCAGCCGCCACAACCTGAGCTCGGTGGTGGAGGTCCTCCTCTTCGCCATCTCCCGGCAGATGATCATCGAGCACACCACGCCGGTGGAAAATCTGCTGATGGTGGCCGCCATCGCCGCTCTCTTCCTCATCCGCAAGTTCCTCTTTATCCCCGGCCTGGACGACAAGCAGACCCTCACCGTCCCCCGCTCCGATGACCCCCACGAGAATCTCGTGGGCAGCAGCAAGAAATGAAAAAGGCGCGCATCCCATCTGCATGATGGGATGCGCGCCTTTTTTAGGCTTCCTCTTTTATCTCCGATGCCGCCGTCCGGGGCGGCCCCAGACGGACGCACTGTAGGAGCACCCACACGGCGCATAGCACCGCCGCCGCCACCGGCATGGCCCAGGAGGCCTGCCCCAAAGGCACATAGATGCTCCCCAGAGTGGTGGAATAGGGGATGATCCGCTGGGTGACCGGCGACCAGGCGATTTTATATACCCGGAGACCGATCATTCCCCAGCACAGGGCCGTCATACACCACACGCCCGGAATCCACCGGCGATGTCCCCGGTCCAGCAGGGGCAGAGAGCCCAGCACCGCCAGGATGACCAGACAGAGGCAGAAGGCAGTCTCCTGTTCCTCGTAGAGCGCCACCGGCAGATCGGGCCGCTCATAGAAGAGCCAGAAGGCCGCCGCCAGCCAGGGCACCAGCCCCGGCAGTAGCCGCCGGAGGGGCGGGCGGACCAGGTGGGGCCGGAGCTGAACAGACATGCCCTCCCCCCAGCAGAGGGGATTTCCGGTGTTCCAGCGATAGATCGCCGCCTGGATGGCAGCGGTCAGGAGGACGGCGCATACCAGGACCGCCAACACCGCCAGCAGGACCTGGCCCCCGTTTCCGCGCAGCAGCTGTACCTGCACGGAGGCCCCCAGCATGGCCTGAGAGGAGCCGAACCAGATCAGCGCCGCCGCCGCCGTGAGCACGGCGGTCACAAAGGTGAGATTCACCGCCAGGCACATCAGTGCGTTGGAGATCTGAAACCAGCGGCTGTGGTAGGCGTAGTATTTTTGCAGGTAGACGCCGTAGGCCATGCAGCCCAGGTAGGCGCAGTAGCACAGCGCCATGGGCATGAAGAGGTCCAGCAGGTAGAAGAGGACGCCGCCGCCCAGGGCGAAGGCGAAGGACAGCAGGCTCTGCCAGTCGGCCCGGCTCAGGGCCCGGACGGGCTTCTCCCCGTCCAGCAGGTCGTCCACCGTCACCCCCAACGCCCGGGCCAGGGGCACCAGCAGGGGGACGTCGGGGTAGCCCCCCTCGCTCTCCCACCGGGAGACCGTCTTGTTGCTCACCCCCAGCCGGTCGGCCAGCTCCTGCTGGGTCAGATTTTTGCTCCGGCGGTACTGCCGGAGGCGTTCTGAGAAGGTCCCTTCCATTTGGTCCCGCCTCCTTTCTACGGCCCCATTCTAGCATGGAATGGGCTCCCGCCACCACCCCACAGGCCGGGAATTTTGTCCCGTGGGCCGGGAATCGCATAAAAACGCCCCGGACGGGAGTCCGGGGCGGCAAATTCAGAAGAGGTCCTTCTTCTTCAGGATCACGGCGATGATGCCGATGAGTCCGCCGGCGATCAGGAGGGGCACCCACCAGAACTGGTCCAGGGGCAGGCCACTTCCGTTGATGTTCATGCCGTAGAAGCCAAAGACGATGTTGGGGATGGTGAGCAGGATGGTGATGGAGGTCAGCACCTTCATGATGACGTTCAGGTTGTTGGAGATGACGCTGGCGAAGGCGTCCATCATGCCCGAGATGATGGAGGAGTAGATGTTGGCCATCTCGATGGCCTGCCGCACCTCGATGAGCACGTCCTCCAGCAGGTCGTGGTCCTCCTCATAGAGGGTGATGATGCGGCCGCGGAGGATCTTCTCCAGCGTCACCTCATTTGCCTTCAGGGAGGTGTTGAAGTAGACTAGGGATTTCTCCAGGTCCAGGAGCTGGATGAGTTCCTTGTTCCGTTGGGACTTGTAGAGCTGCCGCTCCATATAGTTGTAGATCTTGTCGATCTGCTTCAGGTACTGGAGGAAGCGCTTGGCCACCTGCAGCAGCAGATAGAGGATGAAGCTGGTCTTCTTCTGGGTCTCGGCGTTCTTCACCAGGCCGTCCTGGAAATCCCGAATGATGGGGGTCTCCTTCAGACAGACGGTGATGATGCACTTCTCCGCCACAATAATGCCCAGAGGAAGGGTGGAATAGACCACCGCGTCCCCCTTCTCCACAGCCGGGAGGTCAATGATGATGAGGGTCTGACCGTCCTCGGTATCGATTCGGGAGGTCTCCTCCTCATCCAGTGCGGCTCTCAGAAAGCCAGGGTCGATGCCCAGCAGGGCGGTGACGGTGGACATCTCGTCCTCCGTGGGGTAGGTGAGGTTCACCCAGCAGCCGTCCTCAGCCTTGTCCAGCTTGGTCATCTGGCCGTTAATGGTCTTGTGAATGGTCAGCATTGGTATCACGCCTTTCCGGGGTACGGGGAAAAATGGGCAAAAAAATCCCGCACCGCCTCAGTTTGCCGCCCCCACGGGTCTCCCCGCCAGGGCATGCGGCGTACCAGGCGTGCGGTCCCGCACCGGAAAAGCCGGTCAGGCCCGGAGCCCATGCGCCGCGCTACGTACATGAAATCTTCGACTCAGAGGGTCACCGCTCACGGCGCATATCACTCCTTCTTGTTTCGTGTTCCACCCGGTCTGTTTCCGGGCAGCCGACTCAGCAAACCATATTATATGCCTCTTTGTCCGGGATTGCAAGGGGCACTTCCCCCTGTACCGGGAAAAAGCCGCCCGGCCGCAGCAATCCTGCGGCCGGGCGGCATGCGGTCCACACGGCGATTCAGCGGTCCCGGTTGAAGATCTTGAAGATGTCCTCAAAGGGGTCCTGCTCGGGCTCCTCGGAGAGGGGCTCCAGCACGGGGCGCTCACCCCCGGACGGCTTGGTACCGGCGGGCGCGGCGGCCTTGGCGGCGGCCTCCCGGCCGGCGGTGAAGGGATTGGCGGGCATGCCGCCGGCCCCCTCCTCGAATCCGGTGGAGATGACGGTGACCCGGATCTCGTCCTCCAGCTCCTCGTCGAAGGCGGCGCCGAAGATGATGAGGGCGTCGGGGTGGGCGGCCTGCTGCACCAGGTTGGCGGCGGTCTCCACCTCCTCCAGGCCGATGTCCATGGAGCCGGTGACGTTGACCAGCACGCCGTGGGCGCCGTTGATGGAGGTCTCCAGCAGGGGGCTGGAGATGGCCATCTTGGCGGCCTCCTCGGCCTTGTTCTTGCCGGCGGCCCGGCCCACACCCATGTGGGCCATACCGGCGTCCTTCATGACGGCGGTGACGTCGGCGAAGTCCAGGTTGATGAAGCCGGTATTCTTGATGAGGTCGGAGATGGACTGCACCGCCTGGCGGAGCACATCGTCGGCGATCTCGAAGGCGTTCTGGAAGGTGATCTTCTGATCGGTGGCAAACTTCAGACGCTCATTGGGGATGATGACCAGGGAGTCCACCTTGCCCCGCAGCTCCTCGATGCCGGCCTCGGCCTGGAGCATCCGGCGGCGGCCCTCAAAGGCGAAGGGCTTGGTGACCACGCCCACGGTGAGCAGGCCGGCCTCCTTGGCGATGTCGGCCACGATGGGGGCCGCGCCGGTGCCGGTGCCGCCGCCCATGCCGGCAGTGATGAAGACCATGTCGGCATCCTCCAGAGCCTTGGCGATCTGGCCCCGGCTCTCCTCGGCGGACTTGCGGCCCACCTCGGGGTTGGAGCCGGCCCCCTGACCGCCGGTGAGCTTCTCACCGATCTGGATCTTATAGGTGGCGCTGGAAGTGGTCAGCGCCTGCTTGTCCGTATTGACGGCGATAAAATCCACGCCCTGCACGCCGGAGCGCACCATGCGGTTAACCACGTTGCTGCCGCCGCCGCCCACACCGATGACCTTGATGGTGACGACGCTCTCAGGCCCTGTATCCAATCCAAAAGCCATGCCCGTTCCTCCTATGTAAACAACTAGTGATAGTAAAGCTGGGTAGAAGCATACCAATATACTGTATTGTATCGCTCTTTCCCCATGAGGTCAATAGTCTGCGTAAGATTTCGTTCCTCATTCCCCGTCAATTTTCCCCATACTGGGGAATGAAATGGGGGGTGTTCAGGGTCATATCCAAAATGCCCCGCTCATTTTCCTGAATGATCCCCTGATCCAGCACGGCGGCGAAATTCCTGATCTGTTCCGGGAAGCTGTCCTCATCCAGCAGCTTCATCTTCACGGTCAGCCGCCCGTCATAGACCATGGAGACCTCGGCGGCGGAGGTGAGGTCGATGGCGGAGATCTTGGCCAGCAGGCCCCGCTGCTCCAGCGCCTTGAGCAGGGAGAGGAGGGCCTCCAGCCGGAAGCTCTCGGCGTCCTCCACCGCCAGGGTGGTGCCCACGGCGGGGAGGAGGGCGGTGAGGCCGGACACCTCCGCCACCCCCGCCTGCCTGGCCGTGGCCACCTGCTCCAGAATCTTGCCCTTGGCGTCCACGATCCACCAGCCCTCGCCCCCCTGGATCACCGCGGCGGGGGTGCGCTCGGTGACGGTGATGACGATGCCGTCGGGAAGGGCGTGGCGGATGTTCACCTCGTCCACATAGGGGAGGCTGGAGTAGATCTTCTGGGCCGTACGGGAACCGCCCACCAGGAAGAGATTGTCTCCCTTCTCCACCCCGGAGGCGTCAATAATGTCCTGGGCGGTATAGCGGCTCACCCCGGAGACGGTGATCTCCCCCACCCGGAAAAAGACCACGCAGCCCGCCGCGATCACCACCAGGATGATGACGAGGGACAGGAGCTTATAGAGGAAGCCAAAGCGTCCCCGGTTCCGCTGTTTTCTTTTGTTGGAGCGCCGTGATGCCATGGCCCGCCTCCGGAAATCGTTCTTTTTGTCTGTTGCTGGCCCAGTATACCACAGGAAGGTGAGGAAATCGTTAAGAAATCCTTACAAGTTGGGCAAGTCCGCCCCGCCCTCCTCCAGGCGGCGGATGCGGGCGCCCAGACCGCTGAGGGTGTCCTCCAGCCCGTGGTAGCCCCGGTCGATGTGGGAGAGGCCCTCAATGCGGCTCACCCCCTCCGCCCCCAGGGCGGCCACCACCAGGGCGGCTCCGCCCCGCAGGTCGGCGGCCCGGAGCCGGGCGCCGTGGAGCTTCTCCACGCCGCACACCACCGCCACCCGGCCCTCCACCCGGACCCGGGCGCCCATGCGGCAGAGCTCATCCACATGGCGGTAGCGGCTTTCAAACATGTTCTCCACAAAGACGGTGGTCCCCCGGCTCCTGCACAGGGCGGCCATCACCGGCGGCTGGGCGTCGGTGGGAAAGCCGGGATAGGGGGCCGTGCGGACGGGCCGCACCCCCTGGAGGGGCCGGTCCCGGCGGATGGCGATCCGCCCCTCCCCGCTGCGGATGCGGCAGCCCGCCTCGGTGAGGATTGCGGTGACGGTGGAGAGGGCGCGGTAGTCGGTGCCCAGCAGCTCCGCCTCTCCCCCGGCGGCGGCCACCGCCGACAGGAGGGTGGCCGCCACGATCCGGTCGGGCATGACGGTGTGCGCCCCGCCGTGGAGGGTCCTTCCGCCGGTGACGGTGACCGTGGAGGTCCCCGCCCCCCGGACGTCCGCCCCCAGGGCGGTGAGGAAGGCCTGGAGGTCCACGATCTCCGGCTCCCGGGCGGCGTTGTTGATGGTGGTGGTGCCCGCCGCCCCGCAGGCGCAGAGCATGGCGTTCTCCGTGGCCCCCACGCTGGGGATGGAGAGGTCGATCTGGCACCCCCGGAGCCCTCCCCTGGGCAGGGCGCAGTGGAGGGAGCCCCCCTCCTCCCGGATCTCCGCCCCCAGGGCCCGGATGGCCGCCAAATGGAGGTCGATGGGCCGGGGCCCCAGCTCACAGCCCCCGGGCATGCTCAGCTCCGCCGCCCCGGTGCGGGCCAGGATGGCCCCCAGGAAGATCACCGAGGAGCGCATCTCCCGCATGAGGGCGTCGGGCACATCGTTCCGGGTGAGGGCGGCGGCGTCCACCGTCACCGTGTCCCCGCTGCGCTCCACCCGGCAGCCCAGGTGCTCCAGAATGGCGATGGAGGCCCGGACGTCGGACAGGTCCGGGCAGTTATGTACCACGCTGACGCCGGGGCACAGCACCGACGCCGCCAAAATGGGCAGGACGCTGTTCTTGGCCCCGTGGACTCTGGCCGTTCCCTCCAGCGTTCTGCCGCCTTCCACTTGATAAATGCTCATGACCGTCCACCCTCCGCATGTTCCTAGTCTCAGGCCATACTATGCGTTCGGGCGGACGGGTGACAGCAAAGGGCGTTATTGCCCCCGCTTCATCAGGGACATCAGGACCTGGTAGATCTCCTCGGCGGCGTCGGTGACCGAGAGCTCAGTCAGCGCCTTGGACATGGCGGAGCGCCGCTCCGGATCGGCCAGCAGGTCCTTGACCTGCCGGTAGAGGGCGGCGCCGTCGGTGGACCCCTCCAGCAGCACCACCGCCGCCCCGTGGTGCTCCAGCACCCGGGCGTTCTTCTCCTGGTGGTTGTTGGTCACGTTGGGGGAGGGCACCAGCACGCAGGGCTTGGCGATGGCGGTGAGCTCCGAGATGGTGGAGGCGCCCGCCCGGCACACCACCAGGTCGGCGGCGGCCATGACCAGGGGCATGTCGTAGATGTACTCCCGCACCTCCGCCCCGCCGGTCAGGTCCACGCCCCGCTCTCTGAGGGCGGCGGTGAGGCTCTGATAGTTCCGCCCAGCCCCGTGGATGTGGCGGAAGGGGAAGCCCTCCGCCGCCTCCGTCTGGAGGAAGTCGGCCATGTACCGGTTCATGACGTCGGCCCCCAGGCTCCCCCAGTAGGAGAGGACCAGCGGCCGGTCGTCGGTGAGGCCCAGGGCCTGCCGGGCCTCCCTCCGGGTGTGGTCGAAGAAGTCCCGGCGCACCGGGGTGCCGGTGACCACCACCCGCTCCGGGTGGGGGTAGTGTTTTCGGGAGTCCTCAAAGCCCACCATGACCCGGTCGGTCACCTTGGAGAGGAGCTTGGTGGTGAGGCCGGGGACGGCGTTGGACTCGTGGACGGCGGTGGGGATGCCCCGGCGGGCGGCCTCCTTCACCACGGGGTAGGAGGCGTAGCCCCCGGTGCCCACCACCAGGTCGGGCCGGAACTCGTCCAGGATGGCCCGGGCCTGCCGCCGGGCCTGGGGCAGGGTGACCACCGTCATGATGTTGTGCTTGATGTCCTTCCACTTCCACGCCCGGTGGATGGTGTTCACGTGGACGGTGCGCAGCTCATAGCCCTCGTGGGGCACCAGGGTCCGCTCCATGCCGTTGTCCGCCCCGGCGAAGAGGACCTGGCAGTCCTGGTGCCGTGCCTGGAAGAGCCGGGCCAGGGCGATGGCCGGGTTGATGTGGCCGGCGGTGCCGCCGCAGGTAAAGAGGATCTTCACTTCAACACCTTCTCAGCCGGCCTTTGGGGCCGGGATCTGTCTGGATACGCTCAGGACGATGCCCATCTCCACCAGCTGGATCACCAGGGCGGTGCCGCCGTAGCTGAAGAAGGGCAGGGAGATGCCGGTGGGGGGGATGAGGTTGGTGACCACACCGATGTTCAGAAAGACCTGGACGGCCACCTGGGTGGTGATGCCCACGATAAGGAGGGCGCCGAACCGGTCCCGGGCGTGGAGGGCCAGCCAGTAGCCCCGGATGATGAGCAGGGCGAAGAGGAGCAGGATCATGGCCGCGCCGATGAAGCCCAGCTCCTCGCACACGATGGGGAAGACATAGTCGTTCTGGAGCTCGGGCAGGTAGAGGAACTTCTGCCGGGAGTTGCCGAAGCCCAGGCCCAGCAGGCCGCCGGAGCCGATGGAGTAGAGGGACTGGACGATCTGGTAGCCGTCACCCTGGATATCGCTCCAGGGGTCCTGCCAGATGGCGATGCGGTCGGCCATGTAGTCGGTGGCGTTGACGACCACCCACAGGGCGGCGGCCATCAGGGACCCGCCCGCCACGAACCAGCCCAGCCGGATGCCGGCGGCGAAGAGGATGGAGGCGCCGATGGCCAGGATGAGGATGGTGGCCGACAGATGGGGCTGGAGGAGGAGGAGGCCGGCGATGATGGCCAGCACCACCCCGTAGGGCACCAGCTCCAGGAAGCCGATGCGGTCCAGCAGCTCCAGGAAGTGGCCGATGTAGGTCCGCTTGTTGAAGCGCCGCTTCTTCTCCGTGTTCCGCTTGGAGAGCCGGGCGGAGAAGTAGAGGATGACGCCCAGCTTGGCGGCCTCGGAGGGCTGCCACCGGGGCAGGGGGCCGATGGCCCGGATCCACCGGTTGGCGCCGCCGCCGCTGGAGCCGATGCCGGGGATCTTCACCATGACCAGGAGGATGATGGAGCCCACCAGCACGAAGACGGAGAGCCAGCGCAGGGTCTGGTAGTTGATCTTGCTCATGACGTACATGACGCCCACGCCGCCGAGGGCAAAGAGGCCCTGGCGCATGAAGTAGTAGGTGGGGTCGCCCATCTCATAGAGGGCGTCGGCGTAGGAGGCGGAGAACATCATGATGACGCCGATGGCGGTGAGCATCAGCACCAGCATGAGGAAGGGCAGGTCCAGAGGTCCCCGTGCCAGCTGCTCCTCCACGGTGAGGTCGCGTTTGAGTTTTCGGGCCATGGGATCTCCTGCCTTTCAGGGAAAAAATAGGGTCCTCAGAAGAGGTTGGCGTCCAGGAAGGCGGCGTACCGGTCCGCCACGCCCAGGAAGGCCAGGGCGCAGAAGAGGAGGGACACCAGGGCGAAGACGGCCACCACTTTCTTCTCGCTCCACCCGCACATCTCAAAGTGGTGGTGGAGGGGGGCCATCTTGAAGATGCGCTTGCCGTGGGTGGCCTTGAAGTAGACGATCTGGATGATGTCGGAGAGGGTCTCGGCGATGTAGACGATGCCCACCAGGATGAGGACCAGGGGCATGTCGAAGGCGAAGGCCAGGCCGCATACGGCGCCGCCCAGGAAGAGGGAGCCGGTGTCGCCCATAAAGACCTTGGCGGGGTAGTGGTTATAGAGGAGGAAGGCGCACAGGCCGCCGAAGAGGGCGCCGCCGAAGACCCCCAGGTCGGGGATGCTCCAGTACCAGGCCACAGCCGAGAAGAAGGCGGCCACGGGCAGGGTGACGCTGGAGCTCAGGCCGTCCACGCCGTCGGTGATGTTGACGGCGTTGACGGTGCCCACCATGACAAAGGCGGAGAAGGCCATGTAGACCACCCAGGGCAGCTCGATGGTGACCTGGAGGAAGGGGACGTACAGGTGGGGGGCCAGGTAGCCGAAATACCGCAGCAGGGCGGTGAAGGCGATGGCGGCGGCCAGCTGGAGGAGGAACTTGGGGCCGGCGGTGAGGCCGGTGTTCTCCCGCTTCTTCACCTTCTCATAGTCGTCCAGGTAGCCGATGACGCCGAAGACCAGGGCGAAGCAGAAGACGAAGAGGGCCCGGAAGTCCCCCCGGAACAGGTCGGGCCAGCCGATGAGCACGATGGTGACCAGAATGCCGAAGATGAACATGAGCCCGCCCATGGTGGGGGTGCCCTGCTTGGACATGTGCCAGGTGGGGCCGTCCTCCTTGATGGACTGGCCGGCCTTCATCCGGCGCAGCACGGGGATGAGCAGCTTGCCGGCCACGGCCGACAGCACGAAGGAACAGAGCGCAGCGATCAAGATCCTCATATTTTCAACCTCCCGGGTAAATTCCCAAAGGGGGATTATATCACGGCCCGTGGGATTCCACAATCGGAGAAATCCACAGATTACGGCCTGACGGCCGCTTTTTTCCCAAAAACGGCCCGTTTGGCGAAGTGGTCGGCCACCACCTCCCGCTCGTCCAGGTGCCGGCGCTCCTCCCCCACCTCCTGGTAGGTCTCGTGCCCCTTCCCCGCCAGCACCACCACGTCGCCGGTGCCGGCCAGGGCGAGGACCCGGTGGATGGCCTTCACCCGGTCGGGCTCCACCTCCACGGGGGTGTCCGTCTCGTCCATGCCCCGGAGGATGTCGCCGATGATGGCCTCCGGGTCCTCGGTGCGGGGGTTGTCGGAGGTCACCACCACCAGGTCGGCCAGGTCTGCCGCGATGGCCCCCATCACCGGCCGCTTGGACCGGTCCCGGTCGCCGCCGCAGCCGAAGAGACAGAGCACCCGCCGGTCGGTGAGGTCCCGGACGGTGGTGAGGATGTTCTCCAGGGCGTCGGGGGTGTGGGCGTAGTCGATGATGACGGTATAGGCCGCCGGCACCGGCACCACCTCCACCCTGCCCTTGACGCCCGGGGCCGAGCGGAGGGCGGTGACCGCCTTCTCCATGGGGACGCCCAGGTTGAGGGCGCAGGCGATGACCCCCAGGGCGTTGTAGACGGAAAAGCCGCCGGGGATGGGCAGGAAGACCCGGCCGATGGCGTTTTTGGCCACCGCCTCGAACTCCACATGGCTGGGGAAGAGCCGCAGGTTCTTGGCCACCAGGTCGGCCAGGTCCTTCCGCTCGGAGTAGGTGAAGACGGGACAGGGGACCCGTCCGGCGTACCACCGGCCCGCCTCGTCGTCCAGGTTGAGGACGGCCAGGTCGGTCTGGTCGAAGAGCAGGCCCTTGGCGGCCCGGTAGGCCTCCATGGTGCCGTGGTAGTCCAGGTGGTCCTCAGTGAGGTTGGTGAAGATGCCGGCGGCGAAGCGGATGCCGCATGTCCGCCGCTGGTCCAGGGCGATGGAGGATGCCTCCATCACCACATGGGTGCAGCCGGCGTCGGCCATGTCCCGGAGGAGGGCCTGGAGGTCGCAGGACTCCGGGGTGGTGCGGCTGGCGGGGAGCACCCGGTCCCCGATCAGGTTCTGATTGGTGCCGATGAGCCCCACCTTGGCCCCCAGGGCGCTCTCCAGCACCGCCTTGAGGAGGTAGGTGGTGGTGGTCTTGCCGTTGGTGCCGGTGACGGCCACGCAGGTGAGCTCCTCCGCCGGACGGCCGTACCAGTTGGCGGAGAGGAGGGCCAGGGCGGCCCGGGGGTCCTCCGCCACCAGCCAGGGGCCGGGGAAGTCGGGGGCCCGGCGGCACAGCACCGCCGCCGCCCCCTTCTCCAGGGCCTGGGCGATGAAGTCCTGGCCGTCGGCCTTGTAGCCCGGCAGGGCCGCGAAGAGGTCCCCCGGCTTCAGGGTGCGGGTGTCATAGCTGACGCCGGTGATCTCCGTGTCATCCTTCCACGTCCCGCCCGCCAGGGGCACTCCCTTCCGCAGCTCCTCCAGTCGCATGACGCCCCTCCTTCAGAAGGTCTAATGAATGTTGGAGATGTTCCCGTTGGCGGCGTAATCCTGCACCGCGGTATCCATGAAGTGGACCTCCACCACGGTGCCGGGGTCCACCAGGGTCCCCGCCGCGATGGACTGCTCCGTGGCGATGGTGGTGTCGGAGTAGTCGGTGACCCCCACAGGCCTCATATAGAGGCCCAGATCGGTGAGGGCCTTCTCCGCCGCCGACGCCGTCATGCGGGTGAGGTCGGGGACGGAGACCTGCTCGGTGGGCTTCTCGGCGCCCAGGTAGAGGACCACCTCGCTCTTGCCGGGGATGGAGACCCCCTGGGCGGGGAGCTGGTCGGTGACGGCGGCGCCGTCCCCCACCACCCGGTAGCCCAGGCCCTTGGACTGGAGGAGCTTGATGGCGTCGGCCTGGCTCAGGCCCACGGTCTGGGGCACCACCACATCGGCGTAGGCGCTGTCGCTGTACACCTTCTCCACACCCAGGTAATCCAGGATGTCGGCGATGAGGGGGCCGGCGGACAGGGCGCCCATGTTGCCGCCGCTGATGTAGAAGCCGTGGGAGGTGTAGTCGCTGCCCGGCACCACGGGGGTGGGGCTGTCGAAGGCGATGAGGACCACGATCTGGGGGTCGTCGGCGGGGGCCACCCCCAGGAAGGAGACGATGAGGTCGCCGGTGTCCTCGTCCCGCTTCTCCGAGGTGCCCGTCTTGCCGCCGATGCGGTAGCCCTCCACGTTGGCGTTCTTGCCGGTGCCGCCGTTGACCACGCCGTAGAGCATCTCCCGGACCAGGGCGGAGGTGGACTCGCTGACCACCTGCCGGACCTCGGTGGGCTCGGTCTGCTCCACCACGTTGCCATCCTGGTCGGTGAGGGCCTGCACCACATAGGGCTGCATCAGGTGGCCGCCGTTGACGGCGGCGCTGGCGGCGGTGACCAGCTGGATGGGGGTGAGGCGGAAGGTCTGGCCGAAGGAGGCGGTGGCCAGGGAGACCTCGCCGTAGATGCCGGTGAAGTAGTCGTAGGTCCATACCAGATTGGTATTGTCGGCCTCACCCTGGATGTCGATGCCCGTCTTGCCGATGATGCCGAAATCCAGCAGGTACTGATAGAACTTCTCCGCCCCCAGGGCCTGCCCGATCTCGATGAAGGCGGGGTTACAGGAGTTGGCCACCGCCTGAGCCAAAGTCTGGTCCCCATGGCCCTCATGCTTGGAGCAGCTGATGCGCCGGTCAGCCACGATCTTGTAACCGGGGCAGTAGAAGTGAGAGTTTTCATTGACCACGCCCTCCTCCAGGGCGGCGGCCAGGACGATGGTTTTGAAAGTGGAGCCGGGCTCGTAGGTGTCGGTGACCGCCCGGTTGGTCCACTGGGTGTACTGGGCCTCCTGGAGGGCCGTGGCGTAGGCCTCCTCATTGGCGGAGGGGTCGTTCTTCACCGTCTCCAGATAGGCCGACAGGACAGGGTCGGAGACGGTCCGGGGGTTGTTGAGGTCGTAGTTGGGGGAGGAGGCCATGGCCAGGATGGCCCCCGTCTTGGGGTTCATGACGATGCAGAAGCCGCCGTTGCGGACCTCGTAGGAGGTGATGCCGTCGGAGAGGGCCTTCTCACAGTAGCTCTGGATGGTGGCGTCGATGGTGAGCTGGACGTTGAGGCCCGGCTGGGCGTCCACGTAGCTCTCGTAGCTGGAGAGCATCTCGGTGCCGTCGTTCTTCTTGGCGGTGACCACCCGGCCGGGCTCCCCCGCCAGCTGGCTCTCATACTTGGCCTCGATGCCGTAGGCGCCCCGGTTGCTGTCGTTGACGTTGACCCAGCCGATGACCTGGGCGGCCAGGGAGCTGTAGGGGTAGACCCGCTTGGTGTCGGGCAGGAGGTAGACCCCGGGATAGAGGCCGTTCTCCTCCTGGAAGGCCCGGACGGCCTCGGAGACGCTGTCGTCCACCCGCCACTGGAGGACCTCGTACTGGGAGGCGGTGTTCTCCATGCGCTTGAGGATGGTGTCGGTCTCCACCCCCAGGATCTCCGCCAGGCCCTCGGCCACGAACTCCTGGTACCGGCCGGCCATGGCGGCGCTCTCCGCGCCGGTGAGCTCTTTGCCCTTGGCCGCCTTCTGCTCCCCCGACTTGGCCTTGGTCTCCTCCGCCGCCAGGATGTCCTTGGGGGAGATGACCACGTTGTAGACGTCGGTGGACACGGCCAGGATATTCCCCTGGGAATCGTAGATGGTGCCCCGGGGGGCGGTGACCAGCATGTCTCTGGTCTGCTGGCTGATGGCCTTCTCCTGGTAGAAGCGGTAGTCCACGATCTGGATCTGCCACAGCTTCCACAGCAGGGGGACAAAGGCCACCACGCCGAACACCGCCATCAGAAAGATGGTGCGGCCCAGGATGGTCCGGTTCTGGCGGCGGTCGGCGCCGCCCTGCTCGTTTCTGCGCTCTTTCTGTGCCATGCCCTTCTCCTTTTGCTCCGGATGATGAACAAGGGCGTAAGAAAAGCTCTGTTTTCTTACGCCCTTTGGTGTTCTCTATGGCCGCCTCTCTCCCACTGTATGCGTGGGCTCAGCGGAAATATGACAGTGCGCCGTCGATCATGTCCCGCACGGTGTCCAAAAGGCTCCCGCCCGTGCTCTCCTGGTCGTAGTAGACCACGCTGTCGGACTCGGAGAGGTCCAGGGTGTAGATCTGGCCCGCCGCGGGCTTGACCATGCTGCCGTCGGCGGTCACCCGCTCCTCGATGGTGCTGGGGTCGAAGGCCAGCTCGTACTGGGCCATCAGCTTGGCCTCCTCGCTCTGGAGGCTGGAGAGCTGGCTCCGCAGGGAGACCACCTCGTCGCTGACCATGGTGAGCTGCACGGTGCTGAGCATGAGCAGCACGGCGAAGACGCCCACCGCCAGGAAGCCCACCACCGCGAAGACGGAGATCTGGCCGGCCTCCCGGACACGGACCTTGGGGCGGGTGAGGGCCCGCTCTCTGGGCCGGACCTTGGGCTGGGGACGGAGGACCTCTGCGCCGCCCCGCTCCAGGGGACGGGCGGCGGGCTGGGCGTAGGCCAGGTTTCCGTAGGTACCGCGGGGCTGGGAATATCGGCTTCTTCTCTGTGCCGTGGCACTCGCCATGCAGGTCACTCCAATCTCTTTCGTATCCGGCCCTGGGCCGGCGCTACTGCTTCTCCGCCACCCGCAGCTTGGCGCTGCGGGCCCGGGGATTCTCCTCGATCTCTTCTGCTGTGGGCAGGATGGGCTTCCGGGGCGTCAGCCTGACCTGTGGGGTCTTGCCGCACACGCACACCGGGAAGTCCGGGGGACAGGTACAGCCCTTGGCCAGCTCGGCCAGGGCGTTTTTCACGATGCGGTCCTCCAGGGAGTGGAAGGAGATGACGCACAGCCTTCCCCCCGGAGCCAGTCTGGGCACCGCCGCGTGGAGCATCCGGTCCACGGCGGCGAGCTCGTCATTGACGGCGATGCGGATGGCCTGGAAGCTCCGCTTGGCCGGGTGCTGCTTCTCCCGCAGGGCCTGGGCCGGCATGGCGCTGCGGATCACGTCCACCAGTTCCAGGGTGGTGGCGATGGGCGCCTCCGCCCGGCGGCGGACGATGGCGGCGGCGATCTGGGGGGCGTACCGCTCCTCGCCATACTGCCACAGGATGCGCCGCAGCTCCTCCTGGGACCACTCATTCACCACCGTGTGGGCGGTGAGGGCCTCGGACCGGTCCATCCGCATGTCCAGGGGGGCGTCGTGCATGTAGGAAAAGCCCCGCTCCGGGTCGTCCAGCTGGGGGGAGGACACCCCCAGGTCGAAGAGCATGCCGTCAACCCCGGCGATCCCCCGCTCGTCCAGCAGCCCGGCCAGGTCGCCGAAGTTGCCGTGGATGAGGGTGACCTTGTCCAGATGGCCGGCCAGCCGGTCCTCCGCCGCGTCCAGGGCGGCCTGGTCCCGGTCGATGCAGATGAGCCGGCCGGTGGTGAGCCGGGCGGCGATCTCCCGGGAGTGGCCCGCCCGGCCCAGGGTGCCGTCCACATAGGTCCCGTCGGGGCGGATCTTCAGGCCCTCCAGGCACTCCCGCAGGAGCACAGGCTTGTGGATGAGTTCCATGGCGGCGCGCCTCCCTTCCTTACAGCTCCAGGGAATCCATGAGCGCCGCCATCTTCTCGGGCGTCATTTCCTCCTCTTCCACGTTCCAGCGCTCGGCGCTCCAGATCTCCGCCCGGTCGTGGACGCCGATGATGACCACGTCCTTCCCCAGGTCGGCGTACGTCCGCAGACGCTGGGGGATGACGATCCGCCCCTGGCTGTCCGGCACGCATTTCACCGCGTTGGCGAACAGGGAGCGCATGGCCTTGGACTTGCTGATGGGCAGGGAGGCAAATTTGGCGGTGAAGCGGTCCCAGCTCTCCTGGGGATAGATGGCCAGGCAGGTGTCCACGCCCATGGCCAGGTAGAAGGTCTCGCCCAGCTCCTCCCGGAGCTTGGCGGGGATGAACAGACGGCCCTTGGCATCGACGCTGTGCTCGTAGGTGCCGGTCACGCTGCCCAAGGCCGTTCATCTCCCTCCACTTTGCTCTATTTCGCTCCATTTCACTCCACCAGTAGTTCAAGTATAATGGTTCCGCAGGGAAATTGCAAGGGTTTATTCCTTCTTTTTTCTCCGAATTTCCCAGATATTTCGGGAAAAATCACCCTTTTTTCGCATTAAAACATTTGTTCTATCGCCTGTTCGGAGCCCGCCCGCCGGGACCTGCTTTTGGCATCTCTTTGGAAAAGGTCCCGTTCTGCCCTCTCCCGGGGATTTCCAGGCACATTTTTGCACATTATGTGGAAAACTCTTCGGTTCTCTGTGACGCGGGCACAAAAAAACGGCGGGACAGGCGTCGACCTGTCCCGCCGTGGGCGGCGGAAAAAATTTTTTTGCGGCGCTATGAGATTCAGGCGTCGGCCTCGGCGTCGTAGACGGTGCGGCCGCCCTGGGCGGGCGCGCCGCCGCCGGCGGCGGGCTGCTGCACGCCGGCCGCCGCCGCCCGGAACCGGGCCCGGGAGCGCTTGATCTCATCATAGGCCTCGCTGACGGCCTCCTCGGTGCGGCGGAGGGCGTCCTCGCAGTACTCGTTGGCGGCCCGGCGCAGCTCCCGGCTGCGGTCCTCGGCCACCTTGATCATCTCGTTGGCCTTCTGTTTGGCCTGGGCGGTGAGCTCGTCCTCGGCCAGCATCTGCCGGGCCTTCTCCTCGGCCTGCTTGCGGATGAGCTCCCCCTCCCGCTTGGCGGAGGCGATGTAGTCCGCCCGGGCGGCCAGGAGCTTCTTGGCCTCCCCCAGCTCCACGGGGAACTGGGCCTTGATCTCATCCAGCAGGTCCAGGGCCTTGTCCCGCTCGATGATGCACTTGTCGCTGCTCAGGGGCACGCCCTTCGCCTCGTCGATCATGGAAAAGAGCATATCCACCAATTCTTCTACGCCGGTCGCCATCAGACGTCCCTCCTGCTGTCGTTCATTTTCTTTTTTACGTCCTCGATGATCTCCCGGGGGATGAAGTCGGACAACTCCACCCCGTAGCGCACCATCTCCTTCACCACCGTGGAGCTGAGATAGGTGTACTTCTCATTGGAGGGCAGGAACATGGTGTCCACATTGGGGTTGAGCTTGCGGTTGACCACCGCCATCTGGACCTCGCTCTCAAAATCGGACACGGCCCGGAGCCCCTTGACGATGACCCTGGCCTTCCGCTGCCGGGCGTACTCCGCCAGCAGCACCGAAGAGGCGTCCACCTCCACGTTGGGCAGCTGGCAGACCACCCGCCGGATGAGCTCCACCCGCTCCTCCGGGGTAAAGAGGCCGTTCTTCTGGGAATTCACCATGACGCAGACGATGAGCTTGTCAAAGCACAGCGCCGCCCGCTTGATGATATTCAAATGCCCCAGGGTGATGGGGTCGAAGCTGCCGGGGTAAATGGCGGTCTTCATGACGGTTGCCCCCTAAAAGCGGGAATGGACTCACGCGTCCCTGTGGTAGACCGTGAGCTTGATCTTGCCGTAGCGGTAGTCCTTGCCCTTCCGATAGGGCATGGAAAGGGCTGGAAGGGCGGTTTCCGCGGCACTTTCGCAGACCATTATACCATTTTCCGACAGGATGTCAATTCCCGCCGCCGTCTCCAGGGCTTTTTCCAGCAGTCCACTGGCGTAGGGGGGGTCCAGCAGGATGAGGTCGAATTTCTCCCGGCTGCCGGTGAGGAAGGAGAGGTAGTCCCCCTGGACCACCCTGGCCCGGTCGGTGAAGCCGCACAGGGCCACGTTGTCCCGGATGAGGGCGGCGGCCTCCTTCCGGATGTCCACGAAGGTGCAGTGGGCCGCCCCCCGGCTCAGGCACTCGATGCCCAGCTGGCCGGTGCCGCCGAAGAGGTCCAGCACCCGCCGGCCCTCGATGTCGAACTGGATGATGTTGAAGAGAGACTCCTTCACCTTGTCGGTGGTGGGGCGGGTCTCCATGCCCTGGAGCTCCTTGAGCTTCCGGCCCCTGGCCGTTCCCGTGATGACGCGCATGGCGGTCACCCTCCTTTTCCTTTATTGCGGCAGCGCCCCCGCCCCATCCCAGAAGTAATGGGTGGCGGTGGCCTCCGGTACGTACAGATAGTCCCACTGGTGGTCGGTGTCCCGCATGTGCTGGCTGGTCACGTTGAAGTAGCGGTGGCGGACCACCGAATTGGTGTTGCCGTTCCCCATGGTGGGGTCGTCCCAGGTCACGTCCACGCAGTACCACGCCCCGTCCAGCTTCACCATGTTCCAGGCGTGGTCCTCCAGGGAGTCAAAGGCGGCGCCTACCACCGTGATGCACTCCACATCGCACAGGTCCATGAGGAGCTGGAAGGTGGTGGAGTAGCCCAGGCAGTTGCCATAGCCCCCCACCAGGATGCCGTAGGGGTCCCGGTATCCGGTGCGGCCGCTGTGTCCCGGGTTGTTGTGGACCGTCTGGTCGTAGCTGCCGTGCTCCACGATCCAGTCATGGACGGCCAGCTCCTTCTGGAAGTCGGTCATATCCTCGGTGATGAGCTCCCCCAGCACCGCCCGGCATTGCTCCAGGATGGCGGCGTCCTTGTCGGAGAGCCCGTCCTCGTCCCCCGTCTCCCAGGCCGCCCGGATGGCGGAGGTGTCGTAGATCTCCATGTTGGCGTCGTTGGGCGCCGTGAAGGGGACAAAATCACTGGTGTCCAGGTCCGGGTTCAGGATGGGCCGCTCCGTCTCCTCCGGCGGCTCCGAGGGCGTGGGTTCCGGCTCCGGCGTGGGGCTGGGCTCCGGCTCCGGCGTCTCGGTCTCCGGCGCCAGGACCTGGGTGGCCTCCGGCTCCTCAGAGGGTACGGAGAGGACCGGCTCCCCCTCTTCTTCCACCAGTGGTGCAAGTTCTCCCGCCAGGCAGGCGTCGAAGGTCTCCTTGGCCGCCTCCGGGTCGTCACAGACCAGCAGGGCGGCGTAGCAGCCCCGCTGGAGGACCGCCGCCCGGTCCAGCCGGTCGGCCTCCATGGGGGCGTAGCCGAAGAAGTCCCCCTGCCGCTCCAGCCGGTAGTTCTCCAAGGTGTCCGCCGCCGTCTCCGCCGATGCCTCGTCGGAGAGCCGCACCACGGTGATCTCCCGGGCGTCCATGCCGCCGGCGGCGTACACCGCTCCGTCTTCCCACGTCTCCAGGCCGCAGAAGGCGGAGAGGTGGTCATCGAGGGCCTCGTCCTCCAGGGCGGGCAGCCCGGCCAGGTCGTCCTGACGCTCCACTACCGTCCGGGCCAGCTCCGCCGCCGTCACATCGGCGGGGGCGGGGCTGGCCGCCTCCTGCCCGCCGCAGGCGGCCAGGACAAAGGCCAGCAACAGCGCCAGGGTCAAAACAGGGGTTCTCCGGCTCATGATTGGGTCTCTCCTTCCCCGGTCCGGGGGTGGAAATGGTCGTAGACCGCCCGGGCGGTGTTCTTGGGCACGGCCTCCTCCAGCGCCGCCAGAGAGGCCGCCTTGATGTTCCTGATGCTCTTGAAGTGCCGCAGCAGCTCGTTTCGCCGCTTCTCTCCCACCCCGGGGATCTGGTCCAGGGCGGAGCCCTTCACCCCCTTGGACTGCTGGAGGCGCTGGAACTCGATGGCGAAGCGGTGGGTCTCCTCCTGGATGCGGCCCACCAGGGCAAAGACCGCCGGGATCTGCTGGATGCCGATCTCGCTGCCCGCCGGGTCCACCAGGGCCCGGGTGCGGTGGCGGTCGTCCTTCACCATGCCGAAGACGGGAATGGAGAGCCCCGCCTCCTCCAGCACCCGGACGGCCACCCTGGCGTGGTTCTCGCCGCCGTCGATGAGCAGGAGGTCGGGCAGATCGCCGAACTTCTCATCTCCGTCCAGGTACCGGCGGAACCGGCGGGTGAGGACCTGCTCCATGGAGCCGTAGTCGTCGGCGTGGACCATGTCCTTGAGCTTGAAGTGGCGGTAGTCCCGCTTCAGGGGCCGGCCGTCGATGAAGACGGTCATGGAGGCCACGATGTTGGCGTCCCCGGTGTTGGAGATGTCGTAGGCCTCGATCCGCCTGGGCGGCTCCGAAAGGCCCAGCATCTTCCCCAGGGCCTCCATGAGCTTGGACTGCCGCTCCTCCCGGGAGGTGGCCCGCTCCACCTCCTCCACGGCGTTCTTGTTGGCCAGGCGGATGAGGTCCATTTTGGCCCCTCGCTGGGGGGTCATGAGGGCCACTCGGTGGCCGCAGTGTTCAGAGAGCATCCTCGTCACCGGCACCTCGTCCTCGATGTCGCAGGGCAGCAAAATCTGCTTGGGCAGGGCGTTCCGTCCGCCGTAGTACTGCTTCACCAGGGCGGAGACGGTATCCTCTTTGGCCTCCTCCACCGGGGTCTCGATGAGGTCCATGTCCTTGGCGGCCAGATCCCCCTCCACGAAGTGGAGGACCACGAAGCAGCTCTTGGCCTCCCCCCGGTGGAAGCCCACCACGTCGGTGTCGGCCAGGCTCCCCGCCACCACCTTCTGCCGCTTGCCCAGCAGCTCCATGGCGGCGATGCGGTCCCGGAGCTCGGCCGCCCGCTCGAAGCGCAGCTCCTCGGCGGAGCGCTCCATCTCGGCCCGGAGGTCGTCGCAGACCTCCTCGTACTTCCCCTCCAGGAGGCGGACGGCCTGGTCCATGTTCTCCCTGTAGCGGCTCTGGTCCATCTCCGGGCGGCAGTAGCCGTCGCACTGGCCCATGCGGTAGTAGAGGCAGGGACGCTCCTTGCCGATGTCCCGGGGGAATTTTTTCCGGCACTTGGGCAGACGCAGGGCGGACAGGATGGCCTCGATGATGTCCTGGGTGGCGCCCCGGCTCCCATAGGGGCCGAAGTACCGGGCCCCGTCCTCCGCCGGCCGGTTGGCCAGGGAGAATTTGGGGTACGCCTCCTGGACGGTGAGGCGGATATAGGGGTAGCCCTTGTCGTCCTTCAGGAGGATGTTGTACCGGGGCTGGTGGCGCTTGATGAGGGAGCACTCCAGCACCAGGGCCTCGAACTCGCTGTCGGCGATGATGACGTCGAAGTGGTCGATCTGGCTCACCATGGCCCGGGTCTTCTCCGTGTGGGAGGCCA
>CALWYC010000019.1 GCA_944385655.1 uncultured Intestinimonas sp. | reverse complement strand
GGGCGGCGGAGTGTCTGGATTCGGAGGACTACCGGGCCGCCCTCCGGGGCTTTCTGGACCAGGGCCTGCCCTTTGCCCTCTGCCGTCACCGGGCGGCGGAGGAACTGCTGGGGGCGGAGGGGGCCGCCTGCCTGGAAAACCCAAACGACAACCTGGGTGTGGAGTACCTCCGGGCCCTGCCGCCGGAAATGGGGGCCCTGACGGTGCGCCGGGTAGGGGCCCGCCACGACGGAGCGCCGGCGGAGGGCTTTGCCTCGGCCTCCACCCTTCGGGGCTGGCTCCGGCAGGGGAAGATCGCCCGGGCGGAGGCCTACCTCACCGAGGCCTGGCAGGGGGACGTCGCCTCCATGGAGTGGTGTGAGCGGTGGACACTGGCCCGGCTGCGGACCATGACATTGGCGGAGGCGGAGGCCCTGCCGGACAGCGGGGAGGGCCTGGCCGCCCGGCTGCTGGCGGCGGGACAGCGGGCGGGGAGCCTGGAGGAGGTCTACGACCTTGCCAAGACCAAACGATACGCCCACGCCCGGGTGCGGCGGCTGACGGCCTGGGCCATGCTGGGGCTGACCGCCGCCGACCGGCCGGCGGCGGTCCCCTACCTCAAGGTCCTGGGCTTCACCGACCGGGGCCGGGAGGTGCTGCGGGAGATGGACCGGCGGGCGGCGGTCCCCGTCGTCACCAAGCCGGCCCACGCCAAGGCCCTGCCCGGGGAGGGAGGGAGGCTGGCGGAATTGGAGGCCCGGTGCACCGACCTCTACGGCCTGTGCTTTGCCGCCCCCTGGCCCGGGGGCGAGGAGTGGCGGACGGGGCCGGTGGTGCTGTCCAAACAGAAAAATGATGGGGAAAAGGAGGGGACGATATGATCACACCGGTGCTGGACCCCAGCCTGAGCACCCCCCTCTATGAGCAGCTCTACCGCCGGATCCGGCGGGATATCGAGTCAGGGGTCCTTCCCGCCGGGGAGAAGCTGCCCTCCAAGCGGGCCCTCTCCACCCACCTGAAGGTGAGCGTGGTGACGGTGGAGGGGGCCTACGGCCAGCTTCTGGCCGAGGGCTACCTCCGCTCTGAGCCCAAGCGGGGCTTTTTTGTCGCCGCCCTGGAGCCGGCGGCGGCGCCGGCCCCGGCCCCGGCCCGGCGGGCGGAGGAGCCGCCCACGGACCCGACAGCGTCAGTGCCCCGGTACGACTTTGCCACCAACGCCGTGGACGCCGCCCACTTCCCCTTCGCCACCTGGGCCAAGCTCATGCGGCAGGTCCTCACCAACGAGGACAGCGGACTCCTCTCCGCCATCCACCCCCAGGGGGTGCCCGCCCTCCGCGCCGCCATCGTGGACTATCTCCGGGCCTTCCGGGGCATGGACGCCCAGCCGGACCAGGTGGTGGTGGGGGCGGGCTCGGAATACCTCACCGGCATCCTCTTCCAGCTCCTGGGCCGGGAGGGTGGGTACGCCGTGGAAAATCCGGGCTACCGGAAATTTGGACGCATCCTCTCCCGGCAGGGGGCTCTCATCTGTCCCATCCCTTTGGACGAGCAGGGCCTGCGGGTGGACGCCCTCACCTGGTCGGGGGCACGGGTGGTCCACGTGACCCCCTCCCACCACTTCCCCCTGGGCACCGTCATGCCGGTGACCCGGCGGCGGGAGCTCCTGGCCTGGGCGGCGGCGGGGGAGGGGCGGTATATCATCGAGGACGACTACGACAGCGAGTTCCGCTTCTCCGGCCGGCCCATCCCCGCCCTCCAGAGCCTGGACGCCGGGGAGCGGGTGGTCTACCTCAACACCTTCGCCAAGAGCCTGGCCCCCTCTCTGCGCATCGGCTATATGGTGCTGCCCCCCCACCTGGCGGAGCGGTACCGGCGGGAGTTTCTGCTCTACTCCTCCACCGTCCCCTCCTTTGAGCAGTACACCCTGGCCCGGTTTCTGGAGGGGGGGCACTTCGAGCGGCACATCGCCCGGATGCGGGTGGAGTACCGGGACCGGAAGGCCGCCCTCACCGCCTGCGTGAAGGAGCTGGGCCTCCCCGCCCGGCTCTCCGGGGCGGACGCCGGCCTCCACATGCTCCTCACCCTGGAAAACGGCATGGGGGAGGCCGAGCTGGTGGAGCGGGCGGCGGCGGAGGGGGTGGCGGTCTACCCCCTGTCGGCCAGCTGGCTGACGCCGCCGCCGGAGGAGCTGCCCCCCACGCTCATCATGGGCTACGCCCGGCTGGAGGCCGAGGACATCCGCCAGGCCTTCCGGCGGCTGGGGGCCGCCTGGGGCAGTCGTTAGAAAGCTGTAAGAATTGCCCGGCAGGGCTGTAAGAGTCGCCTGCTATGCTGGAGGCATCAGGAAGGAGTTTCGATCTATGGACGAGCGGATCTTAGTGGTGGATGACGACCGGGAGATCGTGGGGGCCATCGCCATCCTGCTGGAGCGGGAGGGCTATCAGGTCCTCCGGGCCTACAACGGCATGGAGGCCCTGGACCTGGCCCTGGACCCGGCCATCCGGCTCATCATCATGGATGTGATGATGCCCCGGCTGGACGGGCTCTCGGCGGTGCTGCGCATCCGGGAGAAGCGGAACCTCCCCATCATCGTCCTCTCCGCCCGCAGTGAGGAGACCGACAAGATCCTGGGCCTTTCGGTGGGGGCGGACGACTATGTGACCAAGCCCTTCAGCCCGCCGGAGCTGGTGGCCCGGGTCCGGAGCCAGCTGCGGCGGTACACCAGCCTGGGGGACGTGAACGCCGAGGGCCGGCTGGATGTGATCGTCAACGGCCGCCTCACCTACGACCCGGAGGGCATGAGCCTGAAGGCCGACGGGGAGCCGGTGAAGCTCACCGCCACCGAGACCCGGATCGTGGACCTCCTCATGCGGAACCTGGGCCGCATCTTCCCGGCGGAGGAGATCTACCGCCGGGTGTGGGAGGGGGAGTGCTACGCCCCCGAGAACACGGTGATGGTCCACATCCGCCGTATCCGGGAGAAGATCGAGCTCAATCCCAAAAAGCCGGAATACTTGAAGGTGGTGTGGGGCATTGGTTACAAGATGGAAAAAATGGGCTAGTGTGATCGTCCTCTTTCTGGGGTTTTATCTCGCCCTGGCAGGGTGCGTGGGGACGTGGTACGCCGCCTGGGGGCTGGCGCCCCGGGGGCTGGGGCCGGAGGTGGCCTTCCAGAGCGACTACCGGGATACGGCCTACTTCCGGCGGGAGATCACCGGCTATTTCGAAGATATCCTCTACGCGCTGGAGTGTGAGGAGCCCGTCTATCTCTGGGCCAATGCCGGCATGGACACCAACCTCCTCTACTCCGGAAGCTACCAGTCCGGGTACAACGACATCGTCTATACCAACACCGACCACGACCTGACCCAGGGTGCGCCGGAGGGCTACGGCTTTCTGCTGAAGCTCCAGAACGGGAAGGTGACCATCCTCCAGGACGGGGAGGAACTGGACGTCTACGGCAACGGCTACTATACAGACGAGAGCCAGTGGGACGTGCCGGGCTACATCAACCGGAGCGGCGGCAGCCTGGACGGGTATACCGTCTGTCTGGCCGTGGCCTCCCAGCCGGTGGACCACGGCTGGTGGGAGCCCATCTGGAGCATGAAGCAGGTGGTCACCTATGTGCGGTACGGCTATTGGGGGCTCTTCGGGGTCTGGGCCGGGGCCATCCTCTGCGTGACCCTGGCGGTGACGCTGCGGAAGGCCCGCCGGGAGGCCAGGGCCGCCATCGCCGCCCGGACGGCCAAAGTGTGGTTTGAGGTCAAGGCCCTCTGGACCCTCCTCCCGCTCTTCCTGTTCTGGCAGCTCGCCATGGGCGGCTTTTTCTGGGGACTCAGCGATTTCGCCGCCGTGACGGGCCTGGTCTTTCTGCTCTGCTACCCCGTGCTCCTCTATCTGACGGGGTGTGATCTGCGGCACAACAAGCAGATTTGGAAAAACAGCCTGTGCGCCAGGCTCCTCTCCGGCGGAAAGTCAGCAGCTGGCGCCCTCTCCGCCCGGCAGGCCGCGGCAGCCCGATTGGCCACCCGCGTCTGGTTCGAGTGGAAGCTGCTGGTGGCGGTCCTCTATCCCTTTGCCGCCCTGTGGATCCTGCCCCGGCTGCGGTGGTACCTGGGCTACGGCGGGCTGAGTGACCTGTTGTTTCTGGCCCTGTGCGCCGGAGCCGCCCTGCTCTGGCTGGCCGCCCTCTATGTGCTCATCTGCGACCTGCGCCGCAACGAAAAGCCCTGGCGGCACGGGCTGTGCGCCCTGGTGCTGAGCGGACTCGCCCGGCTGTGGCGGGTCCTCCGGGGGGCGGAGCTCTCCCAGCCCCTCCGGCGGCGCTTCCTGGGCCGGATGGCGGCGGCGGTGGCCGGCGTGGGGGTGCTGGCCCTGATGGCGTTCTGGACGTTTTTCCGCCAATTCTATGACGGCACCAGTCTTTCCGGGCCGGCTGCCCTGCTGATCGCTCTGCTGACGGTGCTGCTGCTCCTCCTCCCCCTGGCCTGGCTGCTGGACCGGACCTGGGTCCTCCTCCGGGACCTGGTCCCCCTCACCGACCAGCTCTCCATCCTCCGTACCGGTACGGCGGCCCAGCCCCTGAAGCTGCCCGAGGGCTCCGACCTCTCCGATGCCGCGGTTGACCTCAACCGGGTCCAGGAGGGGCTGCGTTCCGCCGTGGCCGAGCAGATGAAGAGCGAGCGGATGAAGGTGGAGCTCATCGCCAACGTCTCCCACGACCTGAAGACCCCACTCACTTCGGTGGTGAGCTACGCCGCCCTGCTGGGGGAGGAGGAGGACCTGCCCCCCCACGTGAAGGACTATATCCGCATCCTCAACGAGAAGGCGAGACGGCTCCAGGTCATGGTGCAGGACGTCTTTGAGGTGAGCAAGGCGGCCTCCGGGGAGCTGCCATTGAGGCTGGAGCGGCTGGACCTCACCCGGCTGCTGGACCAGACCCTGGCCGACATGGACGAGGCCATCCGGGAAAGCGGCCTCACCTTCCGCGTCACCCTGCCCAGCAATCCGGTGTGGATCACCGCCGACGGGGACCGGCTCTACCGGGTCTTCCAGAACCTCATCCAGAACGCCCTCCGCTACTCCCTGGAGGGGAGCCGGGTCTATGTCGCCCTGGAGGCCATGGAGGGCCGGGCAGTGGCCCGATTGAAGAATACCTCCCGGGACGAGCTGCCCTCCGGGGTGGATTTCACCGCCCGGTTCGTCCGTGGGGACGCCAGCCGCACCGACGGCGGCAGCGGCCTGGGCCTGGCCATTGCCAGCAGCTTCACCGCCGCCTGCGGCGGCGCCCTCCGGGTGGAGACCGACGCCGACCTCTTCACCGTGGAGGTGACCTTCCCCACCACCGGCTGAGGAAAACAGGGGGTGGGCAAGCAAGCGCCCGTGTGGTATACTATATGTATATCACACGGGCGCTTTTGGCGCGGAAAGGAAAGCCTATGGAATTCATCTATGAGGCCGAGCGGATCTATGTGAAGGATGAATCCGGCCGTATGGCGGCCCAGGTCACCTTCCACCAGCGGTCCGACCGGGCCATGTCCATCGACCACACCTACGTCTCCCCGGAGCTCCGGGGCCAGGGGGCGGCGGACAAGCTGCTCGCCGCCGCTGCCAAACGCTTCCGGCAGCGGGAGCTGAAGGTGGTGCCGGTGTGCTCCTACGCTGTGGCCTGGTTCCGGGACCACCCGGAGGAGGCCGACCTCCTGAAGTGACCCATCCACACCCCAAATATAGAGAAGGAGCGATCTGGAACATGAGCTTTGTACTGCCCGTCTACCACGCCCCCGATTTTGCCGCCCTGGGCCTGGGGGAGGCCCCTGACGTGACGCTGGTCCCCGCCCCCAGGGACGGGGTGGTGCCGGAGAACTACCACGCCACCACCATGTTCCCGGAGTATTTCCGGCTGGAGGGCCGCTGGGTGCTGGCCCAGGAGAGCCGCATGGACTGCGTGGCCGTCTGCCGGGACGGCAATGTCTCCATCGTGGAGTTCCGCAACGTGAAGGAGGGGGACCCGGTGGCGGTGGGCCGCACCGAGGACGGAAGCCAGGGCATCTTCGTCCACACCACCGGCTTTGAGGAGGAGCGGACGGAGGAGGGGGAGGCCTTCTCCTTCCGCCAGGGCCGCAGCCGGGAGACGGCCTACTCCATGGACTACGACGCCATGTACGAGCTCCTCCGCCACGAGCGGGAGCATGGGAACATCCTGTGGGTCATGGGCCCCGCCTGCACCTTTGACGCCGACGCCCGCTCCGCTTTTGCCGCCCTGGTGCGGGAGGGCTTCGTGGACGGGGTGCTGGGGGGCAACGCCCTGGCCACCCACGACCTGGAGGCCGGCTGCCGGGGCACCGCCCTGGGCCAGGACATCTACACCCAGCGCAGCCAGCCCAACGGCCACTACAACCACATCGACACCATCAACGACGTCCGCCGCCTGGGCTCCATCCAAGCCTTCGTGGACTCCGGCGCCGTGAAGGACGGCATCCTCTACGAGTGCGTGAAGAAGGGCGTCCCCTTCGTGCTGGTGGGCTCCGTCCGGGACGATGGCCCCCTGCCCGAGGTGTACGGCAACGTGTACGAGGGCCAGGACGCCATGCGCAATCTCATCCGGAAGGCCACCACCATCATCTGTATGGCCTCCACCCTCCATACCGTGGCCACCGGCAACATGACCCCCTGCTACCGGGTGGTGGACGGGGTGGTCCGTCCCCTCTACTTCTACTCAGTAGACATCTCGGAGTTCGCCGTCAACAAGCTCCGGGACCGGGGCAGCCTGACGGTCAAGACCATCGTCACCAACGTCCAGGACTTCATCGTCCACGTGAAAAACGGCGTCTGCGGCTGAATAAGCATAAAAAACGGCGTGTGCACCGCACACGCCGTTTTTTATGCTTATTCGCCCCACAGGTTCGCCGGGTAGAGCCCTTCCTGGGTCATCCGGGCGATGGCGGCCACCACCACCGGCTTGTCCTCGTGGTAGGTGACGCCGTACCAGCGGTCCCGGCTCCGGAGGACCTTCACCCGGGCCTTGCCCTCCCCGATGAGGGCGCTCACCACGCTGGGCAGGAAGTACTCCCCCTTGACGGGGTCCTCCTTCAGCGCCCGGTCCAGGAAGGCGGGGAAGCGCTCCTCCGCCTCGGTGAGGAAGCTGCGGGTGAAGCCCCACAGGTTCATGGACACGATGGTGTCCCCGGGCAGCTGCTCCCAGGTCTCGCCGCCGTCCCGGGTGGAGCGGGCATTGTCCCCGTCCTTTTCGATATGGGTGTGCTCGGTGACGCTCTGGAGGAAGTGGTCGGCCGTCTCCACGCACACCCCGCGGGCCACATGGCCGTGCTCGGTGACGGTGTTGCCCAGCAGGTAGCCCACCATGGCGTACTCATAGCAGCCGGGCCGGTCTTCATGGGTGGAGAGGTAATCGTACATCTCCCGAAAGGCCTCGGGGCCGTAGTAGTCGTCGGAGTTGATGACGGCGAAGGGACCGTCCACCACCTTGCGGGCGGCCAGGATGGCGTGGCAGGTCCCCCAGGGCTTCACCCGGCCCTCGGGGACGGCGTAGCCCTCGGGCAGGTCATCCAGTTCCTGATAGGCGTAGCGCACGTCCATCACCTTGCTCAGCCGGTCGCCGATGCCGGCCCTGAAGGTCTCCTCGATGGCGTGCTTGATGACGAAGACCACCGTCTCGAACCCCGCCCGCCGGGCGTCGTAGATGGAGTAGTCGATGATGAGCTCGCCGTGCTCCCCCACCGGGTCCAGCTGCTTGAGGCCGCCGTACCGGCTGCCCATGCCGGCGGCCATCACCACCAAAACAGGTTTCCGCATGCTCGTATCCTCCTTGTGTTCCGTGTCTCTCACGGCTATTTTACACGCTGGGGCGGAAAAAGGGAAGAGCCGGTTTATACCTCCTCCTCCGGGAGCCGGAGGAGCCGGAAGTGATTGCGGTGGGTCTCCAGCACCCCCTCGGCCCGGAGCCGGGAGAGGACGGCGGACATGGCGCTGCGCTCCACGCACAGATAGTCCGCCAGCCCCTGCCGGTCGAAGGGGATGGAAAATTCCGTCCCGCCGGCCCGGGCGGCCTGCTCCGAGAGGTAGGAGAGGAGCTTTTCCCGGGTGGAGCGGCGGGAGAGGTGGACCATCCGGCGGTTGAGGGCCAGGTTCTTCCCCGCCAGTACCCCCAGCAGGTTCCGGACCAGCCGGGTGTGAAAGGGACAGCTGTTGGAGCAGGTCCCCACCACCCGCTTCAGGTCCAGCAGCAGCACGGCGCAGTCCTCCGCCGCCAGCACGGTCACCGGCAGGCCGCCGGGCAGGGCGGGGGCGCAGGCGAAGGTCTCGGCAAAGAGCTCCCCCGGCTCCAGCTCGGCCAGGAGGGAGCGGTGGCCGGAGAACTCCTCCCGCACCACCTGGACCCGGCCGGAGAGCACCAGCCCCATCTGGCCGGCGGGGGTCCCCGCCAGCAGGATGGCCGCCCCGGTGCCGTAGCGCCGGACGCCGCCCCCCAGGCAGGGGATGAGCTGCTCCAGCTCCTCCGCCGTGATGCCCCGGAAGAGGGGGGAGGCGAGCAAGATTTCCAGATATTTTTTCATGACAGGCTCCTGTTTGTTGGAATTCCAACTGACATTGGGCCTTTAGTATACGATAATAGGCACAGAAAAACAAGGGGGGACCGGAAATGAGGAGAAAAGATCGGGAAATGGATGTGGATTTTGCCCGGATGGTGCTGGACAAGTGCGAGTACGCGGTGCTGGGCATGGCCGGCCCGGAGGGCTGGCCCTACAACGTGCCGGTGACCATCGTCCGCCGGGGGGAGGAGCTCTTTTTCCACTGTGCCCTGGAGGGGCAGAAGGTGGACTGCCTCCGCCGGGACGGCCGGGTGTGCGTGACGGCGGTGGGGGACACCCATGTCCCGCCCGACAAGTTCACCACCGAGTACGAGTCGGCGGTGGCCTTCGGCCTGGCCGAGGAGGTCACCGACCCGGTAGAGAAGACCGAGGCCCTGCGCCTGCTGTGCCAGCGGCACGTCCCCTCCAACATGGCGGCTTTTGAGGAATCCGCCGCCCGGAGCCTGGGCCGCACCGGCGTGTGGCGGGTGAAGATCACCGGTCTCACCGGCAAGCGGAAGAAGTACGACGCCGCCGGAAAAGAAATGAAATTCGGAAGGATGGAATAAAAACATGGAGCGCAAGATCATCAGGATCGACCAGGAGAAATGCAACGGCTGCGGCCTGTGCGCCGCGGCCTGCCACGAGGGGGCCATCGGCATGGTGGAGGGCAAGGCCCGCCTGCTGCGGGAGGACTACTGCGACGGGCTGGGGGACTGCCTGCCCGCCTGCCCCACCGGGGCCATCACCTTTGAGGTCCGGGAGGCCCCGGCCTATGACGCCGCCGCCGTGGAGGCGGCCAAAGCTGCCAAGGCTGTCAAAGCGGAAGGACCCCTGCCCTGCGGCTGCCCCGGCAGCCAGTCCCGGAGCCTCCGGCGCACCCCCTGCGCCGCCCCCGCCGCCCCCGCAGCGACGGAGGAGAGCCAGCTCTCCCAGTGGCCGGTGCAGATCAAGCTGGTGCCGGTGAACGCCCCCTACTTTGACGGCGCCAAGCTGCTGGTGGCCGCCGACTGCACCGCCTACGCCTACGCCGCCTTCCACCGGGACTTCATCCAGGGGCGGATCACCCTGGTGGGCTGCCCCAAGCTGGACGAGGGGGATTATGCCGACAAGCTCACCGAGATCCTGCGGCGCAACGACATCAAGAGCGTCACCGTGGTGCGCATGGAGGTGCCCTGCTGCGGCGGTCTGGAGAACGCCGTGAAGCGCGCCCTCCAGAACTGCGGCAAGCTCATCCCCTGGCAGGTGACCGTCATCTCCACCGACGGCCGCATCCTGGACCTGTAAGTGAAAAAAGCTGCCCCGGAGCCATGGCTCCGGGGCAGCTTTTTCTTATTTCTCGTCCTCTCTGGCCCAGTCCAGACTGCGCTTCACCGCCCGGTGCCAGCCCTTCAGGAGCCGTTCCCGCCGGTCGCCGGCCATGTCGGGGCGGAAGGTCACGTCCTTCCGCCAGAGGCCCCGGATCTCCTCCCGGTCCTTCCAGACCCCCACCGCCAGGCCGGCCAGATAGGCGGCCCCCAGGGCGGTGGTCTCCCGGATGACGGGCCGGACCACATCGGTGCCCAGGATGTCGGCCTGGAACTGCATCAGAAAGCCGTCCCGGCTGGCCCCGCCGTCGGCCCGGAGGGCCCGGAGGGGGACGCCGGTGTCCTTCTCCATGGCGGCGGCCAGATCCCGGACCTGATAGGCGATGGACTCCTGGGCCGCCCGGATGATGTGCTCCCGCTTGGTGCCCCGGGTGATGCCCACCAGGCAGCCCCGGGCGTACATGTCCCAGTAGGGCGCCCCCAGGCCGGTGAAGGCGGGCACCAGGTACACGCCGCCGGTGTCGTCCACCTTTTGGGCGTAGTACTCGGCGTCCCGGCTCTCGGTGAGGAAGCGCAGCTCGTCCCGGAGCCACTGGATGACGGCGCCCCCTACGAAGACGGAGCCCTCCAGGGCGTACTGGACCTTGCCGCCCAGGCCCACGGCGATGGTGGTGATGAGGCCGTTGCGGCTGACGCAGGGGTCCTCGCCGGTGTTCATGAGGAGGAAGCAGCCGGTGCCGTAGGTGTTCTTGGCCTCTCCGGGGGCGAAGCAGGTCTGGCCGAAGAGGGCGGCCTGCTGATCCCCGGCGATGCCGGCGATGGGGATCCGGACCCCCTGGATGTCGGTATAGCCGTAGATCTCGCTGGAGGAACGGACCTCCGGCAGCATGGCCCGGGGGATGCTGAGGGCCTTTAAGAGGGTGTCGTCCCAGTCCAGGCGGCGGATGTCGTAGAGCATGGTCCGGGAGGCGTTGGTCACGTCGGTGACGTGGACCGCTCCGCCGGTGAGCTTCCAGAGGAGCCAGGTGTCCACGGTGCCGAAGAGGATCTCCCCCCGCTCGGCCTTCTCCTGGGCCCCTTCCACGTGGTCCAGGAGCCACCGGATCTTGGTGGCCGAGAAGTAGGCGTCGGGGACCAGGCCGGTGGTCCGGCGGATGTGGTCCCCCAGGCCGTCGGCGAGGAGCCTGTCCACCAGGGGGGCGGTGCGGCGGCACTGCCAGACGATGGCGTTGTGGATGGGCCTGCCGGTGGCCCTGTCCCAGAGGACGGTGGTCTCCCGCTGGTTGGTGATGCCGATGGCGGCCACCTCCGCCGGGGAGACCCCGGTCTTGGCCAGGACCTCCATCATAACGGCGTACTGGGAGGACCAGATCTCCATGGGGTCGTGCTCCACCCAGCCCTCCCGGGGGTAGAGCTGGGTGAACTCCTTCTGGGCCACCCCGGCGATGGTCTGGTCCTCGCCGAAGAGAATGGCCCGGGAGCTGGTGGTGCCCTGGTCCAGGGCCAGGATGTATCTGCCCATACGATCTCCTCCAAACGGTGCTGTTTTGAACAGTTTACCACATCTGGACCGGCTTGGGTACTCCAAACTTGTTTCTCTTGCCAACCGGGGCGGGAGATGCTATGATGGGACCAAAGAGATGGGGGAGGGGCGTGAGGACATGTATACCACGGAGGTGCGGGTGAAGGCCCTGCCGGTCAAAGAGTGGCTCTCCCGCTACTGCTTCCCGGACCGGTTCCGGGACGCCTGCTGCGCCTGCCCGGACTATGAGCGCAACTGGTCCTGCCCGCCGGGGGTGCCGCCGGCGGCGGAATTCCTGGCCGGCTACCGCACGGTCTACCTCATCGGGGTGAAGATCGTCTATGACCGGGCCCAGCGGGACCGGGCCATGGCCTCGCCGGAGGCGGCGGACCGGGTCCGGGAGGCCAGCTACGGCGTGGTGAAGAAGGCCCTGCTGGAGTCCCTCCTACAGCTGGAGCGGGCGGTCCCCGGGGCCTGCACCGTGGCGGCGGGACGCTGCGAGCAGTGTGAGACATGCAGCCGTATCGACGGCCAGCCCTGCCGCCGGCCGGAGCGGCTGCGCTACTCCTTCTCCGCCTTCCGCTTCGACCTCACCGCCATCGCCCGGGATCAGCTGGGCCTGGAGCTGCTGTGGGCCGGGGAGGGCCTGCCGGAGTACAACGTGGCGGTGGCCGCCTTTGTGACGAGGTGAGGACATGGGCACCGAGCTGGAGCAGAAATATGTGGTGGAGTCCCCCCGGCCCTGGGCGGTCCAGACCCGGCTCCTCTCCCAGCTGAGCCGGGCGGGCTACCAGGTGTCCTTCCTGGAGGAGAAGCCCCAGCGGGACACCTACTTCGACACCCCCGGGGAGGACATCCTCAAGGGGGGCGGCTCCCTGCGCCTCCGGGAGAAGGGGAAGAAGAACCTCCTCTCGGTGAAGGCCATGGTCCGCAGCGAGGGTGGGACCTTCCTCCGCCGGGAGGACGAGCTGGTCCTGGGCCGTGAGGCCGACCCCATGGCCTTTCTGCGGACCTACCTGCCCGGGGTGGACCTGGAGTCCCTGACCCCAACGGCGGTGGTGGTCAACCGCCGCCGGACCTACGAGGTGTCCCGGACAGCGGGCGGGCGGTTCGAGCTGGCCTTTGACGACGTGTGCTACCGGGACCCGGCCACCGGCCGGGAGCACCGGGAGCGGCAGGTGGAGCTGGAGGCCCTCTCCGGCACCCAGGCCGATCTGGCCCGGGTGGTGTCCGCCCTGCGCCTTCCCGAGCTGCGCCCGGCGTCCGAGTCCAAATACCAGCGGGCCGTGCGGCTCACCGCAGCGGGCGGCCCGGCACAGGGCTGAGGGAGGGAGCGCCATGAGAAAAAGCTGCTGCGGCTGTTGAGCCTGGTGCTGACGGGGACGGCGGCCGTCGTATGGACCGTCAACTGCGTGATACTGGCGGTGTATACCCGCCACGACCCGCCGCCGGAGTTCCTGCTGCCCCTGAACATCCTCTGCGCCGTTCTGTTCTGGGCGGCCTTCCTGATCCGGCTCTGGCTGCTGCTGCGGCGCAGAGGGGAGAAGCCCCAGGAGTAAAAAAGTCCCGGCTCCGTGAGGAGCCGGGACTTTTTGTGCCTTTAGAGGTCCTTGACCATGATGTTCTCATGGATGCCGGGGAGGATGCAGTCGGGCACATAGCCCACCTTTTTGAAGCCCAGGGACTGGTAGAGGTTCTTGGTCCTGGGATTGAAGTGGCTCACCAGCAGGGAGCACTTCCGGTAGCCCAGGGACCGGGAGACGCCGATGAAGGTCTCCACCAGCGTGTGGCCGATGCCCATGCCCCGGAAGGACTTCTTCACCCCCAACAGGGCCAGGTAGGGGAAGGCGCCGAAGAAGCCGTCGGGCTCCATCCACATGCACCCCGCCACCTCGTCCTGGGCGGTGAGGGCGACCCACAGCTCTCTCCGGGCGATGCCGTCGGCCAGCAGGCTGTCCAGCCGCCCCTCCTGGGTGAAATAGTGGTCGTAGAGGGGGCTGTCCAGAAAGACCTCGTGGCAGGCGCGCAGGCGGCTCTCGTCCGCCCTGGTGATCCGCACATTCATGTACCCACCTCCCACTCAGAAATAAGTATAGTTCTTGGGTTTGACGCTCCAGCCGATGGCCTTCTGGATGTCGTCGGCATAGCCGGGGTCGGTGAGCTGCATGCGGTCGTAGGCCAGGAACTCCTTCAGGGGGATGGCGCCCATGGCCAGGGAGGAGAGGTCGGCGATGGGGGTGGAGAGGGTGACGTCGGGCGTCCCGTCCTCCACCAGGGCCACCCTGTCCCCCTCCACCTTCAGCAGGAAGGTGCCGTCGTTGTGGGAGAGGAAGGTATCCCGGACCTGGAGGGCCAGGGTGAAGGGCCGGGAGACCGGGGCCTCGCAGTGGGTCTGGACGGCGAAATACTGCTTCACGTCGAAGATCCGGACCATGTAGCCCATGGCCTTGCGGCCGATCTCGTGGATGCAGCCGTCGTGGGCCCGGTTCTCGCCGGTGTCCGGGTTCTTGAACATGACGTGGAGGTACTCGTCGGGGGAGAGGATGCGCACCCGCTCGATCTGGTCCACCTGGGAGGCGAAGAAGGTCATGAACTGCTTGAGGGTGTCCACGTCCTCCCAGATCATCTCCCGGACCATCAGATCGTGGTACATGTCGGTGTAGTGGTCCACCTCCACGAACTCGAAGGTGAGGTAGCCGGTGATGCGGCCCTCCCTGCGGCAGACCACCACGTAGGGCATGTCGAAGATGCGGTGGGGGTCCATGTAGTGGTGGACGGTGGCGCCGTTGGTCCTTTCGGCCCAGGCGCGGTAGAAGCGCAGGATCTCCTCCTTGTCGTCGGGGCCGGCGTAGGAGAGGCCGGACTTGTCCCCGAAGGAACGGATCATGCTGGGTCTGGGTTGATAGAGGGTATACTCGTTGCAGGCCCCGTAGCCCATCTTCCGGTAGAAGGAGGGCATGAAGGGGTGCAGACAGCCGATGGCTGTACCCAGCTTCTGGTAGTACCCCATGAGGACGCGGAGCATGGTCATGGCCGTGTGCTCCTTCTTCCGGAGGAAGTTGGTGGACACGTAGGCCGCCGCTCCCATGGGCATCATCACGCCTCTGACGTTGAGGGTGAAATCCATCATCAGAATGGAACCCACCAGGGTCCCATCGTCGTCAAAACAGCCGAGGTAGCGTCCCTCGTCCGGCTGGTACAGCTCGCTTTCCATGTTCCGAAGCAAAGACGCCGGCGTCTTGGACGGGAAGGCGCTCACCACGTTGCGGGCGAGCTGGTCCCGTTCGGAGGGAAGAACGAACCTGATCTCCATGGATACACTCCTTTGATGATATGCGAAAAAGAGAACAATGATCCAGCCCTGTCCCGGAGGACAGGACCCGATCTTCTGTTTGGCTGGAGGCCGGCTGGACGACCTCCGCGCACCTGCTTTGACAGCCTATATTATCGCAGTCTTTTCCAATATTGTCAAACCGTTTTTGCATAAGCCACAAAAGGGGCGGGCTGTGAGGAGAAAAAACTTGACAAAAAGCCCGCAATGTCGTACAATCCAAACGTAGCTGGGTCCACCTGCGGGGCAGCAGGGGGATGCCGGATCTGGTATTGTTAAGTGGATGCGAGGCAGCGTCCTGAACGGGGAGACCATTCTGCGTTCAGGGCGCCTTTTTGTTTTTGGGCCGGCAGGACGCCGGACCGTGGGAAAGGAGCGAGCGGATCTATGAACTCCTTCAGCGTGCGGACCAAGATCATGATGGGCGGCGGCTTGGAGACCATTGCCCCCAAGCTGCACAAAGTTTTCATCGTCACCGACGGCTTCATGGCCTCCAGCGGCAAGGTGGGCTATATCACTGAGGTCCTGGACAAGGTGGGGGCGGAGTACCGGATCTTCGACCAGGTAAAGGCCGACCCGGACATCGCCACCGTCACCAGGGGCGTGGACACCATCCTGGAGTTCAAGCCCGACGCCGTCATCGCCTTCGGCGGCGGCTCTCCCATCGACGCGGCCAAGGCCATCGTCTTTTTTGCCGCCAAGGCCTGCGACATGCGGGACTGCCAGTTCATCGCCGTGCCCACCACCAGCGGCACCGGCTCCGAGGTGAGCCGCTTCGCCGTCATCACCGACCCGGAGAAGGAGGTCAAGTACCCCCTGGTGGAGGACAGCCTCCTGCCCGACGTGGCCATCCTGGACGCCGTGCTCACCGCCAGCGTTCCCCCCACGGTCACCGCCGACACCGGCATCGACGTCTTCACCCACGCGGTGGAGGCCCTGGTGTCCACCGCCGCCAACGACTTCTCCGACGCGGCGGCCGAGAAGTCCATCAAGCTGGTGCGCAAGCACCTGCTCACCGCCTACCGGGAGCCGGACAACATGGAGGCCCGGCAGGGCATGCACAACGCCTCCTGCCTTGCCGGCGTGGCCTTCTCCAACTCCGGCCTGGGCCTCAACCACGGCATGGCCCACGCCCTGGGCGCCCGGTTCCACATCCCCCACGGCCGGGCCAACGGCATCCTCCTCCCCTATGTGATGAGCTTCAACGCCGGCTGCTCCGATAGCCTCACCCCTGTGGCCAGGCGGTACGCCAAGATCGCCCGCCTGCTGGGCCTGGAGAGCTCCAGCGTCCGCCAGAGCGCCCTGAACCTTATCCGCACCGCCCGGAAGTATGTGGAGCAGTTCAAGATCCCCTCCAGCATCCAGGCCGCCGGGGTGAACAAGGACGAGTTCGAGGCCGAGCTGGACGCCATGGCGGAGGCCGCCCTGGCCGACCGCTGTACCGCCACCAACCCCAAGCCCTGCACCAAGGAGGATATTCTCCAGGTGTTCCGGAAAGCCTATGTGGGCAAGATCCCCTGAGCACGGGGCGCAAAGAGAGCTTTTTTGACTGCCCGGGGCCGCGGCCGAAAGGACCGGTCGCGGCCCCGGATCGTGAGAAAACCATTGACAAGGCCGGTTTTGGCTGATAAAATATACAAAAAGCGTCGGAACGAATCCGAGCGCTTTTGTATAAAAGTGGCGGAAGGCGCGCCGTTAGTGCCGGAGGCCGCGGAAAATAAGACCGTGTGTACAAGCGCCGAGCGACGAAGCTCCCAGGGATCGATACTGAAGCAGATTGATCCTGAGGGAGCTTTTTTGTCAGAACGGGACCGCTGGAAAAGGGAGGAAGGTGAGCGCCGTGATCGAGCTGGACGAGAAGAAAAGGATCATACAGGAGTTCGTCCCCGGCAAGCAGGTGACCCTCTGCCACGTGATCGCCAGCCCCGACAACTCCCTCTACGGCAAGCTGGGCCTCATCGACGCCCGGGGGGCCATCGGCATCATGACCATCACCCCCAGCGAGGCCGCCATGATCGCCGCCGACGTGTCCACCAAGGCCGCGGCGGTGGAGATCGGCTTCGTGGACCGGTTCAACGGCTCTCTGGTCATCACCGGGGACGTGGCCGCCGTGGAGGCGGCCCTCCACAGCGTCATGCAGGTGCTGTGCGACATGATGGGCTACAGCCCCGCCCCCATGACCAAGACCTGAGGCGGGCGTCCATGGAGGAACGGAAGAAACGGATCATCCTCATCGGCCGCTCGGCGGCGGGGAAGACCACCCTGTGCCAGCGGATCAACCACGAGGATCTGGCCTATCACAAGACCCAGACGGTCCAGGTCATCAACCAGACCATGATCGACACGCCGGGGGAATATCTGGAGCGCCGCTATTTCCGGGGCGCCCTGATGGTGACCGCCACGGACGCCGACGTCATCGTCTTCGTCCAGGACGCCACCGAGGACGGCACCATGTTCCCGCCGGCCTACAACAGTCAGTTCGCCAAGCCCGCCGTGGGCGTGGTGACCAAATGCGATATCGCGGCGCCGGAGCAGGTGGAGCGAGCCAAGAAGTACCTGCGTATGGCGGGAGCCGACCGGATGTTCGTGACCAGCAGCGTCAGCGGCGAGGGAGTCGACGACCTGCTGAAGTTCCTGGGGTACTTGTAGCGGGCGGACGGACGCCGGCGGAGCAAGGAGGAAGAAGAGGATGTGCAAGGACGGGATCCGGGTGGTCATTGCCGACGACGAGCCCATCACCCGAATGGATCTGAAGGAATTGCTGGCGGAGGAGGGCTATCAGGTGGTGGGCGAGGCGGCCGACGGCTTCGACGCCGTGGAGGTCTGCAAGCAGTGCCGGCCCGATCTGGTGCTCATGGACATCAAGATGCCCCTGCTGGACGGCCTTTCCGCCGCCAAGATCGTATATGAGGAGAACCTGGCCGACACGGTGATGATGCTCACGGCCTACAGTGAGCGGGAGTTCGTGGACCAGGCCAAGGACATCGGGGTGGCCGGCTATCTGGTCAAGCCCATCGACGAGAAATCCCTGATCCCCAGCATCGAGCTGGCGGTGGCCCGCAGCAAGGACATGAAGAAGCTCCGGAAGGACATGCAGAAGGTGTCTGAGCGGCTGGAGAACCGCAGCATCATCGAAAAGGCCAAGGGCCAGGTCATGGCCCAGGAGGGCATGAGCGAGCAGGACGCCTACGACTACATCCGCAAGCTCAGCCAGACCAAGAACCTGTCCATGCGGCGGGTGGCCGAGATCATCCTGATGAAGTCCGGGGGGCAATGAGCCATGGACATCATCCGGGAGCTGTGTCAGAAATATACGGACCTCACGGAGGAGGAGATCGCCACCATCCAGGGCATGAGCGCCGTGCTCCAGCCCCTGGCCAACCTGGAGGACGCCGATATCTTCATCGACTGCCCCTCCTGGGACGGGGACGCCATCGTGGTGGCGGAGGCCAAGCCCTCCTATGTGCCGTCCTCCTATAAAAAGACCGTGGTGGGCCTGCTGGCCCGGAAGGAGAACGAGCCCGCGGTGGCCCGGACCTTCCGGCTGGGGGTGGCCACCAAGCAGATGAAGGCGGTGACCCAGGAGAACGGCCGCACCATCCAGTCGGTGGAGCCCATCAAGAACGCCGCCGGGGACCGGGTCATCGGGGTGCTCATCCGGGAGCAGCGGGTGGATGAGCAGCGGCAGATCAGCGAGCGGCTCCACTTCTCCGAGCAGAGCTACGAGCAGATCGCCAACGCCCTGAGCCACATGGTGGGCAGCAACAACTGGCTCACCGAGTGCATCGACGAGGCCCTCCTCATGGTGGACCGGACGGGGCTGGTGGCCTTCCGCAACTCCCTGGCCCGGGACCTCTACCGCCAGCTGGGCTACATAGAAGACCCTCTGGGCCAGCTCTACGAGAACGTGCGCCTGGTGGAGCGGGTGGACGACACCGACCAGTCGGGCTACTCCGTCATCGAGACCACCGTGGGCCGGCACAGCCTCTCCATCAAGCGCATCCAGCTGGAGAGCGAGGACATGGCCTTCGCCGTGGTCATCCAGGACAACACCTGGAAGAAGGAGCAGGAAAAGGCCCTGATCCTCAAGTCGGTGGCCATCAAGGAGATGCACCACCGGGTCAAGAACAACCTGCAGACCATCGCCAGCCTCCTGCGGCTCCAGGTCCGGCGCTCCGACAACGAGGAGACCCGGAAGGTGCTGGGGGAGAGCATGAACCGCATCCTCTCCATCGCCACCACCCATGAGCTGCTGGCCCAGAGCGGTGTGGACCAGGTCAAGATCGGCGAGGTCATCCTCAACATCAAGAACAACACCGTCCGCTACTTTGCCCGCCCCCACTTCGACGTCAACATCACCCTGGAGGGGGATGACTTCGAGGTGGATTCCGATATCGCCACCTCGGTGGCCCTCATCATCAACGAGCTGCTCCAGAACTCCCTTCAGTACGCCTTCCAGGACCGGGAGACCGGCCTCATCCGCATCGTGGTGACCCGCGGGGAGCTGTATTCCCGCATCGAGGTCATCGACGACGGCAGCGGCTATGACGTGGAGAACGTCCGCACCGACCGGCTGGGCCTCTCCATCGTCCAGACCATGGTGAAGGATAAGCTCCGGGGCAACCTGGGGATCGAGTCGGGGGACGGCGGGACCCATGTGACCTTTGACTTCAAAAATCAAATCGTGGACGCGGCCAGCGTGACGTAACGCCGGCCGGAACAACGGAGCGACGCAGCCCGGATGCACAGGGGAGAGAATGCCCCTGTGGATTCGGGCTGCCTGTTTTCAGGACCAATTACGAAGGGAAAGCGGGTGAACGCCTTGCATGAAGTGATCCTCAGCGTGGGCATCGACATCGGAACTTCCACCACCCAGCTCATTTTCAGCCGCCTGACCATCGAGAACCGGGCCAGCAGCTACACCGTGCCGCGGATCCAGATCGTGGACAAAGAGGTCATCTACCGCAGCCTCATCTATTTCACGCCCCTGAAGTCCAACACGGAGATCGACGCCGAGGCGGTGAAGAAGATCGTCCGGGACGAGTACCAGGCCGCCGGCATGACGCCGGAGGACGTGCGGACGGGGGCGGTGATCATCACCGGCGAGACCGCCCGGAAGGAGAACGCCAACGAGGTGCTGGAGGCCCTCTCCGACCTGGCCGGCGACTTCGTGGTGGCCACCGCCGGGCCCGACCTGGAGTCGGTGCTCTCGGCCCGGGGCGCCGGCGCCGACAAGCTCTCCCACGACCACCGCACTACCGTGGCCAACCTGGACGTGGGCGGCGGCACCACCAACATCGCAGTCTATGAGAAGGGGACCCTCCGGGGGGTGTGCTGCCTGGACATCGGCGGCCGCCTCATCAAGGTGGACAAGGGCAGGGTCACCTACCTCTTCCCCAAGATACAGGCATTGGCCAAGTCCCACGGCATCGACCTGAAGGTGGGCGACCCGGCGGAGGAGCAGAAGCTCCGCCAGATCTGCGCCCTGATGGCCGACCAGCTGGCCCAGTCCCTCCACCTCAAGAAGATGGACGGGGACCACATGGGACTCTACACCAACGACGGCAAACCCCTCCCGTCCGAGCCGGAGATCCGCGCCATCACCTTCTCCGGGGGCGTTGCCGACTGCGTCTATCAGCAGATGGAGGACGACTATTTCCGTTACGGCGACATCGGCGTGCTGCTGGGCCAGGCCATCCGGTCCAACCCGGATCTCCAGACCGTGCAGCTCTTCCAGGCCGCCGAGACAATACGGGCCACGGTGGTGGGCGCGGGGACGCATACCACCGAGGTGAGCGGGAGCACGATCCACATCACGGAGGACCGCCTCCCGATCAAGAACATCCCCATCCTCAAGGTGTCCGAGGAGGACGAGGCGTCGCTGGAGACGTTTCGCACCTCCATCACCAGCCAGATGCCGCTGTATAAGCCCGAGGGCAAGGTGGAACAGATCGCCATCGCCTTCAACGGGGGAACGCGCACCAGCTTTGCGGAGGTCCAGGATCTCGCAGCGGCCATCATTGACGGAGCGAAGGAGGTGATCGAGAGCAGCTATCCCTTGATCCTAGTGGTGGAGGCCGATATCGGCAAGGTGCTGGGGAACGCGGTGAACGTCCTGCTGGACTACAAGAAAGACGTCATCTGCATCGACGGCATCAAGACCCTCAGCGGAGACTACGTGGATATCGGCGAACCCGTCGCGGAAGGGCACGTGGTGCCCGTGGTGATCAAGACCCTGATCTTCAATTCTTAAAAAGTACGAGAGGTGAAGTAGCGTGATTCTCAAAACGAAGCTGTTTGGCCATGTGTACGAGTTCAAGAGCGTATGCGAAGTAATGGCCAAGGCCAATGAGGAAAAATCCGGCGACAAGCTGGCAGGCATCGCCGCCGAGACCGCCGAGGAGAGAGTGGCCGCCAAGGTCGTGCTCTCCCACCTGACGCTCAACGATCTGCGGAACAACCCCGCCGTCCCCTATGAGGAGGACGAGGTGACCCGGGTCATCCAGGACGACATCAACGAGACCATCTTCAACGAGTACAAGAACATGACGGTGGCCGAGTTCCGTGAGTGGCTCCTCAGCGAGAAGACCACTCCCGATATGATCCGCCACGCTTCCCGGGGCCTGACCTCCGAGTGTGTGGCCGGTGTGTGTAAGCTGATGAGCAACCTGGACCTCATCTACGCGGCCAAGAAGATCCGCGTGGAGGCCCACTGCAACACCACCATCGGCAAGGATGGCACCTTCTCCTCCCGCCTGCAGCCCAACCACACCACCGACGACCCCAAGGGCATCGTCGCCTCCGTCATGGAGGGCCTGTCCCTGGGCTGCGGCGACGCCGTCATCGGCATCAACCCCGTGGACGACTCCGTGGAGTCCGTCGCCCGGCTGCTGAAGATGCTCAACGAGTTCAAGAACAAGTGGGAAGTGCCCACCCAGTGCTCCGTGCTGGCCCACATCACCACCCAGGTGGAGGCCGCTGAGAAGTTCGGCGCTCCTCTGGACATGGTGTTCCAGTCCATCGCCGGCTCCCAGAAGGGCAACGAGGCCTTCGGTGTGACCGTGCAGATGATCCAGGACGGCCGCGACATGGTGCTCAGCAAGGGTACCTCCACCGGCCCCAACGTCAACTACTTCGAGACCGGCCAGGGCTCCGAGCTCTCCTCCGAGGCCCACAACGGCTGGGACCAGGTGACCATGGAAGCCCGCTGCTACGGCCTGGCCCGTCACTTCAATCCCTTCCTGGTCAACACCGTGGTCGGCTTCATCGGCCCCGAGTACCTGTATGACTCCAAGCAGGTCACCCGCGCCGGTCTGGAGGACCACTTCATGGGCAAGCTGACCGGCATCTCCATGGGCTGCGACGCCTGCTACACCAACCACATGAAGGCCGACCAGAACGACATCGAGAACCTGGCCACCCTGCTGGTCGCCGCCGGCTGCAACTACGTCATGGGCGTGCCCCAGGGCGACGACTGCATGCTGATGTACCAGTGCACTGGCTTCCATGAGGCCGCCGGCCTGCGTGAGATCTTCGGCCTGCGTCCCATCAAGGAGTTCGACGCGTGGATGGAGAAGATGGGCTTCTCTGAGAACGGCAAGCTCACCCCCAAGGCGGGCGACGCTTCCGTGTTCCTGGCGAAATAAGGGAGGAGGTGCGATCTAATGGATGAGAAAGATCTGAGAACAATCATTGAGCAGGTACTCAGCGAGATGAACGTGGGCGGCGCCGCCGCTCCCGCTGTTGAGGCCGCCTGTGCCAAGGCCTGCGAGGCCTCTAACATCGAGGACGGCTGCATCCCTGACATCACCGAGGTGGATATCCGCACGCAGTACCTGGTGGAGAATCCCGAGCACGGTGAGGAGTACGCCGAGCTGAAGTTCAACGCTCCCTGCCGTCTGGGCATCGGCAAGGCCGGCGCCCGCTATAAGACCCTGCCCCAGCTGGAGTTCCGGGCCGCCCACTCCGCCGCCCAGGACGCAGTGTTCAACGACGTGGACGAGGACTTCGTGAAGAGCCAGAACCTCTTCATCGTCCAGACCCAGTGCGACTGCAAGGACACCTACCTGACCCGCCCCGACCTGGGCCGTAAGCTCAGCCCCGAGGCCGTGGCCACCATCAAGGAGAAGTGCAAGAAGAACCCCACCGTCCAGATCTACGTCTCCGACGGCCTCTCCTCCGCCTCCGTGGCCGCCAACATCCCCGATCTGCTCCCCGCCATCCTGCAGGGCCTGCAGAACTACAAGATCGACGTGGGCACTCCCTTCTTCGTGAAGTACGGCCGCGTGGGCGTCATGGATGAGATCTCCGAGGTCACCGGCGCCGACGTCACCTGCACCCTCATCGGTGAGCGCCCCGGCCTGATCACCGCTGAGTCCATGTCCGCCTACATCGCCTACAAGGCCACCGTGGGTATGCCCGAGGCCCGCCGCACCGTGGTGTCCAACATCCACAAGGCCGGCACCATCCCCGCCGAGGCCGGCGCCCACATCGCCGACATCATCAAGATCATGCTGGAGAAGAAGGCCAGCGGCACTGATCTGAAACTGTAAGGAGTAGGGAGGAGTTTCTACCATGAAAAGAGATCCCGTAAGAGCAACCGTATTGGCCACCAAGATCATCCCCAACGTGGCGCCCGATATGGCGAAGGAGCTGGGCCTCCAGCCCGGCGAGAAGTCTCTGGCCCTGATCACCGCCGACTGCGATGATGTGACCTATACCGCTCTGGACGAGGCCACCAAGAAGGCCGACTGCCG
>CALWYC010000018.1 GCA_944385655.1 uncultured Intestinimonas sp. | reverse complement strand
CGTGAGGAGTGCCTGGCCGTGCTGGACCGGGGCACCTCCGGAGTGCTGGCGGTCCACGGCGACGACGGCTATCCCTACGCCGTCCCCCTGAGCTATGCCTACGAGGACGGAAAGCTCTGGTTCCACTGCGCCCGGACCGGCCACAAGCTGGACGCCATCCTCCGGGAGCCAAAGGTCTCCTTCTGCGTGGTGGACCGGGACCAGGTGGTCCCCCAGGAGTACACCACCTACTTCCGCAGCGTCATCCTCTTCGGGAAGGCCAGGGTGCTGGAGGACCCGGCGGAGGTCCGCGCCGCCCTGGAGAAGCTGGCCCTCCGCTACGCCCCCGAGGACAGCGAGGCGCACCGGGCCGCCGTGGTAGAAAAGGAGCTTCCCGCCGTGACTATGGTGGAGGTGGCCGTGGAGCATCTCTCCGGCAAGGAGGCCATCGAGCTGGTCCGCAGCCGCCACGCGCTGGAGTGAACAACCGAAAAAAGCATCGGTATTTCTTTTGGTATACATACTGTAACCCAAGCGACCCATGGAGGAGCACAGCATTGAAAATAAAAGCAGTTATAATGAATAAAGCAGTGCCAATTCTTGAGCATCAAGGGTTCTCATTTTACAATCCGGGAAAAAACCATTATCTATTTGTAAAACATGATGGAATACAGAAAGTATCAATTGCTACCGAAAAATACAATCCAAGTAGAATTAGAGTAACCTATATTATGAATTGTGAGCACCCGTTCACCTTAGAGTTGGCTAATTTAAAAGCAGAGTTTTGCCCAATTAGCGCGATGACATATTCGAACCAAGAGGAATTTGAGGCATACGTCGAGGAGGTAATGAAAGAAACCATTGATATTATATTCCCGTATTTATACGTTATGAAGGATAACCGAGTTTTTAGTTCAAATGAGTGGAGCCAGGAACTGGCTCATGGAATAACTGAACATGTAAATCGGGCTTGTAGCAAATGGAGTCTCAGCCAAATTCCATCTCGTGAAAACATAAAAATGATTAATATGATCATGAACGGGATGCGAACAGATACGAACCATCGGAAGGAGGATTTTTTCAAAAACAAAAATGATATCATTGACTTAGCAGCGTATTTTGGCGAACTCATAGCTCAATCAGAGGGTGCGCCTGGACGATGGATTTGGCGTGAAGTATGTCCGGGAAATCCTAGGTTTGTAATTGAGGTAAATGGATATGATCCACTAGAACGGTTAATATCGGCATGGAATTTTGGACCAGAGTCTATCGTGCACTCAATCGAGAGATTTCCGTTACCTAAATCCACAAAAAACATGTCGCCCATATAATATGCCCCCGGTGTTACTGTCGTAACACCGGGGGCATGTCATATTTGATCGCTTATTTCCGCCTAGAGCAGCTCTGCCCGCAGGAGGCGCAGTCGCCGCCGCAGCTCCCGCCGCAGCCGCACTCGCCCCGGAGCTGCCGCCGGACGTGGCGGACCAGGTAGACCACCGCCCACAGGACCAGCAGGGCCACGGCGGCGTAAATGATGTACTTCATAACGTCCTCCCCTCAGCCCGCGATGAGGCTGCCGATCTGATAGACCAGAAAAGCCCCCAGATAGGCCGCGCACACCTGCCAGAGGATGGAGCGGATGGTCCACTTGGTGGAGTTCATCTCCTTGCGGATGGTGGACACCGCCGCCACGCAGGGGACGTAGAGCAGCACGAAGACCAGGAAGGCGTAGGCCGCCACCGGGGTCTGGAAGGTGCCGGAGAGGGCGGAGGCCACCACGGCGCCGCTGGCCCCCAGGGAGAAGCCGTAGAACATGCTCATGGAGGAGACCACCGCCTCCTTGGCGATGAGGCCGGAGAGGAGGGCCACCGCCGCCTGCCAGGTGCCGAAGCCCAGGGGCCGGAGGAGGGGGGCGATGGCTCCGCCGATGAGACCCAGGAAGGAGCCGGAGGCGTCCTCCACCATGGTGAAGCCGGGGCCGAAGCTCTGGAGGAACCAGAGGACCACGCTCATGGCCAGGATGAGGGTGCCCGCCTTCACCAGGAAGCCCCGGACCTTCTCCCACACGTGCATGGCGCAGTTTTTGAAGGTGGGCAGGCGGTAGGGGGGCAGCTCCAGCAGGAAGGCGGCGGGCTCCCCCTGGAACATGGTCTTTTTCAGGATGAGGCCGGAGGCGATGGCGAAGAGGATGCCGATGACGTAGAGGGAAAAGACCACCAGCCCGCTGTATTTGGGGAAGAAGGCGGCGGACATAAGGCCGTACACCGGCAGCCGGGCCGAGCAGGACATGAAGGGCACCAGCATGATGGTCATGCGCCGGTCCTTCTCATTCTCCATGGTACGGGCGCCCATGACGGCGGGGACGGTGCAGCCGAAGCCCATGAGCATGGGGATGAAGGCCTTGCCCGAGAGGCCGAACCGCCGCAGCAGCCGGTCCATGATGAAGGCGGCCCGGGCCATATAGCCGGAGTCCTCCAGGATGGAGAGGAAGAGGAAGAGCAGGGCGATCTGGGGCAGGAAGGTGAGCACGCCGCCCACGCCGGCGATGACGCCGTCCACCAGCAGGGACTCCACCCAGGGCGCCACCTGGGCGGCGGCCAGGGCGGCGGCCACCCAGCCGGCAAAGACCTCCCCCACCAGGAACTCCACCCCGTCGGAGAGGAAGGAGCCGATGGGCCCGAAGGTGATGGCGAACATGGCCAGCATCATGAGGAGGAACACGGGGATGGCCAGGTATTTGTGGGTGACGATGGCGTCGATCTTGTCGGAGCGGGTGAGGGCGTCCCGGGGCCTGCCCTTCACCACCGCCGCCTCCACCACCCTCTGGATGAACTGATAGCGGCTGTCCGCGATGAGGGTCTCCCGGTCGCCCAGGGCGTAGGCGCTCTCGTAGTCCTGATAGATGGACTCCAGCCACTTTCGGGTCTTCTCGTCCAGGCCCAGGGCCTGCTCCACCAGGGAATCCCCCTCGATGAGCTTGATGGAGGCCCAGTGGGCGGGCAGGCCCACCTCGTAGGCCTTGTCGTGGATGAGCTCGCCCACCTGGTGGTGGATGCGGTGGGTATAGTCGTCGTAGAGGTCGTCGGGCTCCACCGTCACGCCGATGTGCATCTGCCGGTGGGCCACCCGGAGCATCTCCTCCACGTTCTCCCCCGACCGGGCGGTGATGGGGATCACCGGCACCCCCAGCTCCCGGGAGAGCTTCTCCACGTCGATGCGGTCGCCGTGCTTCTCCACCTCGTCCATGAAGTTGAGGGCGATGACCATGGGCCGCTCCAGCTCCAAAAGCTGAGCGGTGAGGTACAGGTTCCGCTCGATGTTGGTGGCGTCCACGATGTCGATGATGGCGTCGGGGTGCTCCCCCACGATGAAGTCCCGGGCCACGATCTCCTCCATGGAGTAGGGGGAGAGGGAGTAGATGCCCGGCAGGTCCACGATGGTCACCGGCTTGCCGTCCACCGACGCCTTGCCCTCCTTCTTCTCCACCGTCACGCCGGGCCAGTTGCCCACGTACTGGTTGGAGCCCGTGAGGGCGTTGAACAGGGTGGTCTTGCCGCAGTTGGGGTTGCCCACCAGGGCCAGCTTCATCTCCCGGGTGTCGTGGCTGGCGTAGTCGGGCACGCCCCCGTGGTGCTCCTTCTCGTGGGCGTGGTCGGCCTCCATCTTCCTCCGGGTGGCCTCGTCCGGGGACTGCTGGGCCGCCTGCCGCCGGCGGCTGCGCTCTCGATGCCGCTGGTCGGTCTCCTCCGGGCTGGTGGTCACCGCGATCTGACCCGCGTCCTCCTTCCGGAGGGAGAGCTCATAGCCCCGGATGTTCACCTCGATGGGGTCGCCGAAGGGGGCCACCTTCCGCACCGTCACCAGGGTGCCGGGGGTGAGCCCCATGTCCACCAGCCGGCGCTTCACCGGCCCCTTGTCGCTGCCCACCCTCAGGATGACCCCGCTCTGGCCCGGCTCCAGGTCCATCAGGGTGCCGCCTGTCTTTACTGTCTCTGCCGCCATCTCTCGTTCCCCGCCTTTGTCGCTCAACGGCTCATCTTTCGGCCTCGAATTAGCCGCATCAAACTTTTTCCGTCCTTTATACTACTACACCCCCCAGGGGATGGCAAGCCCAAATATCGCCCCCTGAATTGGTAGGTTTTGTACACTTGGCACAAGCGGCTGTTGGTAAATTTATGTCAACTAAATTTGTCCGTATTTCTTGACGGTTCCTGTCCCATTGGATACAATAAAGGCAATACCACCCAAGGAGGGACGCCATGAGAAAGAGATTCACCACAGCCCTGATGGTCCTGGCCCTGCTGTACGCCCTGACCCTCACCGCCCTTGCCGCCGGTCCCAACGGGACCCTCTCCGTACAGCTCTACAGCTGGAGCCAGCACACCTACACCCCGGCCTCCGCAGAAGTGGTGAAGCTCACCCTCAACGGCGAAGCCCTGGAGGGAGACGTCCCCGCCATGATCCGGGACGGGCGGACCCTGGTGCCCGTCCGCCTGGTGGGCGAGGCCCTTCAGGCCCAGGTCCTCTGGGTCCAGCAGACGGGACAGGTCATCCTCACCGGCGGTGAGGGCGTCATCGTCCTCACCCTGGACAGCGCCACCGCCCTGGTGAACGGCGTCCCCACTCCCCTGCCCGACGGCGTCCCCGCCCAGGTGATCTCCTACGGCGGCGCCGACCGCACCATGATCCCCCTGCGCTTCGTCTCCGAGGCTCTGGGGGCTCAGGTGGAGTGGGACCAGACCACCTACACCGCCCACCTGACGGCGGAGCTGCCCGAGACCGCGCCCGAACCCCCGGAAGAGGAGCCCGAGACGCCCGCCCAGGAGCCGGAGGTGCCGGACGGCGTGACCCGGATCACCGGCATGAGCTGGGAAAATGGAGCCCTCACCATCTCCGCTGACCGTTCGCCCAACTGCAAGGTCACCGACCTGGGGGACCGGGTGGCCATCGACTTTCTGAACGCCGCCCTGGGGGAGGACTTCTCCTCCTGCGCGGTGGATGACCCCTATCTCTCCGGCGTGCGCTATGCCCAGCACGGCGCCGACTTCTACCCCGGCAGCGACTACACGGTGCGCATCGTGCTGGACCTGGCCGCCGGGGCCGCCGCCGCCGGCAACCTGACCGTCACCGCCACCGCCTCCGGGGTGACGGTGTCCACCCACGCCGCCCCCGTCACCCAGCCCTCGGAGCCGGTGGACCCCCAGGACTTCACCATCGTCATCGACCCGGGCCACGGCGGGGACCGCCCCGGCGCCTGCTACGAGGACATCATGGAGAAGGACATCGACCTGGCCATCTCCCTCAAGCTGGTGACCATCCTCCAGAACTGCGGCTACCAGGTCATCATGACCCGGTCCACCGATGTGGAGGTGGGCCTCTACGAGCGGGCCGATCTGGCCAACGCCGCCGGGGCCGACGTCTTCGTCTCCATCCACGCCAACGCCGCCGAGAACCGCCCCGACTACCAGGGGATCTACACCTACTACCACCCCTCCAGCAACCGGGGCGCCCGGCTGGCCCAGGCCATCCAGACCCCCCTGTGCCAGATCACCGGGGCCGTTGACCGGGGCATCAAGGACGCCGACTTCGTGGTGCTGCGGGAGACCGAGATGTGCGCGGTGCTGGTGGAAACCGGCTTCATGACCAACCACGAGGAGCTCATGAACCTGAACGAGGACAGCTACCAGCAGCTGGTGGCCCAGGGCATCGCCCGGGGCATCATCGACTACTTAAACGCAGAGGCCCAGACCGCCGCCTGAGCAGCAAAAAACAAGCGTGGACGCGCTGCGTCCACGCTTGTTTTTTGTTCCGGTCAGGGCAGGAGCCAGGCCACCACGCCCAGCACCGCCAGGCCGATCACGTTGGCCAGGGTGAAAAGCCCCAGGTACCGGAGGGGCTTGGCCCCCTCGGTGCGGATGTAGAGCTTGAAGGAGATGAGGCTGGCCAGGGAGGCGATGAGGGTGCCCAGGCCGCCCACGTTGGTGCCCACCAGCAGGCCCTTCCAGTCCTCGGTGAAGGTGGAGAGGAGGACGGCGGCGGGCACGTTGCTGATGACCTGGCTGGCCAGGGCGGAGGTGACCACGGTGCTCCGCTCCATGAGGCCGGTGAGGACGGTCCGCACCCCCTCCATCCGGCCCAGGTTGCCGGAGAAGACGAAGAAGCACACGAAGGTGCACAGCAGGGCGTAGTCCACCCGGGGGAAGAGGTGCCGGGCAAAGACCGCCGCCGCCAGGATGACCACCGCCAGCAGGGCGGGCCAGGGCAGCACATGGAAGACGGAGAGGAGGCACAGGGCAAAGAGGAGGAGCATCAGCTTCAGCTGCCCCGGCTTGCCGATGCCGCCGGCGTCCTGGAAGCGCACCTGGATGATGTCGCCGCTGGTGGCGCCGGCAGCCAGCACCAGCCCCACCAGGCTCACCGCCGTCAGGGGCAGGACGGCGGCGAAGAAGCCGCCCATGGGGATGCCGAATTTGGAGCAGAGGAAGAGGTTCTGGGGGTTGCCCACCGGCATGGCCATGCTGCCCAGGTTGGCGGCCACGGTCTGGAGGGTGACGATGTAGGGGAGCTGGGCCTGCCGGCCGGTGAGCTCCAGCACCAGCACGGCGAAGGGCACGAAGGTGAGGAGGGCCACGTCGTTGGTGATGAGCATGGAGCTGAAGAAGGGCAGCAGCACCAGGGCCAGGGCCAGGAAGCGGAACCGCTTCTCCCCAGCCAGGAGCCGCCGGGCCAGCAGGTCAAAGAGGCCGCAGTCCTGGAGCCCGGCCACCACCAGCATGAGGCAGAAGAGGAGGGCCAGCACACGGTAGTCCACATAGTCGGCGTAGCCGCCGTCGGGGGGCACCAGGAGCATGGAGGCCAGAGCGCACAGGAGGGCGATGCACAGCACCGCTTCCTTTTTGACAAATGCCTTCACTTGGCCTCCGCCTCCTTAGAAGAGACCGGTGATGACGCCGTTTTCATCCACATCGATGTTCTCAGCGGCGGGGACCTTAGGCAGGCCGGGCATGGTCATGATGTCGCCGGTGAGGACCACCACGAAGCCGGCGCCGGCGGAGACCTTCACCTTCTGCACCTTGATGCGGAAGCCGGTGGGCGCACCCAGCCTGCCGGCGTCGTCGGAGAGGGAGTACTGGGTCTTGGCCATGCACACGGGGAGGCCGCCGTAGCCCAGCTCGGTGAGCCGCTGGAGCTCCTTGGCGGCGGCGGGGGCGTAGTCCACCCCGTCAGCGCCGTAGACCTTCTTTGCTACCGCCTCGATCTTTCCGGTAAGGGGGGCATCGCCCTCATAGGCGAAGCGGAAATGGGGCTTCTCCTCGTCGATGATGCGCAGGACCTCCCGGGCCAGCTCCTCGCCGCCTTCGCCGCCCTTGCTCCACACCTGGCTCAGGGCCACCCGGACGCCGTACTTCTCGCAGGCCGTCCGGATCATGGCGATCTCGGCCTCGGTGTCGCTGTCGAACTGGTTGATGGCCACCACCGCGGGCAGACCGTACACCTTGGTGATGTTCTCCACGTGCTTGAGCAGGTTGGGCAGGCCCTTCTCCAGAGCAGAGAGATTCTCCCTGCCCAGGTCCGCCTTGGGGCAGCCGCCGTGGTGCTTCAGGGCCCGGACGGTGGCCACAATGACCACCGCGTCGGGGGTGAGACCAGCCGCCCGGCATTTGATGTCCAGGAACTTCTCCGCCCCCAGATCGGCGCCGAAGCCGGCCTCGGTGACCACATAATCGCCCAGCTTCAGGGCGGTGTCGGTGGCGGACACGGAGTTGCAGCCGTGGGCGATGTTGGCGAAGGGACCGCCGTGGATGAAGGCGGGGGTGTGCTCCAGGGTCTGGACCAGGTTGGGCCGGATGGCGTCCTTCAGCAGGGCGGTCATGGCCCCCTGGGCCTTCAGGTCGGAGCAGTACACCGGGTCGCCGGCACGGTTGTAGGCCACCACCATGCGGCCCAGCCGGGCCTTCAGATCCATGAGGTCGGAGGCCAGGCAGAGCACCGCCATGATCTCGCTGGCCACGGTGATGTCAAAGCCGTCCTCCCGGGGGACGCCGTTGACCTTGCCCCCCAGGCCGCAGACGATGTTCCGCAGCTGCCGGTCGTTCATGTCCACACACCGCTTCCAGGTAATGCGGCGGACGTCGATGTCCAGGGCGTTCCCCTGCTGGATGTGGTTGTCCAGCATGGCGGAGAGCAGGTTGTTGGCGGCGCCGATGGCGTGGAAGTCGCCGGTGAAGTGGAGGTTGATGTCCTCCATGGGCACCACCTGGGCGTAGCCGCCGCCGGCGGCGCCCCCCTTCACCCCGAAGACCGGCCCCAGGGAGGGCTCCCGCAGGGCCAGGACGGCCTTCTTCCCCAGCCGGTGGAGGGCGTCGCCCAGGCCCACGCTGGTGGTGGTCTTGCCCTCCCCCGCCGGGGTGGGGTTGATGGCGGTCACCAGGATCAGCTTGCCCTTCCGGGGAGCGTCCCGCAGGGCCAGGGTGTCCACCTTGGCCTTGTATTTCCCATAGTACTCCAGCTTGTCCTCGTCCAGGCCCACCTGCCGGGCGATCTGCGCGATGGGCAGCATCTCCGCCGCCTGGGCGATCTCGATATCCGTTTTCATCCTTCCGACCCCTTTCTCACTGCTGTGCGCTTACGGATTCAGGAGGGCCGCCGCGGCGGTCCCCACCAGGTTGGCGTCCGCCACCTGGCGGAACACCATGTGCCGTCCCAGAACGCCGGTGATGTAGCTGCCGCACAGCCCCTCCAGCTTGCCCCGGAACAGATAGCCCTTGTAGAAGGTGGAGCCCTCCGCCACCACGCAGGCGGGGCGGTGGATGTGCCGCCCGGCGCCGGTCTGGAGGAGGATGCCGGCCAGGTTGGCGCACACCAGCCGGGCGGACCGCTCCACCACCCGGTCGATGATGGTGTAGACCATCTCCCGGTCCTCCTCCCCGTCGCAGGCGGCGGCCAGGAGACCGGTCCCGTAGGGCCGGGCGGTGAAGGCGTTGGCCTCCACCATGGTGAGGCCCTCCAGGCCGGTCAGGAAGCCGGTGAGCTTGGCGGAAAAGAGGCCGTCGGCCGCCCCCTGCCGCAGGGCCCTCCAGATCAGCTCCCCCTGGTAGCGGCCGGAGACCATCTTCTCGTAGTGGCACAGGCCCGGGTCCACGCTGTTCTCGTCCAGGGCCCTGTCGAAGGCGCTCAGGGGCGCTCCGTCAAACCGGGCCGACTCCATGTTGATGAGCATGGTGTCCCGGTCCCAGGGGGTGGTCACCTTGCCCAGGTGCTCCCGTTTTTCCACATAACAGGTGTTGACGCCGGTGCCGTAGATGAGGCCGATGTACCCGTCGAACCGCTCCTCTCTCAGGGCGGCCACGCCCCCCAGCAGAGCGGCCACCGTGTCGTTGAGGACCACGAAGGTGACCCCCTCCGCCCCCTTGGCCGCCAGGGCGGCGGACAGGTCCCGGCCCAGCTCCTGTCCGGCGGAGCCGGAGATCCGGACCTGCTTGGAGATGTTGAGGACCCGGCCGTCCCGGTTGGGGAGGATCTCGGCGGCGTAGGAGAAGCAGAAGCCCACCCGGCGGCTGCGGCCGGTGAGGGGGAGGACGGCGTCGGAGACCTCATCCACGAAGGTCTCCCAGGTGATGGGGGCCTGGGAGCCGGGCATGGGGAAGACCCGCAGGTCCTCCACCACCGGCCCATGGTCTGTGACGGTGACCAGGCCGATGCGGAAGTTGGTGCCGCCGGCGTCGATGACGATGGTGGGGGTGTCCTTTGGGATGTCCCCGTCCAGGGACAGGTAGGTGGGGAGCATCATCATCCAGGCGTCCGGGTCCCCCCGGAGCCCTTTTTCCATGTCGGCCTGAAAGGCCCTGGCGCAGGCGTCCACGTCCACCAGGGCGGGGTCCAGGCCATATGTACGCAGGAAGTCCTGGGTCTTGCCGATCACATCGGCCATATGGCTCACCTCTCTCTATGATCTGGCGGGGCCGCCCCCGCCGGTATGACAAAAAGGGACAGGGCAGGCTCACCTGCCCTGTCCCCTATTGTACCATAATCCTGTGCCGCTGCACAGTCCTTTGGGAAAACTCCCTTACTTCTTGGCCAGATACTTGCGCATATCCAGGGCGCAGGCGAAGAGGATGATGGCGCCCTTGATGAGGTACTGGAGGTTGGGGTCCACCTTCATCATGGTCAGGCCGATGAAGATGAGGCGGAGCATCAGCACGCCGATGACGATGCCGCGGATCTTACCGATGCCGCCGACGAAGGAGACGCCGCCGATGACGCAGGCCGCGATGGCGTCCAGCTCGTAGTTGAGGCCGGTGTTGGCGGTGTTGGAGCCGATGCGGGCGCCCTCGATGAAGCCGGTGAAGCCGTACATGGCGCCGGCCAGGGCGAAGACCATGATGGTGGTGAGGAAGACGTTGACGCCGGAGACCCGGGCGGCCTCCTCATTGGCGCCCAGGGCGAACATGTTCTTGCCGAAGGTGGTCTTGTTCCAGATGAACCACATGACGGCGGTGAGGACGATGGCGAACCAGACATAGTTGGGGATGGCGGTGCCGCCGATGCTCAGGATGGAGCCCTTGACGAAGTCGGTGTAGGAGGCGTCCAGGTTGGAGATGGCCATGCCCTTGTTGTTGCCCTGCTGGACATAGAGCAGCAGCAGGGTGTACACGATGAGCTGGGTGCCCAGGGTGACGATGAAGGGGTGGAGCTTGAACTTGGCCACAAAGAAGCCGTTGAAAGCGCCGAAGGCGGCGCCGATGACCATGGCGATGGGGATGACGGCCCAGATGGGCAGGGTGCCCATGTCAGGCCACATCTTGTTGGCCAGGTTGGCGGTGCTCTGGAGCAGGGAGGCGGAGATACAGGCGGTCAGACCCACGATGCGGCCGGCGCTCAGGTCGGTACCGGTGAGGACGATACATCCGCCGATGCCCAGAGCGGCGGGCAGGTAGGCGGCCGTCTGGGAGATGATGTTGATGATGGAGGTGGACGTCAGGAAGTTCTGGTTGGAGATGGCGATATAGATGACGGCGATCAGCATCAGGATGATGAGGGCGTTGTTGAGGATCAGGTCCCCCACCCGCTTGGCATCCCAAGCCTGCTTTTCCAGGGTCTTGGTCTGGTTACTCATTGCTCGGTTCCTCCCCTTTACACATATTTGGCGGCCAGGGTCAGGATCTCCTCCTGGCTGGTGTTCTTGGCGTCTACCTCGCCGGCCAGCTGGCCGCCGGACATGACCAGGATGCGGTCACACACGCCCAGCAGCTCCGGCATCTCGGAGGAGACCATGATGACTCCCTTGCCCTGGTTGGCCAGGTCGATGATGAGCTCGTAGATCTCATACTTGGCGCCCACGTCGATGCCGCGGGTGGGCTCGTCCAGCAGCAGCACCTCCGGCTTGGTGAGGAGCCACCGGCCGATGATGACCTTCTGCTGGTTGCCGCCGGAGAGGGACCGGATCTGAGTGGACTGGCTGGGGGTCTTGATGTGCATGGCCTTGATGGCCCAGTCGGTGTCCTCCCGCATCTTTTTGTCGCTCAGGCAGATGCCGCCCAGGAGGTAGCTCTTCAGGTTGGAGATGACGGTGTTCTCCTTGATGTCCCGGATGCCGAAGATGCCGGTGGCCCGGCGCTCCTCGGTGAGGAGGGCAAAACCGTTCTTGATGGACTCCCGGGGAGAGCGGTTCCTGATCTCCTTGCCGTGGAGCTTGATGGTGCCGCCGCCCTTGGTCATGGCGCCGAAGAGGTTCTCCAGCACCTCGGTGCGGCCGGAGCCGTCCAGGCCGGCGATGCCCAGGATCTCGCCCTTCCGGAGCTGGAAGGTGGCGTCCTTGAGCCGGGTATACTTGCCGGAGAGGTGCTCCACATCCAGGATGACGTCGCCGGGCTCGTTGGTCTTGGGCGGGAAGCGGTTGGTGAGCTCGCGGCCCACCATGAGCTTGATGATCTCATCCATGGTGAGCTCCTTGGCCGGCCGGGTGGCCACCCAGGTGCCGTCCCGCATGATGGTGACATCGTCGCTGATGCGGAGGATCTCCTCCATCTTGTGGGAGATGTAGATGATGCCGCAGCCCTTGTCCCGGAGCATGTTGATGATGCGGAACAGGTGCTCCACCTCGGTCTCGGTGAGGGACGAGGTGGGCTCGTCGAAGACGATGATCTTGGAGTCGTAGGACACCGCCTTGGCGATCTCCACCATCTGCCTCTGGGAGACGGGCATGGTGGACATGATGGTCTTGGGGTTGACGTTCACTTCCAGCTGCTCGAAGATCTCCTTGGTCCGCTTGGCCATGATGCGCTCACTGACCATGACGCCGCCCACCTTGGGGTAGCGGCCCAGCCAGAGGTTGTCCATGACGCTGCGGGTCAGAGCCTGGTTGAGCTCCTGGTGCACCATGGCCACGCCGTTCTCCAGGGCCTCCTTGGAGCTTCTGAAGTTGACCTCCTTGCCATCCAGAACGATGGTGCCGCTGTCCCTGGAGTAGATGCCGAAGAGGCACTTCATCAGGGTGGACTTGCCCGCGCCGTTCTCCCCCATGAGGGCGTGGACGGTGCCGGGCCGGACCGTCAGATGGACGTTGTCCAGGGCCTTGACGCCGGGGAAGGATTTGCTGATGTCGCGCATTTCCAGCAGTACCGGCTGATCCATATGCTTCCTCCTCCTTTTCCGATTCTCTCCTCAGAGCTTCTGCTTCAAGCGCACCCCCCTCCGGGCGGGCCGGGAGGAGGAGGCGTCTCAAGCAGGCGCTCCGCGGTGAGCAGAAACGGGGCTGCCGGATCTCCGGCAGCCCCGTTCGTCTTTCTTGTTTCCTGGGGCCGATCGAGCGCGCTGGGAATTACTCGGCGGTGTAGAGGCCGTAAGGCACGCGGATCTTGGCCACGTCGCCGTCCACCACATAGCCGGCAGCCTCGTCGATGCCGTCCATCAGCGCGCCGCCGTTCTGGATGTTGCCCACCAGAGCGGTGATGGTGCTGGCCATGCCGGCGGCGTCCTGCATGACGGTACCGGTCATCTTGCCCTCGTCGATGGCCTGCTTGGCGGAGTCGATGGCGTCCACGCCGAAGACGGGGATGGTGACGCAAGCACCGTCGCCCAGGTTGTAGCCGGCGGTCTGGAGGGAGGAGATGGCGCCCATGGCCATGTCGTCGTTGTTGGCGATGACCAGCTCGATCATGTTGCCGTTGGCCTCGGAGTACTCAGCCAGGATGGTGTCCATGTAGGCCACAGCGGCGGCGGAGGACCAGGTGCCGTTCTGGTCCACCAGGTACTTGGTGGCCACGTCGTCGCCGCCGTAGTAGGAGAGGGGCTCCTTGCCGGCCTCGGTCAGGATGGCGTCGGCGTCCTCGACCGCGTACTGGGTGCGGTACTCGGCCTCGGCGTTGCCCTCCTGGCCCTTGAACATGACGTAGGAGATCTTGCCGTCGCCGTTGAGGTCCACGGCGTCGAAGTTGGCGACCAGGTAGTCGCCGATCATCTTGCCCTGCATGTGGCCGGCCTCGGGGGCGTCGGTGCCCACGAAGGCGCAGTTCTCGTAGCTGTTCACCACGGCGCTGTCGACCTCACGGTTGAAGAAGATGATGGGGATGCCGGCGGCCTTGGCGGCGTCCACAGCGTTCTGAGCGGCGTCGGGAGAGGAGGTCTCCACGATGTTGACGATCAGCAGGTTGGCGCCGTTGGCGATGGCGGTGTTGATCTGGTCGGTCTGCTGGGACTGGTTGCCAGCGCCGTCGTAGTTATCGGGGGTGATGCCCATCTCGCCCAGCATGGTGTCCATGTTGTTGCGGACGCTGGAGATGTACACGTCGGAGTAGTTGTAGTAGAAGACGGCCACGTTCAGGTCGCTGGCGGCGTTCTCAGCGGGGGTGGTCTCGGTGGTGCCGGTCTCAGCGGGAGCGGGGGTGCTGCTGGTGCCGCCGGAGCAAGCGGCGATGCTCAGGCACATGGCGCCGGCCAGGAGCAGCGCGGACAGTTTTTTCAATTTCATGTGGTAGATCCTCCTTGATTTTTGTTTGGAAGCTCTTTTGGGAGCTTTACCATGCCTATCATACCATGAAACCCCGGAAAAGGCTATAGCAAAAATCGCCTCAGCCTATAAATAATCTATTTTGCCCCCCATTTTCTTTGGCGCTTTTATGCAAAATACTCAATTTAATTTGGTGGAAAAGCCGAAGGGCCCGATTCTGCCCGGAAGATGTACATGGGGATGCGTATGGTGTTTTCTTCCAGCTCTTCCATGCCGTCCGGCGTCTCCCCGGCGGCCAGGGTCCGGGCCAGGCGGAAGATGGCCTGGCCGTGGGCGGCGTAGTCCATGACCACGGTGCCCAGCAGCCGCCCCTCCTCCACCGCCTCCAGGCCCTGGGGGGTGCCGTCGATGCCCACGATGTTCCCCAGGTCCAGGCCCAGCCGCTCCACGGCGTCGGCCGCCCCCAGGGCCATATCGTCATTGTTGCAGAGGATGAGCTCAATGTCCGGCCGCTCCAGCAGCCAGGACTCGGTGAGGACGTCGGCCTGGCTGCGCTCCCAGTTGGCGATGCCGCCCTCCACCCGCTCCAGGGGGACGCCCGCCTCCCGCAGGGTCTGGACCGACACCTCGGTGCGGATCATGGCGTCCTGGTGGCGGCTCTCCCCCTCCAGCATGGCGTACTGGAGGACGCCGTCCCCGTTTTTGTCCAGGGCGGCGGGGTCGCTCTCCCACAGCTCCAGCACGATCTGGGCCTGGAGCTGGGCCGACTGCCGGGCGTCGGAGCCCACATAATAGACCTTCTCCCAGCTCTCCAGGTCCTCCTGGACCGGCTCCCGGTTGAAGAAGACCACCGGCACGTCGGCCTCCCGGGCCTTGCCGATGACCCGGGCGGCGTCGGTCCGGTCCACCAGGTTGACGCACAGCACATCGTAGCCCAGGGAGAGAAAGCGGTCGATCTGCCCGTTCTGGGTGTTCTGGTTCTCCTGGGCGTCGGAGATGGTGATCTGGACCCGCCTGCCCTGCTCCTCGCTCCAGGCCTGGGCAAACTCCTCCATGGCCTGGGTCATGTTGGTGATGTAGGTGTCCGTCCCCTTGTAGACCGCCACGCCCACCCGCATGGTCTCGCCGCCGCCCCGCTCTCCGGGGGCGCAGGCGGTCAGGCACAGCAGCCCGCCCAGCAGCAGGGACAACAGTCGTCGTTTCATGGCGCTCCCTCCTCTCTGCCCCTACGCCACGGGGAACAGGATCTGGTCCATGGGGTCGGTGAACATATTCTCCGCGGTGACGGTGTAGCAGTCCAGGGTCTGGTCCTCCGGCCGCCGGCCCTCCAGGGTCTCCAGCACGCTGAGGAGGCTCAGATAGCCGGCGTCGTAGTCGCTCTGGATCACCAGGGCGGCCACCGTCCCCTCCTCCAGCCCGCGCAGGATGCCGTTGGAGGTCCCCACGCCGTAGACCGGTCCGCCCAGGGCGCACAGGGCCTCGGTCATGCCGGGCTCCAGGGCCACCACGGGCTGTCCGTCCGGCTCCGGCAGGGCGTCTGTCTGGGAGACCGTCACCGCCTTCCAGACGACGTCCCGGTCCCGGAGGCCCTCCTCCAGGCCCTGGTACCGGCGCAGGGCGGTCTCCCCCTCCTGGCCGGTGAGCACCACGGTACAGGCCGCCGCGCCGCTGTCGGCCACGGCGCCGGCCAGCTGCCGGCCCATCTCCTCGGGAGAGGCCGCGATGGTGCATGTCCCCTCCGCCCCGGGCAGGGCGGGGCCCACCACCGTCACCGCCAGTCCGGCAGGGGCCTCCTTCAGGGCCTCGGCCAGGGCGGCGCCGTCCACCGGCACCAGCACCACCCCGTCCAGCTCTCCCTCCCACTCCCGGCGCAGCTGCTGGGCCTGGGCCTCGCCGGCGGGGCCGTCATAGCGGAAGACGTAGCGCACGTCCACATTGTGCTCCCGGGCGGCCTTGTCCACCCCCAGACGGAAGCTCTGCCAGTAAGACTCGTCCGCCCCGTCCAGCAGCACGGCCACCCGCCGGATCTCCTGAGGACGTCCGGCCAGGGTGTCCTGGAGGAGCATCACCGCCAGGGCCGCCGCCAGCACCAGCAGCACCCCGATAAAGATATGGCGCTCATTCTTGCTCATCAGGTGTCCTCCATTTCCCCGTAGGGCACCGCCGGCAGGCGCAGGGTGACCACGGTGCCCTCGTCCGGCTCCGACTGGATGGTGACGCCGTACGCCGGGCCGAAGTAGAGCCGGATGCGCTCCTGGACGTTCCGCAGGCCGATGCCGGAGCCCCGCCTACCTCTGGACTGGGGTCCCGGCGGAGGCGGCGCCGTCAGCAGCCGCTCCACCACGTCGGGGGGCATGCCCAGGCCGTTGTCGGCGATGGTGATGGTAAGGTCCTTCCCGTCGGTGGCCGCCCGGATGTCGATGAGCCCGTCCCCGTCCATGAAGTCCATGGAGTGGTAGATGGCGTTTTCCACGATGGGCTGGACCACCAGCTTGATGGTGGTGAGATCGGCGGCCGCCTCCGGGCAGTCGATCTGGTAGCGGAACTTGTTCTTGTAGCGCATCTCCTGGATGAGGAGGTAGTTGCGCACGTGCTCCAGCTCGTCCCGGACAGGGATGATGTTCCGGCCCTTGGCCAGGCTCAGGCGGAAGAACCGGGCCAGGGCGGTGACCACCCGGATGGCGTCCTCCGGCTGGCCGTTTTCGATCATCCAGACGATGATGTCCAGGGTGTTGTAGAGGAAGTGGGGGTTGATCTGGGCCTGGAGGGCGTTGAGCTCGCTTTTCTGCTTGGCCTCGTGCTCCCGGACCACGTCGTCGGCCAGCTGCCGCAGCCGATCCACCATGTGCTGGACCGCCGCCCCCAGCGCCCGGGTCTCGGCGGTGCCGCCGATGTAGATGGCGGGGCGCTCCGCCCCCTCCTCCACCTCAGCCACCGACTCCCGTAGCCGCCGGAGCGGTTCGGTGAGCTTCCGGGAGAGGAGGACGTTCATGAGGATGAGCAGCTCCACATAGACGCAGAAGATGACCACCAGGAAGGGCAGGGTCTGCTGGAGGCCCATGGTGAAGCCGGGCCGCTCCACCACCCCCACCATCTTCCAGCCGGTATAGCCCACGCTCTGGACGATGACGGACCGGCGGCTCCCCTCCCAGGTCTCGGTGTAGACGCCGTCGGGGAGGGCGGCGGCCCGGAGGTTGTTCTCCCGGACCCGCCCGGAGGCGATGAGGGGGCGCTCCGGGTGGTAGATGAGGGCGCCCGTCCCGTCCACCAGATAGACGTAGCCGCTGCCGGAGAGCTTCACGCTCTGGAAGAGGGCGGTGAGGGCGCTGTACTTCAGGTCGATGAGGAGGACGCCCAGCTGGGTGTCGCTGCCGCCGGTGAGCTCCACGGCGCAGGAGAGGGAGACCACCCACTTGTACCCGCCGCCGGCGTCCTCGAAGAGGGTCTGGATGGCGGGAACGCCGAAGTGAAGGTTCTCGGTCCGCTCCATGGCCACGGTGAACCAGGGCATCCCCGTCACGTCCGCATCCCCGCGCACCTTGGCCGCCGGGGCGGTGGCCACCAGCGTCCCGTCCTCCGCAAAGAGGGCCACGTTCTCCACGTAGTCGCTGTAGGTGTCGTAGAGGAGGCGGATCTCCTCCCCCACCTCCTCCCGCTCCAGGTCGGTGTTCTTGACCACGTTATAATAGAGGGCGTCGGAGAGGCGGATCATGTCCCGGAGGTAGGTGCTCAGGGACTGGTTGACCTGACTCACCAGGATCTGGTTCTCCTCCTGGATGGCCTCGTCCATCTGCCGGGAAAACCGGGCGTACAGGGTCATACCGGTGAGGAGCACCGCCACCAGGGCGCTGATGGTGAAGGAGGCGAACATCACATACCGGATGCTCCCTCTGGAAAACCGCGCTCCCAGGCGCTCCATCACTTCCCGCATGGGTGCTCCTCCCTTCCCGCACGATCCTGACCTTCAAAAAGGGGCGGCCGCCACGCCGGCGGTCCTCCCGCCGAGCAGGGCGGCCGCCCCTCGTCTGGTCGTCACTTTCTGAACTGCGACGGCGACACGCCAAACCGCCGCTTGAACACATAACTAAAGTAATTTGGTTCGTCATAGCCCGCCCCGGGACCGGCTCCGCCGCTCCCGGGGGTCCCCATTTCTGCACCTCCGAGGCGGGAATGAATCCCGCCTGCGGCAAGGTTTTGCCCAAAGGGCAAAACGCTTGGGCGCGGTGACCCGCGTCCCGCCTCCGGCGGTGCCGAAAAGGCGGGCTACTTGCGGAACTGCGACGGCGACACGCCGAACCGCCGCTTGAACACGTAGCTGAAATAGTTGGGCTCGTCATAGCCCACCTTTTCCGCCACCATATAGGTCTTGTCGTCGGTGGTGCGCAGCAGCTCCACCGCGTGCTCCATGCGCACATCGGTGAGGTACTGGACGTAGCTCCGCCCCGTCTCCTGCTTGAAGATGGTGGAGAAATAGGACTGGCTGATGTGCAGGTGGTCGCACAGCCGGTCCACCGACAGCCCGGAGTCCGGATAGTTCTCCCGGATATAGCGCTCCGCCTCCTCCACCAGCCGCTTGGCGGTGGAGACCCGGCGCTGGTCCATGCAACCGCTCATGTTGAGGCACACCGACAGCAGCCAGGCCCGGAGCTCCTCCAGCGGGGCGTCCTCGGCCAGCAGCCGCAGCCAGTCCCCCCGGGGGCCCAGCATGGCCTCCTCCCCCAGGCGGCAGCGCCGGAGGATGGACAGCAGGGTCCCCAACATGCCCAGGGCCCGGGACTGGTCGCTCCACTCCCCCTCGCCGTCGGAGAGCAGTTTGTCCACCATGGCGGCGATCTGCTCCCGGGTGCCGAACTTGATGACCGACAGGAGCTGCTGCTCCCGGTGGCTGTCCCCCTCGGGGGCGGTCCGGTCCAGCCGCTCCATATCCTGGATGTAGATGGGCTTTCCGGGCCCCACCACCGCCCGGTACTCCAGGGCGGCCCGGGCCTCCCGGCAGGAGCGGTAGAGCTCCTCCAGCTTCTGGCAGGGCCGGCCGATGCCCACCGTCAGGGTGACCCCCAGGATGCGCTCGCACTCGGCACACACCTCGCCCAGGATGCGCATGAGGCTCTCCACCGGGTCCCGCTCCCAGGCGGTGGCCACCAGGATGGAGGACACCCCCACCACGATCTCGCTCCTGCAGCGGTCCCGGAGGGCGTCGCTGAGCATCTGCTGCACCGACACCGGCACCAGCTCGGCGCTGAGGGCGGGCCGGCGCTCGGCGCCGGAGACCATGCCGCACACCGCCGCCACCTTATAGGTCCCCGCCCGGACGGCCAGGCCGAACCGCTCCGCCTGGGCCTCCAGCACCTGGGGGTCCATGGGCCCCCGGAGGAGGTCCTGGAGAAATTTCTCCCGCAGCAGGGGCAGGCTCTCCTGGTAGGCCTGGGTGAGCTGGCTGATGTTCCGCCGCTGCTCGATCTCGGCGTCCAGGGCCCTGCGCACCCGGTCCAGGATGGCGGTGAGCTCGGCGGCGTTCACCGGCTTGAGGACGTACTCCACCACGTTGAGCTTGATGGCCTCCTTGGCGTACTCGAACTCGTCAAAGCCGGAAAAGACGATGAGCTTCAGGTTGGGCTTGCGCCGGGAGAGCTCCGCCCCCAGCTCCAGCCCGTCCATGAAGGGCATCTTGATGTCGGTGAGGACCACGTCCAGCTCCAGGGCCTCCGCCTTCTCCAGGGCATCCCGGCCGTTCTCGGCGTCGGCCACGATCTCGAAGCCCACCGCCTTCCAGTCGATCTTCCTGGCAATGGCCTGGCGGACCTCGGCCTCGTCGTCCACGATCATGATCTTGTAGAGGCTCACCGGGACACCTCCCCTCTCCTCTCAGTCATGCCCGAAGGCAAAGACGATCTCCTGCCGGTACCGCTCCCCCGCCCGCAGCACGGCGGAGGGAAAGACGGGCTGGTTCACCGCGTTGGGGAAGCCCTGGGCCTCCAGGGCCACGCCGCAGCGGGGGGCGTACCGGACGCCCTCCTTTCCCGCCGCCTCCGGCAGGAAGTTGCCGGTGTAGACCTGAAGCCCGGGCTGGGTGGTGGAGAGGGTCAGGGTGATGCCGCTCTCCGGGGCGGCGAGCACCGCCGCCCGGCGCAGTCCGGTCCCCCGGAGGGCCCAGTTGTGGTCGTAGCCCCTCCCCTGCCGGATCTGGGGGTGGTCGGCGTCCCAGCCCGCCTCCAGGGGCCGGGCCGTCCGCAGGTCGAAGGGGGTGCCCACCACCGAGGCGATGGTGCCGTTGGGGCAGTTGTCCGCACCCAGCTCGGTGAAGGCGATGGCATCCACGCTCAGGGTATGGCTCCCCACGCTGCCGGCGCCGTGGCCGTTCAGGTTCCAGTAGGCGTGGCTGGTGAGGCTGACCGCCGTGTCGGCGTCGCTCTCCCCCTCCAGCACCAGCCGGAGGACGTTGTCCTCCGTGAGGGTATAGCTTGCCCGGACCGCCAGGGCGCCGGGATAGCCCTCCTCCCCGTCGGGGGAGGTGCGGGAAAAGACCACCGTGTCCCCCTCCACGCTGTGGTCCCAGATATACCGGTCAAAGCCCCGGACCCCGCCGTGGAGGTGGTTGGAGCCCTCATTGGCCGCCAGCACATACTCCCGGCCGTCCAGAGCGAACCGGGCGTCCCGGATGCGGTTGGCGCACCGCCCCACCAGGGCGCCCAGGTAGCCCTGATGGTACGTCCGGTAGTCCTCCGCCGTGTCGAAGCCCAGGCACACGTCCCGGAGGGCGCCGGTCCGGTCGGGGACGGCCACCGCCCGGAGGATGCAGCCGTAGTCCAGCACCTCCGCCCAGGCTCCGGCGGCGTTTTCCAGGCGGAAGCAGGTCACCGGAGCGCCGTCCACCGCGCCGAAGGGCCGGGAGGAGATCATGCCTCTCCCTCCGCCGTCACCTGGATGCCGCCCGCCGGACGGACCGACAGGTCGTGGCAGGTGCCCGGCCCGAAGACGGCCTCCATCTCCTTCCGGAAGTCCTCCAGCTGTCCCATGGGCACGAAGGCCTGGACGGTGCCGGCGAAGCCGCCGCCGTGGACCCGCCAGGCGCCGTCCTTCTCCAGCAGCCGCCGGCACAGGGCCAGGGCCAGGGAGAGGCTGCGCTCCGAGGGGTCGCCGGAGGGGTAGATGTTCTGCAGAAGGTCCATGGAGGAGACGCCGGACGCCCGGACCAGGGACAGGAACCGGGCGAAGTCCCCCTTCCGCAGGGCGTCGGCCTGGTCCAGCACCCGCTGGTTGTCGCCGTAGAAGTGCATGGCCCGCAGGAGGGCCCGGTCGGGCACCTTCCCCCGGAGCTCGCCCAGCCGGGCGTAGAACTCCGCCGGGTCGGTCTCGCCCAGCACGCTCTTGCCCAGCAGCTTGGCCACCGAGCGCATCTCCTGGGGGATGGCGGCATACTCGTCGGTGAGATTGGCGTGGCTGCCGCCGGCGTCGACGAGGCACAGGGCGTAGCCGTGGTCGGCGGGGACGCAGGGGATGGACTCCACCACCGGCGCGCCGGGGTCGGCGAAGTCCATGAGGCAGAAGTCGCCCACGGCGGAGGCGCACTGGTCCATGAGGCCGCAGGGCTTGCCGAAGTAGGTGTTCTCGGCGAACTGGCCCACCTTGGCGATGAGGACGGGGGTGACCCGGCCGCCGTTGTAGAGGCCGCTGAGGATGGTGCCCACCAGCACCTCATAGGCGGCGGAGGAGGACAGGCCGGAGCCGGGGAGCACGTCGGAGCTCACATAGGCGTCGAAGCCGCCGTAGCGCAGGTCCAGCTCGTAGAACCGGGCGGCGATGCCCCGGATGAGGGCGGCGGTGGTCCCCTTCTCCTCGGGGACGATCTCCAGCTTCTCCAGGTTGATGCGCTCCTCGCCATGGCCCTCTGAGTAGATGCGGATGACGTTGCGGTCGTTCCTGGCCGCCACCGCCACCGCGTCCAGGGTGACGGCCGCCGCCAGGACCCGGCCCCGCTGGTGGTCGGTGTGGTTGCCGCCGATCTCGCTGCGGCCGGGGGCGGAGTAGAGCTCCACCGTATGGTCCGCGCTGAAGTGCTCGGCAAAGGCGTCCGCAATGTGCAGATACCGCTCCCGCTGGCCCTCCCAGCGGCCGGGGTACAGCTTTCGGAAGGTCCCGTCATAGGCGCCGGCGTTCAGCGCCTGCTTTAACTCCTGAATGTTCATCAATCTCCGCCCCTCTCGGACTGTGATCCGGGCCCTCTTCAGCCCAGTCGATAGTTGTATTGTACCCTTTTTCCCCTCCTGAGGCAAGGCACATTTTCCGTCCCATTTGTCCGCCCTCAGCGGACAGGCTCCACCGTTCTCCCCCGGAAGATCACCCCGCGCACCCGGAGGTCCCGGTCCAGCAGCACCAGGTTGGCCCGCTTGCCCGGCTCCAGGGAGCCCACCCGGCTGTAGATGCCGATGGCCCGGGCGGGGTTGACCGCCGCCGCCTTCACCGCCTGGTGGAGGGGGATGCCCATCTCCACCGCCGTCACCATGCAGGCCATGAGGTCGGTGGACGAGCCGGCCAGCGTGCCGTCGGCCAGGGTGGCCCGGCGGCCGTCCACCCGGACGGCCTGGCCGCCCAGAGTGTAGTCCCCGTCGGGCATGCCCGCCGCCCGCATGGTGTCGCTGACCAGGATGACCCGGTCGGGCCCGAACATGCGGAAGGTGGCCCGGACCACCGACGGGTGGACGTGGACGCCGTCGCAGATGAGCTCCACCCGGCACTCCGGGGTGTCGAAGGCGGCACCCACCACCCCCGGCGCCCGGTGGGCGAAGGGCGGCATGGCGTTGTAGAGGTGGGTCACCTGCCGGGCGCCGGCCTGAAAGGCGGCCAGAGCGGTCTCATAGTCGGCGGCGGTGTGGGCCAGGGAGACGCACACCCGCTCCCCCACCCGCTGGATGAAGTCCAGGGCGCCGGGGCGCTCCGGCGCCACCGACACCAGCTTGATGAGGCCCTTGGCCTCATTTTGCAGTTCCCGGAAGAGCTCCACGTCCGGGTCCCGGAGCCAGGCGCCGTTCTGGGCCCCCTTCTTCTCCGGGGAGAGGAAAGGCCCCTCCAGGTTGATCCCCACCAGGTCTGCGCCGCCCTTCGCCGTCTCCCGGTGGCGGCGGGCGTTGGCGCACATGGCCAGCAGGGCCTCCCGGTCCAGGGTCATGCCCGCCGGGCAGATCTGGGTGACGCCCCGGGAGAGCTCATAGTCGGCCATGGCGGCCAGGCCCTCCGGGGAGCCGTCGCTGAAATCCTCCCCCCGGCAGCCGTGGAAGTGGAGGTCGGTGAGGCCGGGGATGAGCCAGCAGCCGTCGGCCTCCACCACCGTATCGTCCCCGCTGCGGAAGGAGATGAGCTCCCCGTCGGTACACAGGTCCCGGCGGATGAAGCCGCCCTGCACGTCAAAGACACTGGCGCCGATGATCCTCACAGCGGCATCGCCGCCTCTCCCAGGCCGCTGAGGGCGGCGGCGTCCCCCACCAGCACCACGTCCGGGTGGAGCTGGAGGATGGAGGCGGGCACCGCCGGGGTGATGGGCCCGGCGAAGGCCCGGCGGACCGCCTCGGCCTTGTCGGCGCCGCTGACCGCCACCAGCACCCGCTTGGCGGCCATGATGGCGCCGATGCCCATGGTAAGGGCCTGCCGGGGCACCTCGTCCCGGTGGGCGAAGAAACGGGCGTTGGCCTCGATGGTGCGCTCGGTGAGATCCACCACGTGGGTCTCCCGGACGAAGGCCTCCCCCGGCTCGTTGAAGCCGATGTGGCCGTTGTGGCCCAGGCCCAGGAGCTGGAGGTCGGTGCCCCCCAGGGCGGCCACCAGGGCGTCGTACCGGCGGCACTCGGCCTCCGGGTCGGCGGCCAGGCCGTCGGGGACGTGGGTGCGGTCCCGGCGGATGTCCACATGGTCAAAGAGGTTGCGGTCCATGAAGTAGCGGTAGCTCTGGTCGTGGTCCGGCCCCAGGCCCTTGTACTCGTCCAGGTTCACCGAGGTGACGGACCGGAAGCTGAGCAGCCCCTCCCGGTTCCAGGCGGCCAGCTGGCGGTAGGCTCCCACCGGCGTGGAGCCGGTGGCCAGGCCCAGCACACAGTCCGGCTTCCGGACCACCTCGGCGGCGATGATGGCCGCCGTCCGGCGGCTCATGGCGTCGTAGTCGGCTTCCCGATAGATCCTCATGTCAAATCTCCTTGTATTATAGAGTAGTAGTTATTAGAGCCCCTCTCCAAGGGCTGTGTGCTACACTGTAAGGGATGCTGTGGA
>CALWYC010000017.1 GCA_944385655.1 uncultured Intestinimonas sp. | reverse complement strand
ATGGGGGGCGGAATCCTCGATGCGGGGCAGCAGCTCGTCGTTGGCGTAGCGGACGGCGTCGATGCCCAGCTCGGCGGAGAGCTCCCGGAGCTCGCAGTGGGCGTTCCGGGCGCAGGTGAGGCAGTCCATCCTGTGGTTGGAGAGGATGAGCTCCAACGTGAGCTGGCGGGAGTGGCGGACCTTCTCGGTATTGGTCTGGACCTCCATGCCCTCGCTCACCGGGTAGACACAGGAGGCCACCAGGCTCTTGGCGCCCTTGACCTCCACCACGCAGATGCGGCAGGCGCCGATCTCGTTGATGCCCTTGAGGTAGCACAGGGAGGGGATCTTGATGCCGGCGTTCCGGGCGGCCTCCAGGACGGTGGTCCCCTCCGGCACGGTAACCGGGATGTCGTTGATCTTCAGAGTCACCATTTTCTTATCCATCTTCTGCTCCCCTCCTTAATGCTTGGAAATGGCGCCGAACCGGCAGTTGTCCATACAGGCGCCGCACTTGATGCACTTGTTGGGGTCGATGACATGGGGGGCCTTCACCGCGCCCATGATGGCGCCCGCGGGGCAGTTCTTGGCGCAGAGGGTGCAGCCCTTGCACTTGCCGGGGTCGATGACGAAGTGCAGCAGGTTCTTGCACACGCCGGCGGGGCAGCGCTTCTCCACCACGTGGGCGATGTACTCGTCCCGGAAGTGGTGCAGGGTGGAGAGCACCGGGTTGGGAGCGGTCTGGCCCAGGCCGCACAGGGCGCTCTGCTTGATGTGCTCGCACAGCTCCTCGATGGTGGTGATGTCCTCCAGGGTGCCGTTGCCCTCGGTGATCTTGGTCAGCAGGTCGTAGAGCCGCTTGGTGCCGATGCGGCAGGGGGAGCACTTGCCGCAGGACTCGTCGATGATGAACTCCAGGAAGAACTTGGCGATGTCCACCATGCAGTTGTCCTCATCCATAACGATGAGGCCGCCGGAGCCCATCATGGAGCCGATGGCGCCCAGGGAGTCGTAGTCCATGGGGGTGTCGATGAGGCTGGCGGGGATACAGCCGCCGGAGGGGCCGCCGGTCTGGGCGGCCTTGAACTTCTTGCCGTTGGGGCAGCCGCCGCCGATGTCCTCGATGACGGTGCGCAGGGTGGTGCCCATGGGGATCTCCACAAGGCCGGTGTTGGTGATCTTGCCGCCCAGGGCGAAGACCTTGGTGCCGGTGGAGCCCTTGGTGCCGATGGCGGCAAACTTGTCCGGGCCGTTGTTCAAAATCCAGGTGATGTTGGCGTAGGTCTCCACGTTGTTGAGGAGGGTGGGCCGCTGGAAGAGGCCCTTGTTGGCGGGGAAGGGAGGGCGGGGATGGGGCTCGCCCCGCTTGCCCTCGATGGAGGTCATGAGGGCGGTCTCCTCGCCGCAGACGAAGGCGCCCGCGCCCAGGCGCAGCTCCAGGTCGAAGTCGAAACCGGTCTCGAAGATGTTCTTACCCAGCAGGCCGTACTCCCGGGCCTGGTCGATGGCCACCTGAAGGCGGTGGACGGCGATGGGGTACTCGGCCCGGACGTAGATGTAGCCCTGGTGGGCGCCGATGGCGTAGCCGGCGATGGTCATGGCCTCGATGACGCTGTGGGGATCGCCCTCCAGCACGGACCGGTCCATGAAGGCGCCGGGGTCGCCCTCGTCGGCGTTGCAGCAGACGAACTTCACACCGTCGGGACTGACGGCATCGTGGGTCATCTGCCACTTGCGGCCGGTGGGGAAGCCGGCTCCGCCCCGGCCACGGAGGCCGGAGGCCAGAATGGCGTCGATGACCTGCTGAGGGGTCTGCTCAGTAAGGGCGCGGCCCAGGGCCTCGTAGCCGCCGGTGCCGATGTACTCGTCGATGCTCTCCGGGTTGATGACGCCGCAGTTCCGGAGGGCGATGCGGTACTGGTTTTTGTAGAACCGGGTGTCGGAGAGGCTGGTGACCTTCTCGGCGTTCTCCCCCTCCTTGTGGAGGAGCCGCTGAACGATGCGGCCTTTGACGATGTGCTCGGAGACGATCTCGGGCACGTCGTCGGGGGTGACGTGGGTGTAAAAGGCACCCTCAGGGTAGATGAGGACCACAGGACCCATGGCACACAGACCGAAGCAGCCGGTCTTGACCACCCGGGCCTCCTGGTCCATGCCCTGGGCCTTCAGCTCCCGCTCGAAGGCCTCGATGATCTTGGGGCTGTTGGAGGAGGAGCAGCCGGTGCCGGTGCACACCAGGATGTGGGATCGGACAAAGTTCATCTCTTACCCCTCCTCCTTATTCCGCCGCCCCGATGGTGTACTCGGTGACGGGGTTGTGGTTGACCAGATGCTCGGCGACGATGCGGGGCACCTTCTCCGGCGTCAGCTTCACGTAGGTGACCTTCTCCTCTCCGGGGACATAGACCTCGGCGATGGGCTCCAGGCGGCAGACGCCGATGCACCCGGTCTGGGTGACGGTGACGTTTTTCAGCTCCCGCTTGGCCACCTCCTCCAGGAAGGCGGTGAGGACGGGCCGGGCCCCGGCGGCGATGCCGCAGGTGGCCATGCCCACCACGACCCGGATGTCGTCGGCGCTGTTTTCACGAATGTCGATCTGCTTCTGCATCTTCTCTCGGATGGCTCTGAGTTCTTCCAGGCTCTTCATATCTTCACTCCCTAACGTGTTGGTCTTGGTCATGGGGACGGCTCACGCCAGCCCCTCCTCCCCCTCCGCCACGTACCCCCGCATCCACTCGGCCACCTCCGGCTCAGAGAGGGGGACGTCGGGGCCCAGCACGGCCCGGATCTCCGCGGTGTCGAAGCGGAACTCCCCCCGGGGCGTCCTGCGGGTGTAGGTGAGCTCCATGCCCTCGGGCAGGCCCTGGGCCAGGAGGGAGACGGTGGAGGCGGTGTCCCCCAGGGGGGGACAGTCGATGTGGTCGGCGCGGAAGGCGGCGGTGACGGTGGTGCCCACCCCCAGCCGGCTCTCCACCCGCAGCCCGCCGCCGGTCTGCTCCGCCGCCAGGCGGAGGAGGGGCAGGCCCAGGCCCACCTTCCGGGTGGTGCGGGTGGTGGTGAAGGGGTCGGTGACGCTGGCCAGGAACTCCGGGGACATGCCCCGGCCGTCGTCGGCCACGGTGATCCGGAGGAGCCCCTCCCCCTCCTCCACCGTCAGGTCCACATGCTTGGCCCCGGCGGCGATGGAGTTCTGGGCGATGTCCAGGATATGGAGAGAGAGCTCTTTCATCCCGCAGCCTCCTCACGGCGGCCCGGCTCGGTCACCGGGCGTATTTACTCGTAGCGGTCCAGGATGGCCCCCACCTGATCGGGGGTCAGGCGGCCGTAGACGTCGTTGTTGATCATCATGACGGGGGCCAGGCCGCAGGCGCCGATGCACCGGCAGGCGTCCAGGGAGAACTTCCCGTCAGGGGTGATGGAGCCGGGCTTGATGCCCAGCCGCTGCTGCACCGCCTCCAGCACGTCGGAGGCGCCCTTGACGTAGCAGGCCGTGCCCAGGCACAGGCTGATCTGGTACTTGCCCTTGGGGTTGAGGGTGAATTGCGCGTAGAACGAGGCCACTCCGTAGACCTCGCTGAGGGGGATGTCCAGCCCCTCGGCCACCATGATCTGGACCTCCTCCGGCAGGTAGCCGAAGATCTCCTGGGCGGCCTGGAGCACCGGCATGGTGGCGCCGGGCTGTCCCTTGTGCTCGGCGATCACCGAGCGCAGCCGGGCCTCCTGCTCCGGGGTGCCGTTGTAGGGTACAACGGTCTTTACGTTTGGCATAGTCGCGTTCCTCCTTTTTTCCCATCCATGGTCGGACCGGTCGGGGCAAACCGGACCGGTGATCCTATTCTAATCAGTGAATCTGTTCACTTCAACCGTTTTCTTAGATAAAGTAAACTTTTTCGGGGCATACCGCCCCCCGTAAAATTCTGTGCTATCTGCCGCCCCGGCGCAGCCAGGCCAGCACCGCCTCCTTGGACCGGGCGGGCACCTCCATGCACTGCTGGGCCTGGACGATCTGGTGGAGGTAGTGGGCGTCGGTGCCGGTGACCGTTCCCACCCCCCGCAGGTCCCGGCGGGTGCGGGCGAAGTCCGGCGGACACCGCCGGGAGACCTCCGCCAGGGGAAAGCCCATGGCCGGGTCCCACAGGCCCAGGTTGGAGAGCAGGGAGAAGCTGTCCCGGTCGATGTGGGCCGGGTAGGCCACCCCGCCGAAGGACTCCGCCAGGGCGGCGGCCTCGTAGACCCCGATGTTGGTGGCGCCGGCCAGCAGGGCCGGCTCCTCCCCCACCACGTTGTCATCCACATCCATGAGGAGCTGCCGGCCGAAGATGGCCGGGTCGTTGGTCCGCCCCTCCAGCCGGCGGTGGACCTCCGCCTGGAAGGCCATGGCCCGGTCCAGGTCGGGGAGCAGGCACACCACATGGACCTCCTCCAGAGTGCACAGCTCCATACCCGGGATGGCCAGCAGGCCGTAGGCCTCGGCGGCCTCGCAGAAGGCGGGGCAGTTGCCGCAGGTATTGTGGTCGGTGAGGGCGGCCACATCCAGGCCGGAGAGCTTGCACATGCCCGCAATGGCGGCGGGGGTCATGGCCTCGTCCCCGCAGGGGGAGAGGCAGGAGTGGAAATGGAAGTCAAAATACAGTCGGATGCGTGCTCACCTCCCCAGGTCCTGTTCCCGCCCTCACCGCATGAGCTGCTTGAGCACGGCGGCTGCGTCAAAGGTGGACAGCTTCGTCCCCAATATGTTGATGTTCTGCTGCTCGGCCCGCTGCCGCAGGGCCTCGTCGGGCTTCACCCCTTCGGTGAGCACCACACAGGAGACCTCCGCCATCAGGGCCACGGCGGCCACGTTCTGGTTGGACATGATGGTCAGCCACACGTTGCCGTTCTGGGCACGGCCCATGACCCAGCTGAGCAGGTCGCCCACATAGCCGCCGCTGACCTCCCGCTCGGGTTCTGGCATAATGAATTCCGTCAGGGCCATCACATGGGCCAGTTCTCTTACGTTCAATTCCGGGAACCTCCTTCCGGTTTCTTGCCTGGGGTCCGCCGCTGGCGGAAGGGGGCGGGCAGGTATTCGTCGGCATCGCCGGTGCCCGCCATGTACTGCATGCGCTCCCGGACCTTGAAGATACAGTCCTCCATGCTGGCCCGGCCCTGGACCACGTCCTCGGCCAGGGCGTGGCAGGAGGGGGCGCCGCAGGAGCCGCAGTCCAGGCCGGGGAGGCTCCGCTCCAGCTCCTCGATCTTCAGGAGCTTCTCCAGGGCTGCGCCCCGGTCCTGGTCCAGCTGGAAGGAGGGCAGGTACTGGAGCTCCCGGTCCACCCGGACCAGCTCCCGGTCGCTCCCCCGGAAGTCGTACCGGCTCCGGGAGACGGGCAGCCCCTTCATCAGCTTCTTGATGCGCATCCGGGCACCGTAGGGGTTCTCCACCGTGAGGCAGCCCCCCACACAGCCCTGGGTGCAGGCGCACAGTTCGATGAAGTCGGCCTCGGGCAGGCGGCCGTCCTCGATCTCCTCCAGCATGTTGATGCAGTTTTCGATGCCGTCCACCGCCAGGTAGCTCTGGCCCAGCCGGGCGGCCGACTCGCCGCCGCAGCAGGCCCAGCCCACCCCCATGATGCCCGCCGAGCACATGGGCTTCACCTCCTCCAGGTCCCGCATGGGCCCCAGGAGGCGCAGGTAGACATCCCGGATGGCGAAGGCCCCGTCCAGCACCGGCTTCTCCAGGCCCTCCGGGGTGTGGGCCGCCGTCACCTGGGAGGAGCAGGGCACGATGGAAAAGACGCCGATCTCCTCCGGTGGGAGCCCGGTCTCGTGCTCGGCCTCCCGCCGGGCCAGGATGGCGGCCAGCTCCACCGGCGTGATGGTCCCCGCCACGTTGGGGATGAGCTTGGGGAAGCGGGTGCGGATGAGCCGCAGGATGGTGGGGCAGGCGGAGGAGATCTGGGGCATGACCTTGTTCTCCCCGCTGCTGATGGCGTGGCGGGCGTAGTCGGAGAGGAGCTCCGCCGCCCGTGCCGTCTCAAAGACCTTCTGGAAACCGATCTTCAGAAGGCCGTTCAATACGATGTCGATGTCGTCCAGGTGCTGGAACTGGCCGTAGAGAGCGGGGTCGGGGAGGGCCACCCGGTACTGGTACTTCTCCAGCTTCTCCAGACTGTCGCTCACCGACTTGATTGCCTTGTGGGGGCAGACCTGTATGCACTTGCCGCAGTCGATGCACCGCTCATTGAGGATGGTGGCCTTGCCGTTGCGGACCCGGATGGCCTCGGTGGGGCAGTTCTTGATGCAGGTGGTGCAGCCCCGGCAGCGCTTGTACTCCAGGATCACGGAATGTTTCATCATCTGGGATCACCCCGTTTCGGCGGGCGCCCTGACGCCGGACGCCCGGTGTTTCAGTTGATGTGGATCTGCATGGTCACGGTGGTGCCCACCCCCACCTGGGTGTCGATCTGCATGTCGTCGGAGCAGCGCTTCATGTTGGGCAGGCCCATGCCGGCGCCGAAGCCCAGATCCCGGGCCACGTCTCCGGCAGTAGAGAAGCCCTCCTCCATGGCCCGGTCCACGTCGGGGATGCCGGGGCCGTGGTCGGTGAGCCGGATGGTGATGGTGTCCATCCCCACGGTCACCTCCACCTCGCCGCCGTCGGCGTGGATGACCATGTTGATCTCGCCCTCGTACATACAGATGGAGGCACGGCGGATGACCTCCGGCGGCAGGCCCAGCTTCTTGAGGGTCATTTTCATCTTGCTGGAGGCCTCACCGGCCTGGATGAGGTCGCCGCCGTCCACGGTGTAGTTCAGCTTCAGGTCTCCCATGGTCACTCCCCCGCCAGTCCTCTGCTGTAGAGCAGGCCGCAGGCGATGAACATCCGCATCCCGGAACGCATGACCACGATATCCCGCTCCCGGGCCAGGTCCAGGATGTCCTCTCCCGGGGTCTTGCCCCGGACAAAGACGATGCACTTCATGTCCATCATCTCGGCGGTGCGCACCACCTGGGGATTGACCATGCCGGTGAGCAGGACGGCCTGGTCCTTCACATAGGCCAGCACGTCGCTCATGAAGTCGCTGGCGCAGGCCGACCGGACCTCCCGGTCCAGGTGCTCCTCGCCGCACAGCACGGTGGCGTCCAGGATGTCCCTGATCTCAAACAGATCCATAAGCGCTCCCCTTTCGTCGGCCCGGACGGGCCGCCCTGGTTGCTCCGCGCCGGCCCGGGGCCGGGCGGCGGAGTTTGCTGCCTCTATTTTATCACATCCCGCCGCCAGATGAAACAGCTTTTTCCACCCCGGCGGCGGTCCGCTCCCCCGGATGAGCGCATATCATACAAAGATGGGGCCAACTGGAAGCACTTTTTATGTCCCTCCATCATTGACATTTGTCTGCCATGTGGTTATAATACCCTTTAACACAGTAAAGCGGTCTCTGCCGCGGCGCTGGGTCGGGGCGGTCCCTCCCCCGTGGGGCGGCCCCAAATCAGAAATAGGAGGCTTGTCAACCATGAGCAATACCCGCGTGTACAACTTTTCCGCCGGTCCCTCCATGCTCCCCCTCCAGGTCCTGGAACGGGCGGGCTCAGAGATCACCAACTACCAGGGCTCCGGTATGTCAGTCATGGAGATGAGCCACCGTTCAAAGGTGTTTCAGAAGATCTTTGACGACACCCAGGCCAAGTTCCGCCGGCTGCTGAAGGTGCCCGAGGGCTACAAGGTCCTCTTCCTCCAGGGCGGCGCCTCCACCCAGTTCTCCGCCGTGCCCTTGAACCTCATCGGCAGGACGGGCAAGGCCGACTACGCCGTCACCGGCAACTTCTCCAACCTGGCCTACAAGGAGGCCAAGAAGTACGGCGCCATCAACCTGGCCGCCTCCAGTGAGGACAGGAACCACACCTACATCCCCGCCCAGGACCAGCTGAAGCTGGACCCTGAGGCGTCCTACTTCTACTACTGCGCCAACAACACCATCTACGGCACCGAGTGGCAGTACGTCCCCGACACCGGCGACGTGCCCCTGGTGTGCGATATGTCCTCCGACATCCTCTCCCGGCCGGTGGACGTGAGCAGGTACGGCGTCATCTTCGCCGGCGCCCAGAAGAACATGGCTCCCGCCGGTCTCACCGTGGCCATCGTCCGGGAGGACCTGGCCGGCCATGAGCTGCCCTACACCCCCAAGATGCTGGGCTATCAGATCATGATCGAGAAGGACTCCATGTACAACACCCCGCCCTGCTGGTGCATCTACATGCTGGGGCTGGTGCTGGACTGGCTGGAGGAGCAGGGCGGCGTGGAAGGCATGGAGGCCATCAAGCACGGCAAGGCCCAGATGCTCTACGACGTCATCGACAGCTCCAAGCTCTTCACCTGCGCCGCTGAGGCGGGCTCCCGCTCCGACATGAACGTGACCTTCCGCTCCGAGAGCGAGGAGCTGGACGCCAAGTTCGTCGCCGAGGCCACCGCCGCCGGCTTCACCAACCTGAAGGGCCACCGCAACGTGGGCGGCATGCGGGCCTCTATCTACAACGCCATGCCTGTGGAGGGCGTGGAAAAATTGTGTGACTTCATCAAAGCCTTTGACAAGAACAACTGAAGCGGTCTCCTGACCGCTCCAAATACTGAATATTGGAGGGAATCCACCATGTTTCGCATCAAAACCATGAACAAGATCTCTCCCACCGGTCTGGCCGTTCTGGACCCGGGCCGGTTCACCGTCTCCGACCACGCCGAGAACGAGGACGGCATCCTGGTCCGCTCGGCGGACATGCACGAGTACGCCTTCCCCGAGGCCCTGCGGGCCATCGCCCGGGCGGGGGCCGGCACCAACAACATCCCCATCGACCGCTGCTCCGAGGCGGGCATCGTGGTCTTCAACACCCCCGGCGCCAACGCCAACGCCGTGAAGGAGCTGGTCATCTGCGCCCTGATGCTCTCCTCCCGTGACATCGTGGGCGGCGTGGCCTGGACCAGGGCCCAGCTGGCCGCCGGCGAGGACGTGGCCAAGGTGGTGGAGAAGGGCAAGAGCCAGTTCGTGGGCCCGGAGATCGCCGGCAAGAGCCTGGGCGTCATCGGCCTGGGCGCCATCGGCGTCCAGGTGGCCAACATCGCCACCAAGCTGGGCATGGAGGTCTACGGCTACGATCCCTACCTCTCCGTGGACGCCGCCCTCTCCCTGTCCCGGATGGTCCACCACGTCACCGACCTCACCGCCATCTACAAAAACTGCGACTACATCACCATCCACGTCCCCCAGACCAACGACACCAAGGGCATGCTCAACGCCACCGCCTTCGACCAGATGAAGACCGGCGTGCGCATCATCAACCTGGCCCGGGGCGGCCTGGTGGTGGACGAGGACATGATCGCCGCCCTGGAGAGCGGCAAGGTGGCCCGGTACGTCACCGACTTCCCCGACAACACCATCACCGCCGCCAGGAACGTGGTGGCCATCCCCCACCTGGGCGCCTCCACCCCCGAGAGCGAGGAGAACTGCGCCGTCATGGCGGCCCAGGAGCTCCGGGACTACCTGGAGACGGGCAACATCCGCAACTCCGTGAACCTGCCCACCCTGGAGCAGGACTGGTCCGGCGAGGCCCGGCTGTGCATCATCCACCGGAACATCCCCAACATGCTGGCCTCCATCATGAACACCCTGGCCAAGGACAGCGTGAACGTGGAGAACATGACCAACAAGTCCAAGGGCAACTACGCCTACACCATCGTGGACGTGGGCCAGCGGGTGGGCGACGCCGTGGCCGACGAGATCCGCGCCGTGGACGGCGTGCTCCGGGTCCGGGTCCTCAAGCACTGAGCCAACACACAAAAAGCTCCCCCGCGCCGTCGGCGCGGGGGAGCTTTTGTCTTTACGGGTCGTCTTCCTCCACGATCTCAAAGAGGTCCTCCACCCCGCAGTCCAGGGCGGTGATGATCTTGGAGAGATTTTCCGCATCGTAGCGCAAAACGCTGTTCTTATAATATCCATCTATGGTCTGATATTTGATCCCCGCCTTTTGGGCCAGCACATAGCGCGTCATTTGGCGTTCTTCCAAATAGCGATCCAATTTTAATCTCAGTCGTTTCAGAATTATCACCTTATTTCAGTATATACATACTATAGGCAACAATTCTGATTGACAATTTCCCACGAGGAGTATACACTCTTTATTGGATATATCGCAAAGGGAGATGGTGACATGGTCAATTACAAAAAGCTCTATACCACCCTGTTCAACGCCATCACGGACGCCCTGGAGGACATGGGAAAGCAGAACTACGGTCTGGCGTCGGAGCGGCTGATGCACGCTCAGCTGGCCACGGAGGCCCTCTACATCGCATCCAGATCCAAGAAAAGGAAAGCCAAGGAAGAGGAACCAGCGTGCAGCGAATAACGGGAGCGGACAGTCAGTCCGCTCCCGTTTTCCATTCGTCTCTCCCGGCGGTCCTCCTACCCTCCGGGCATCCCGGGCGTTACGGAGTAAGCCCGGGACGCAAGCAGACTGGCAGTAGAAGACTTGGGGGGTACATCCAATAGGGGGGAGCCGCAGCTCCCCCCTGTGTTTGGCCGTTTCAAAGGGGAGAGTCCAGAGAGGGGGGAAATCGGAATCCCCCCTCTCTGGTGTGTCTTTGGTTCCTTTCTGCACAAGCAGAAAGGAATGCCCCCGGCAGGGTGGACAACACCGCAAACAGAAATTACTTTTGTTTAGAAGAAAATCGTTCTGCCGCCATCTCCGATGGGGAACGGCCTCCGGCGGGCCCCTTTCTGAATGACCAGAAAGGGGCGAAAGAGTCAGTCAAGGAGGGGGATTGTCGTCGCCCCAAAGTCCGCTCCCCTCTCTTTCCGCCAAAAGGCGAAAAGTCGTTCCGCTCCCTTGTGTCTCCTCCTCCCAACACGCCCCACTCCGTTGGGCTCGTGTTGGGTACCCGTCTTGACAATCCTCCCCTTAAAACGAACAAGCACAGGGAAAATAGGGACCCAAATGGAGCCCAGCGAAGCGGATCCATTTGGGAGAGGAGGGGCAAGGGAGCGGAGTGAGACCTGGCCGTCAGGCCGGGGTGAGCGGTGCGGACTTTGCCCCGACGACGTAACACCGCCGGTGCCCGGGGGCTGGGAACCACCGGCCGTCTGCCGCAGCGCCGCCGCAAACGCAGACGGGCGGGGACCAGCCCCGCCCGTCTGACTGTTTTATTCCAGATCCTCGCAGTTGTAGATCTCCGGCGGCAGCACGTCGGAGAGCTCCACCAGCGACGGCAGGAAGCCGCCGCTGTAGTCCACCCTGGGGGTGCGGAGGGGCTCCCCCTCCTCCGGCTTGCGGATGGGCAGGGAGACCACACACCGGGTCACGCCCTCCCGGCTCTCCGCCAGCACGGCGCCGCCGTGGAGGGCGGCCACCCGCCGGACCACCTCCAGCCCCAGGCCCAGGCCCTGCTGCCCGTCCAGGGAGGGCGCCCGGTCCCCGCCGAAGATGCGCCCCAGGTCCTTCTCCTCCAGCGGCCGGCCGCTGTCCCAGACGGTGATCACCGCCCGGTCCCGCCGGACCGCCAGCTTCAGGCCCAGCCGGCCCTTTTTGCCCGCCGCCTTCATGGCGTTGGAGAGCATGCACAGCAGCATCCGCTGCAGTAGCCGGTCGTCGCCCACGGTGAGGAGACCGGCGGTCTCCAGCTCCCAGGTGAAGCAGTAGCCGCCCATGCGGCACAGCCCCTCCACCTCCTCCGCCGTCTCCCGGCACAGCCCCGCCAGATCCATACCCTGGGGCTGCCACGCCTCCGTCTCCCCGCCGGCCAGACCCAGATGGTCGGCCAGCCGAATGATCCGGTAGAGGCCCTGGTTGGCCGCCGCCAGATAGCGTTTGGCCCGCTCCCCGTCGGGCTCCCCCTCGGTGGGGTCCAGCCGCTGGAGGGCCGCCGCCAGGGTGGCGGTCTCCCGCCGGAGCTGCTGGGACAGCCGCTCCAGCCCGGGCTGACCGTCGCGCCCCGCCCGGGACCGCAGCACCACCAGGGCGCCGCCGCCCATCGCCTGGAGGGAGGCGGTGCAGGGCCAGCCGTCCACCTCACCGGCCGCCGCCGCCGGAGGACAGGCCTCCCCCAGCAGAGCCTTCAGGCCTCCGGGCACCTCGTCCCCCGGCCGCAGCCCGGGAAAGCGGTCCGCCGCCGCCTGGTTGCGGTAGGCCACCCTGTCCTCCCGCAGCAGCAGCACCGGCTCCGGAAAGCCGTCAAAAAGTCCCAGATCCCGATCTTCTTCCCTCAATGTGCCCATCCTCCTCGCCGGATGTCTGCCCGGCCCCTTTTCCCGCCCTGCGCAGCGCCCGTCTGCTTTAGTCTGCGCCGCCGGCGGCAAAGGTACGTTTTTTTAAGTGTACCAAATCCTGGTGCCCACCACAAGGCAATTGTCGGATTTTGTCAAAAATCTTTTCCGTCATTTCTTACAAACGAAAGTCAAAGAAATTTCTTTAGAATACCTCTTGATAAAATTGTGAAAGTGCATTATAATGGGGCCCGTAAAGAGGGACCCATCGATCAATTAAAGGAGAGAATGCAGCTATGAGCATCAAAATCGGTATCAATGGCTTCGGCAGAATCGGCCGCCTGGTGTTCCGCGCCGGCCTGACCCGTCCCGACGTGGAGTTCGTGGGCATCAACGACCCCGGCATGACCCCCGACTATATGGCCTATATGCTCCGTTACGACACCATCCACGGCAAGTTCGACGGCACCATCGAGTATGACGACAGCTCCATCACCGTCAACGGCCACAAGGTGATGGTCTACGCCAAGATGAACCCCTCCGAGATCCCCTGGGGCGAGATCGGCGCTGAGTACGTGGTGGAGTCCACCGGCCTGTTCCTGACCAAGGAGAAGGCTCAGGGCCACATCGACGCCGGCGCCAAGAAGGTCGTCATGTCCGCCCCCTCCAAGGACGACACCCCCATGTTCGTCTGCGGCGTCAACCTGGATAAGTACACCCCCGACATGACCTTCGTGTCCAACGCCTCCTGCACCACCAACTGCCTGGCCCCCATCGCCAAGGTCCTGCACGACAAGTTCGGCATCACCGACGGCCTGATGACCACCGTCCACTCCGTCACCGCCACCCAGAAGACCGTTGACGGCCCCTCCAAGAAGGACTGGCGCGGCGGCCGTGCGGCTACCTACAACATCATCCCCTCCTCCACCGGCGCCGCCAAGGCCGTGGGCAAGGTCATCCCCGAGCTCAACGGCAAGCTGACCGGCATGTCCATGCGTGTCCCCACTCTGGACGTCTCCGTGGTCGACCTGACCGTCAACCTGGCCAAGCCCGCCAAGTACGACGAGATCTGCGCCGCCATGAAGGAGGCCTCCGAGGGTGAGCTCTCCGGCGTGCTGGGCTACACCGACGAGGACGTGGTCTCCTCCGACTTCATCAGCGATCCCCACACCTCCATCTTCGACGCCAAGGCCGGCATCGCCCTCACCGATACCTTCGTGAAGGTCGTGTCCTGGTACGACAACGAGTGGGGTTACTCCAACAAGGTGGTGGACCTCATCACCTATATGTACGGCGTGGACCACAAGTAAGCCATTCCCCTTTGCAGCCAAAACTGCCGGACCGCAAGGTCCGGCAGTTTTTTTGTTTTCCCCCCTTGACAAAGGGGCGGCACTGTGTCTATACTGTATATGCTGGATATATACAGTATACCATCTCGAGGTGAACCATGGACATCATCATCAGCAACAGCGCCGGCGTGCCCATCTACGAGCAGATCACCCAGCAGATGAAGGGCCTCATTCTGCGGGGAGAGCTGAAGGAGGGGGAGGCCCTCCCCTCCATGCGGCTGCTGGCCAAGGAACTGCGCATCTCGGTGATCACCACCAAGCGGGCCTACGAGGAGCTGGAGCGGGAGGGCTTCCTCACCACCGTCCCCGGCAAGGGCTGCTTTGTGGCGCTCAGGGATCTGGAGCTGGTCCGGGAGGACTGTCTCCGCCGGGTGGAGGAGCACCTCTCCCAGGCGGTGGACATCGCCAAGGGCGGCGGCATCACCCTGGCCGAGCTCACCGGGGCGCTGAACATTCTTTATGGAGACGAGTGATATGGCAGATCTCATAGAAGTACAGGGCCTGTGCAAGGACTACGGCGACTTTTGCCTCGACCACGTGGACCTGGCGCTGCCCGGCGGCACCATCCTGGGCCTTATCGGGGAGAACGGCGCCGGCAAGACCACCACCCTCAAGGCCATCCTGGGCCTCATCCGCCCCAACGGCGGCACGGTCAAGGTGCTGGGCCGGACCGTGGACTGGAGCGACCCCGCCTGCCGTGAGGACATCGGCGTGGTGCTGGACGAGTGCGCCTTCCACGATCCCCTGAAGGCCCCCCAGGTGGGGAAGATCCTCTCCGGGAGCTACCGGAACTGGGACGCCCCCCTCTTTGACGCCTACCTGGACCGGTTCGGGCTGCCCCGGAACAAGAAGATCAAGGAGTTCTCCAAGGGCATGAAGATGAAGCTCTCCATCGCCTCCGCCCTGGCCCACCACCCCCGGCTCCTCGTCCTGGACGAGGCCACCGCCGGGCTGGACCCGGTGGTCCGCAGCGAGCTGCTGGACGAGTTCCTCGCCTTCATCCAGGATGAGGACCACGGCATCCTCCTCTCCAGCCACATCACCAGCGACCTGGAGAAGGCGGCGGACTATGTGACCTACCTCCACAAGGGCAGGGCGGTCCTCCGGGGGGCCAAGGACGAGCTGCTGGACAGCTACGGGCGGCTGGTGTGCGCCCGGGCCGACCTGGCGGCGGTGGACCCCGCCCTGCTGGAGGGCGTCCGGGTGGGCCAGTTCGGCTGCGAGGCTCTGGTGAGGGACCGGCAGGCCTTCCGGCGGCGGTACCCGGAGCTGACGGTGGACCCGGTGACTCTGGAGGATATCATGGTATTTACGGTAAGGGGGGACGAGGCATGACGGGCCTGGTGAAAAAAGACCTCTATCTCTCGGTGAGCATGTTCAAAAGCTATGTGGTGGTGGCGGCCGTCTTTGCCGCCCTCACCGCCTTCGGCATCTACGACATCTCCTTCTTCGTCACCTATGTGTCGGTGATGTGCATCATGATCCCGGTGAACCTCTTCGCCTACGACGAGCAGGCCCGCTGGGACAAGTACGCCGCCGCCCTGCCCTCCGGCCGGGCCGGGGTGGTGAAGGCCCGGTACCTCTTCACCATCCTCATCTGCCTGGGCTCTCTGGTCTTCTCCCTCCTCCTCCAGCTGATCGTGGCCCTCTTCACCGGCGTACAGGGCCAGGCGCGGACGGACCTCCTCCTCAGCGGCCTCCTGCCCGCCGCCTACGGCTGTTTTATGAACGCCGTCCTCCTCCCCCTCCTCTTCAAGTTCGGCTCCCAGAAGGGGCGGCTCTACCTGATCATGGCCCTGGGCGTGGGGGTGGGCGTCATCTTCGGCGGCCTCACCGGTCTCAAGGAGATGGGCATTCCCCTCTCCGAGCTCACCCTTCCCCTCTTTGTGCTGCCGGCGGCGGGCCTGCTGGCGCTCCTCCCCTCCTACCTTATCTCCAAACGCATCTTTTTCCACAAGGACCTCTGAAATTGTGGAAAAAAGAGCCGGGCGGCAGGTCTGCGACCTGCCGCCCGGCATTTTCTTCCCCATCAGGAGAAGGAGATATCGTAGAAACCGTACGCCGCCTGCGGAGTGCCAGTCGGGGGACTTCACCAGCAGGAACTTCACGCTGGCGGCGCGATCCAGGGGCAGCTCGATGGTCTGGGGCGCCCCATCCCACTTGAGGTCATAGCTGGCGCTCAGCTCGCCGTCCAGATAGACCTCCAGGGTGGCGTCGTCGTCGGACGAACCGTCCACATGGCCCACCGTGAAGGTCATGGCGCTGTACTTCAGATCGGTGTTCCAGAGGGCGTAGGACGCGGTGGCGGACACTCCGCTCATGTCCTGGAGCAGGACTCCTTCGGTGATGTCCTTCCCGGACACGGTCATGAAGGCCTTGGGGTCGCTGCCGTCGTAAATGGTGCTCCACTTGTTGACCTCATAGGGCTTCATCCAGCTGTCGGCCTGACCGGGGACCTGGCCCACGTAGACGGTGGCGGTATCGCCGTCCCAGGTGACCTCCTTGCCCAGGGCCTCGCCGATGGCGCGGACGGGCAGGTAGGTGGTGCCGTTGCTGGCAAAGGGCTCCACCACGTTGCCGTTGGCATCGGTGGGGGTGATCTCCTTACCGTCCACCACGATGCGGATGCCCATGTAGTTGGCCTCGATCACCCTGGTGGTGACGGCACTGGCGGCGAAGGCTGTTCCGCAGAGCAGTCCGGCGACCACGACCAGTGACAGGATCCGGGTGCGGGTAAGCTTTTTCATCATACTTCCTCCCAATTTCTGTAGTTTGGTCTGTGCGCGGACCTCAAAGAGGGGCACTTTGCCCCTATTCTGCGCCTTTCCGCCTGTCTTGTCAAGCCGGACGAGCCCCTACCGGAGCAGCTCCCAGGCCGAGCCTGTCCGGCGGTAGAGGTGTTCCGCCCGGTCCACCGTCGGGGGCGTTCCGTCCCAGTCGAACTGGACGCAGGTGCCGCAGGTGGTGGAGAGCTCCCGGGGCACCGGCATGAGCTGGGTGGTGACGGCGCCGGCGCTGCGGAGGACCCGGCTGGCCAGAATGCTGTCAAATTGTGAGGAAAAGGTGGCCAGATAGGTCATGGCGGACCCTCCTTTCTCCTCCCCGGCGGGGAGGGACGGCGGCGGAAACACACGGAAGAAAGCCCCTTACGTATCCCCGGTGCACCAGGGATACGTAAGGGGCTTTTCTCATTCAGCGGCGGATCAGCGCGATCACACCAGCTGCACGATGGCCATCTCGGCGGCATCGCCCCGACGGGGACCGATCTTCACCACACGGGTGTAGCCGCCGTTGCGGGAGGCGTACTTGGGACCGATCTCGTCAAAGAGCTTCTTGGCCACATCCTCCTTGGTGATAAAGGCCAGAGCCTGACGATAGGTGGCCAGGTTATTGTGCTTGGCCAGGGTGATCATCTTCTCGGCCACGGGGGCCACTTCCTTGGCGCGGGCGTAGGTGGTCTTGATCTGGCCGTTCTCCAGCAGATAGGTCACCATGGCGCGGAGCATAGCCTTACGCTGGTCAGAACGCTTACCAAGCTTACGATATCCGGACATTGTGATACACTCCTCAATCGGCGTTTCGCACAGCGAACGCCCTTCTCTGTAAATTCGTCCTGAGGGCGCTTGCCCTCGGGAGGACGTGGGACCGGGACAATGCCCCGGGTCCGGGAGGGGACGTTACATGCCCCCCGGACCGCCCTCCGGCACAGCCTTAATTGCTGCTGTCGTCGCTGGCCAGGGACAGGCCCATCATGGCCAGCTTGTTGATGACCTCCTCCAGGCTCTTGCGGCCCAGGTTGCGCACCTTCATCATCTCGTCCTCGGTCTTGGAGATGAGGTCCTCCACCGTGTTGATGTTGGCGCGCTTGAGGCAGTTGAAGGACCGGACCGACAGGTCCAGCTCCTCGATGGTCAGCTCCAGGACCTTGTCCCGCTGGGCCTCCGCCTTCTCCACCACCGTGGACTTGTTGCCCATGGTCTCAGAGAGATCGGTGAAGAGCATGAAGTGGTCCACCAGGATCCGGGCGCCCAGACTCACCGCGTCCCGGGCGGTGATGGTGCCGTTGGTCCACACCTCCAGGGTCAGCTTGTCGAAGTCGGTGAGGTCGCCCACACGGGTGTTCTCCACCGTGTAGTTCACCTTCTTCACAGGCGTGTAGATCGAATCCACCGGGATGAGACCGATGACCGTCTGGGCCGGCTTGTTCCGGTCGGCGGGGACATAGCCCCGGCCGTGGGACAGGGTCAGCTCCATGTTGAGGGAGGCGTCGGGACCCAGGGTGGCGATGTGGTGGTCCGGATTGAGGATTTCCACCTCGCCGTCGGCCTTGATGTCCCCGGCGGTGATCTCGCACTCGCCGCTGGCCTCGATATAGACGGTCTTCACACCCTCGCAGTGGAGCTTGGCAATGATGCCCTTCACGTTGAGGACGATCTCAGTCACATCTTCCTTGACGCCGGGGATGGTGCAGAACTCGTGCTGGACGCCGGCGATCTTGATGGAGGTCACCGCGGTGCCAGGCAGAGAGGACAGCAGGATCCGGCGCAGGGAATTCCCCAGAGTGGTGCCGTAGCCGCGCTCCAGCGGCTCCACCACATACTTGCCGTAGGAGCCGTCGCCAGGATTTTCCACGCATTCGATGCGCGGCTTTTCGATTTCTACCATGAAACAGTTACCCTCCTTGTTGCGGCGGCGAAACGAGACCGCTCCGCCGTATCGTCGTTAGGTTCATTGGGGCGCGGGGGCGATGCCCCCGCTCTCCCACAGTCGAGGGTATCAAATCGATTACTTAGAATACAGCTCGACGATCAGGTGCTCCTCGATGGGCAGGTCGATGTCCTCCCGGGCGGGCATCTTGGTAACGGTGCCGCGCAGGGTGTTCTTCTCCCGCTCCAGCCACTGGGGCAGCGTGACCATCACGGCGTCCTCGCCGGTGAGGCGCTTGAACTTCACGGAGGAGCGGCTCTTCTCCGCCACCTCGATGACGTCGCCCACGCTCACCAGGTAAGAGGGGATGTTCACCCGCTTGCCGTTGACGGTGAAGTGACCGTGGTTGACCAGCTGACGGGCCTCACGGCGGGTCATGGCGAAGCCCAGGCGGTACACCACGTTGTCCAGGCGGCGCTCCACCAGGACCAGCAGGTTCTCGCCGGTCTTGCCCTCGGCCTTGGCGGCCCGGTCATAGTACATCCGGAACTGCTTCTCCATGATGCCGTAGACGAACTTCACCTTCTGCTTCTCGGCCAGCTGCATGGCGTACTCGGACTGCTTCTTGCGGACGTTGGCCTTGGGGTTGCGGATGGTGGTCTTCTTGGCGTATCCCATGGCCGCCGGGGAGATGTTCAGCGCCTTGCAGCGCTTGGCCACGGGTTGCATATTCTTAGCCATATACGATCTTCCTCCTTTTGCTCAGACGCGGCGGCGCTTGGGCGGACGGCAGCCGTTGTGGGGGACGGGGGTCACGTCCTTGATCAGGGTGACCTCCAGGCCCACGGCCTGCAGGGCGCGGATGGCGGCCTCACGGCCGGCGCCGGGGCCCTTCACGTACACCTCCACGGTCTTCAGGCCGTGCTCCATGGCCGCCTTGGCGGCGGTCTCGGCGGCGGTCTGAGCGGCGAAGGGGGTGGACTTACGGGAACCGCGGAAGCCAAGGCCGCCGGAGGAGGCCCAGCTCAGGGCGTTGCCGCCCATGTCGGTCACGGTGACCATGGTGTTGTTGAAGGAGGAGCGGATGTGCACCTGGCCCTTCTCGATATTCTTACGCTCGCGGCGCTTACGCACCACTTTCTTGCCGTTCTTAGCAGCAGTAGCCATGTGTATCTTCCCTCCTTACTTCTTCTTATTGGCGACGGTACGCTTGGGACCCTTGCGGGTACGGGCGTTGGTCTTGCTGCGCTGGCCGCGGACAGGCAGGCCCTTGCGGTGCCGCATGCCCCGGTAGCAGCCGATCTCGGTCAGACGCTTGATGTCCATCGCCACGTCCCGGCGGAGGTCGCCCTCCACGGTGTAGCCGTTGGCGATGACCTCGCGCAGCTTGGCCTCGTCGTCCTCGGTGAGATCCTTCACGCGGGTGTCGGGGTTGATCCCGGCCTCCTTGAGGATCTTGTTGGCGCTGGTGCGCCCAATGCCGAAGATGTAAGTGAGGCCGATCTCCACTCTCTTATCCTTCGGCAGGTCAATACCGGCAATACGTGCCATATTTCTTCAGCGCCTCCTTTAACCTTGTCTCTGCTTGTGCTTGGGGTTTTCGCAAATAACCATGACTTTGCCCTTGCGCTTGATGATCTTGCACTTCTCGCACATGGGCTTCACGGACGGTCTGACTTTCATTGTTACAACCTCCTATGAATGCCTGATGGCCCCTCGTCGTCGCGGGCTGCGCGGCGTTCGCCCCGCCCTACGGACAGGGCTCGCTCTGCTCCGCCGCTCCTCCTCTCCCAAACGGGAGTCTCTCCCGTTTGGGTCCCCCGGCGGAGGCAAGGCCCCGCCGGAGCATGGTCCGCGGCGATTCGGTCGTTGATATTATCCGTTTTACTTGCTTCTCCAGGTGATCCGGCCCCGGGTCAGGTCATACGGAGACATCTGCACCGTGACCTTGTCGCCGGGGAGGATCCGGATGAAGTTCATGCGGAGCTTGCCGGAGATATGGGCCAGGATGATGTGCCCATTCCCGATGTCCACATGGAAGGTCGTGTTGGGCAGGGATTCGGTGACGATCCCCTCCAGCTCGATCATATCGCTTTTTGCCAAGCCTAGTTCCCTCCTTGGTGGCGGAAGGCCCCCAGGGCCCTCCTGAGCTCACTGTCGGACACCGCGAGGCCGTCCTCCAGCTTCCGGATGACCGGATGCCGGAAGTCGCCCCGGCACACCATGTCCACATGTCCTGCTTTCTTCCGCTTGGGTGCGGCCGCCTTTCGGCGCTTCCCGTCGGCCAGAAGGAGGTACTCCCCCTCCTGCCCCAGGACGCACAGCAGCGTGCCCTTGTCCCGGCCCGCCGCCGAGCGGACGATCCAGCCTCTGCATGCCTGCATCAGAGATCTCCGCCCAGGGGCGTGAGCAGCTCGGGCTCACCCTCGGTGATGAGGATGGTGTTTTCGTAGTGGGCGGCCAGGGAGCCGTCCGCCGTGACGGTGGTCCAGCCGTCCTTCAGGACCCGGACCTCCCAGCCGCCGGCGTTGACCATGGGCTCCACGGCCAGCACCATGCCGGGCAGCAGCCGGGCGCCGTGTCCGGCGGGCCCGAAGTTGGGCACCTCCGGCGGCTCGTGGAGCTTGGCGCCCACGCCGTGGCCCACAAAGCTGCGGACCACGGAGTAGCCGTGCTTCTCCACATACTGCTGCACCGCGTGGGAGATGTCGCTCACCCGGTGGCCCGGGGTGGCCATCTTGATGCCCTCGAAGAAGCTCTGGCGGGTCACGTCGATGAGCCGCCGGGCCTCCGGGGAGATCCTGCCGCAGGCGAAGGTGCCGCAGCAGTCCCCGTGGAAGCCGTCCAGATAGGCGCCCACATCCACGCTGACGATGTCGCCCTCCACCAGCTTCCGGTGATCCGGAATGCCGTGGATGACCACTTCGTTGATGGAGATACAGGCGGAGCCGGGGTAGCCGCTGTAGTTGAGGAAGGAGGGCTCGGCGCCATGGGCGCGGATGAAATCCCGCACCGCGTGGTCGATCTCCAGTGTGGAGACCCCCGGCTTGACCATGGAGCCGGCCAGCGCCCGGGCCTGGGACGTGAGGGCCCCGGCCCGGCGCATGAGCTCGATCTCACGGTCGGATTTGATGGAGATCATGTTCAAGGGGCTGCCTCCAGGACCTGCTTGATGGCCCGGGTGGTATCCTCGATGGTGCCCAGATCGCCGGGCACCACATTGAGCTTGCCCCGCTCCTGATAGAAGTGCTTCAGGGGCTCGGTCTCGTCGTGGTAGACCACCAGACGGGCCCGGACGGTCTCAGGCTTGTCGTCGTCCCGCTCCACCAGTTCGCCGCCGCACAGGTCGCAGACGCCGGCGGTCTTGGGGGGCTTGGACTCCACATGGAAGGGGGTGCCGCACTGGGTGCAGACGCGCCGGCCGTCCATGCGCTTGACAATGGCCTCGTCGGAGATCTCCAGGGAGATGACGTGGTCAAACTGGATGCCGTGGGCTTCCAGCGCCTCGGCCTGGGCGATGGTGCGGGGCACGCCGTCCAGGATGAAGCCGCCCGCGCAGTCGGCCTCGGCCAGGCGCTCCTGGATGATGCCGATGATGACCTCGTCGGGGACCAGCTTGCCGGCGTCCATATAGCTCTTGGCCTTCAGACCGATAGGAGTACCGGCCTTGACGGTGGCCCGGAGAATGTTGCCGGTGGAAATGGTGGGAATGTTCAGGTCGCGGGAGAGGATTTCGGCCTGGGTGCCCTTACCGGCGCCCGGAGGCCCTAACAGGATCAGCTTCATGCCTGTTTCCCTCCTTACTCCAGGAAGCCCTTATAGTGCCGCATGAGCATCTGGGCCTCCAGGGCCTTCATGGTTTCCAGCGCCACGCTGACCACGATGATGATGGAGGTACCACCGATGGCCAGGTTACGCACCCCGATGAGGTTCTGGGTCACGATGGGGGCGATGGCGATGATGGACAGGTAGATGGCACCAAACAGGGTGATCTTGCCCAGCACCTTGCTGATGAAGTCGGCGGTAGGCTTACCGGGACGGAAGCCGGGGATAAAGCCGCCGTTCTTCTTCAGGTTGTTGGCCACCTCGATGGGGTTGAACTGCATGGTGGAGTAGAAGTAGCTGAAGCCCAGGATCAGCAGGAAGTAGATGACGGAGTAGAGGACACCGGTGGTGTCGAACACCCGCATCAGACCGCCGCCGAAGCCCTCGCTCTCGGTGGTCCAGCCGGCGAACATGCCGATGGTGGCAGGCAGGGAGGCGATGGACTGGGCGAAGATGATGGGCATGACGCCGGACATGTTCACCTTCATGGGGATGTGGCTGGACTGACCGCCATACATCTTTCGGCCCACCATCCGCTTGGCGTACTGCACGGGCAGGCGCCGCTCGGCGTTGGAGATGAAGACGATGAGGATCACGATGGCCAGCATGCCGATGAGGATGAGGAGGGCGCCCCACCAGGGCAGCACGAAGGTGCCCGCCGCGGGGGACTCCACGAAGGAGGCCTGCACGCCCACCCACATGGTCTGGACCATGGCAGGCACCCGGGACACGATACCGGCGAAGAGGATGATGGAGATGCCGTTGCCGATGCCGAACTCGGTGATCTGCTCACCCAGCCACATGACAAAGGCGGAACCGGCGGTGAAGCTGAGCACGATCACGATGCCGGCCCAGATACCGTTCATGCCGCCCAGCGCCAGCAGGTTGTTGGTGCGGATGAGGGTGTAGTAGCCAAAGCCCTGGAGGAGGGCGATGCCCACGGTGGTATACCGGGTGATGGCCGCGATCTTCTTCCGGCCCTCCTCGCCGCCCTCCTTCTGGAGGCGCTCCAGAGCGGGGATGGCGACGGTGAGGAGCTGGATGATGATGGAGCTGTTGATATAGGGCTGCACGCCTAGGGCGAACACCGTAGCGCTGGCGAAGGCGCCGCCGCTCATGGCGTTGATCATGCCGAAGATGGTGCCGCTCATGTTGGTGAGGTAGGTGCCCAGCTCTTCCTTATTCACAAAGGGAACAGGGACCGCCGTACCCAGCCGGAAGATGAGCAGGGCGAAGATGGTGAACATGATCTTCTTCCGCAGCTCAGGGATCTTCCAGGCGTTTTTGATGGTCTGGATCACTTCAGACCACCTCGTACTTTCCACCTGCCGCCACGATCTTCTCCTTGGCAGAGGCGGAGAAAGCGTTGGCCCGGACGATCAGCTTCTTCTCGAGGCTGCCGTTGCCCAGGATCTTCACGCCGTACTCGCACTTGGAGAGGATGCCCATCTCCAGCAGATCGCAGACGTTGACGGTGGCCCCGTCCTCAAATTTGTTCAGGCTGGAGACGTTGACGATCTCCAGGGGCTTGGCGAAGATGTTGTTGAAGCCCCGCTTGGGGATGCGGCGCACCAGAGGCATCTGGCCGCCCTCGAAGCCGGCGCGGACGCCGCCGCCGGAACGGGCCCACTGGCCCTTGTGGCCGCGGCCGGCGGTCTTGCCGTTGCCGGAGCCATGACCGCGGCCCTTGCGGAAGGCGCTCTTCACAGAGCCGGGCGCGGGGGAGAGTTCATGCAGATTCATTTCGCGCACCTCCTCACTGTTCCTCGGTGACCTGGAGCAGGTAACCGATATGGGCGATCTTGCCGCGGGTAGCCTCGTTGTCGGGCTGCACGGTGGTGTCGCCGATCTTGCGCAGGCCCAGAGCCTCGGCAGTCGCCTTGTGCTTGGCGATGCGGCCGTTCAGGCTCTTGACCAGCTTAATGTTCAGCTTAGCCATTTCTAGCCCTCCTTAACCTACGATCTCGTCCACGCTCTTGCCGCGGACACGGGCGACCTCCTCGGGACCACGGAGAGCCTTCAGGCCCTCGAAGGTGGCGGAGACCACGTTCTGCTGATTGTTGGAGCGCAGGCACTTGGCACGGATGTCCTTAATGCCGGCGGCCTCCATGACGGCACGGACAGGGCCGCCAGCGATGATGCCGGTACCGGGGGCAGCGGGCTTGAGGAGCACGCGGCCGGCGCCGAACTCACCGATGATCTCGTGGGGGATGGTGGTGCCGGACAGGCTCACGTTGATCATGTTCTTCTTGGCGTCCTCGATGCCCTTGCGGATGGCCTCGGGCACCTCAGCGGCCTTGCCCAGGCCGAAGCCCACGCGGCCCTTCTCGTCGCCCACGACCATGAGGGCGGCGAACTTGAAGATACG
>CALWYC010000016.1 GCA_944385655.1 uncultured Intestinimonas sp. | reverse complement strand
AAAGCGCTCCAGCAGTACGGCGGTCTCCGCCCGGGTGGCGGTGCCGCCGGGGGCCAGGGTGGTCTGGGTGCGGCCGGTGAGGAGGCCCATCTCCACCGCCCAGGCCATGGCCTCCCGGGCGTAGGGGCCCACCTGAAGGCTGTCCCAGTAGGGGGAGAGGTCGGCCCTGGGGGCGGTGTCGAAGCCCTGGGCGCCGGCAAAGCGGAAGAGGAGGGCGGCCAGCTGCTCCCGGGTGACCGGGTCCTGGGGGGCAAAGCGGCCGTCGCTGTAGCCTGAGACGACGCCCTCCTCCGCCGCCCAGGCCACCGCCGGGCCGTAGTAGGCCTCCGCCGCCACGTCGGGGAAGGGGAGGCCCTCTCCGGCCGGCGACCCGGCCAGGCGGTGGAGGATGGTCACCGCCATGCCCCGGCTCAGGGTCAGGGAGGGGGAGAAGACATAGGGGGCGGTGCCGGTCATCCAGCCCTGGCCGTGGACAAAGGAGACCGCGCCGGCGTACCAGCTGCCGTCGGGCACATCATGGAAGGGCCGGTCGGAGCCGGAGAAGGTCTCCACAGCCCGCTCCACCAGAACGGCCTGCCGGTCCTGGGAGAGCTCCCAGAACCCCACCCCCAGCAGACCGGCCTCGGCGGCCAGTTGTGCCTTGGCGGCGATGGACTGGGGGTCGTCGTAGGTGAGGAAGCTGCCCTTGCCGGAGAGGTAGGGCACCTGGGCCTCGCCGTGGCGGAGCTGCCGGTAGGCCGGGTCGGAGAGGTAGGCGCCCGCCACCGTGTCGTAGGGGAGGGAGCGGGCGGCGGTAAAGGTGCTGTAGAGGCCGTTGCCGCTGCTGCTCACCCCGTCGTAGCGGTAGCCGTAGAGGGGCATGCCCAGCACCAGCTTGTCCGCCGGGACGCCGCTGTCCAGGTAGGCCGCCACGCTGTCGCTGACGCTGCTCTGGTAGTGGGGGGCGGAGCCGGAAGGCGTATAGAGGGGGGCGTTGAAGTCGGCGTAGCTGTCCCAGGGGCCGTGGAGGTCGTAGGCCATGAGGAAGATGTGGTCCACCGTGTCGGCCACGGCGGCGGGCTGGATGTTGCCGAGGTACCAGCTCCCGGCGGCGCCGGCGATGGTGAGCTGATAGTCCCTGCCGTCCAGGCCGCCCTGCCGGTCCAGCTCCTGCCGGATGGCCTGAAGGAGGAGGGTGAAGTTCTGCTTGTCCTGGGGCCGGTGGACGGTGCCGGCGGTGCCGCCGGAGACGGGGTACTCCCAGTCCAGATCGATGCCGTCCAGGCCATGGGCGGCCAGGAGCTCCGCGCAGCTCCTGGCGAAGGTCTGCCGCCGGGCGGCGGTGGCGGCCACGTCGGAGAAGTGGGCGGAGTGGTCCCAGCCCCCCACCGACAGCATGAGCTTCAGGTGGGGGTGCTCCTCCCGCAGCGCCCGGAGGGCGGCGAAATTCTTCCGGTCCTGCTCGGGGTCGTCCAGGACCAGGGTGCCGGCGTCCGGGTCGATGCCGGCGAAGGCGTAGTTGATGTGGGTGAGCAGGCGGACGGGGAGGTCCGACGCCTGGTAGCCCCGGTAGGCCGACCAGCCGGCATAATAGCCCACGACCGTATGGGCGGGCGGGGCGTATGTATGGGCTGCCTCTTCGCCGGCGGAGGGAACGGCCCTCACCGGCGGCCGCAGCAGCAGGAGGACGGCGCAGAGCAGGACCGCCCGCCGCAGGAAATGGTTCGGAAAAGCCATGGAATGCTCCTTATCTCTCAAATCAATGCGCTTATTGTACCTAAAATGGGAGGGAGAGGCAAGGAGAGGATCTTTCCAGCGCTTCCGTGTCCTGGCAGCGGACGCGCGTCCGCCGCCGCCGCCGGAATCGTTTCACTCCGCGGAACGGCTTGACACCGGTTTTGGGGTGTAGTTTAATGAGAAGAAAGGGCTGAAGCAAGGAGGAACGCCGTATGCCGGACATCATCCAATCGGTGGATCGGGCACTGGAGGTCATGATCTACCTGCATCACCAGGGGAAGGAGACCAGCATCACCAAGATCGCCGCGGACCTGGGCGTCTATAAGAGCACGGTGTACCGCACGCTGGTGACCCTGGAGAACCGGGGCTTCGTATACAAAAACCCGAAGACGGAGAAATACTGGCTGGGCAACCGGCTGTTCGTGCTGGGAAAGGGCGTGGAGAAGCAGATGAGCCTGCCGGAGGTCGTCCGGCCCTACGCCAGAAAGCTCTTCGACGCCTACGGCGAGGCGGTCAACGTCTCCATCCTGGAGCGGAACCCGGGCGATGTGTACCGCAGCGTGGTCATCCTGAAGGAGGAGGGCGACCGCCAGGTCTTCGCGGTCGACCCGCCGGTGGGCGCCAGCAGCGAGTGCTACTGCTCCGCAGTGGGCAAATGCCTGCTGGCCTTCAGTCAGGACATCGACCTGGGGGTCTATGAGAGGCATCCGATGAAGGCCCATACGGAGCACACCATCACCACCCTGTCCGTCCTGCGCGCGGAGCTGGCCAAGGTGCGGGAGCGGGGCTACGCCATGGACCACGAGGAGCTGGAGTACGGCCTGGCCTGTATCGGTGCGCCCATCCTGAGCCGGAGCGGGGAGGCGGTGGCGGCCATCAGCCTGTCCGGCCCCACCAGCCGTATGCTCTCCGGCGACACCGAGGAGCGGGTGGAGGCGGTCAAGCGGATCGCCCGGGAGATCTCCGGCAATTTCTGACCCGTGGGACAGACAAACAGAGCCCGGTCACCAGTATGGTGACCGGGCTCTTCGCGTATGCTGCCCGCTGTCAGAGGGCAGGCTCCCTGCCGCTCTTGGTGGGGAGGTCCTCATAGAAGCAGTAGCAGTCCTTGCCGTTGCGTTTGCTGTGGTAGAGGGCGATGTCGGCCTGACGCAGATGCTCGGTATAGGGGGTCTGGTCGTTCTGCACGTAGGTGAGGCCGATGCTGCTGGTGAGAGAGGCGTCCGGGATGGAGCGCAGGTCGCTGAGCAGCTTTTTGAGGCGGGTCTCCAGGACGGAGCGGGGGAACACGCCCTTGATATAGACCAGGAACTCGTCGCCGCCCAGGCGGCCCACGGTGTCCTCCTGCCGGAAGGTGGACAGGAGGGTCTGGGCCACCATCTTCAGGGCCTTGTCCCCCTCCAGGTGGCCGTGCTGGTCGTTGATGCGCTTGAAGTCGTCGATGTCCAGGAGCATCAGCACGCCGCAGGGGCCCTCACCGGAGCCCAGGATGCTGTTGGAGACCACCCGCTCAAAGGCGGCCCGGTTGTAGATGTGGGTCAGGGGGTCCCGGCGGGCGGCCTCAGCCTGAGCGGCCTCCCGCTCCTTCTCGGCGTTGATGTCTTTGAGGTAGAGGAGGGCGTAGACGTTCTGGGTGGTCTCCTCCCGGAAGAGGCAGATGTTCAGCTCCACCCAGTGGAGCACGCCGGCCACAGGCCGGCGGTAGCGGAAGCGGTCGCTGGTCCTGCCCTGGTCGAAGCGCTCCTTCCAGCAGGCCGGGTCCCGGTAGCTGCTCAGGGGAGCCAGCTCATCCCTGGAGAGGTAGCGGCTGAGCTGCTCACGCAGCACGTCGATGAAGTGCCGGGAGGTGGTGCGGTAGTCCTGCTGGAAGGACCGCCACAGGCCGCCCACCGACATGAGCTGACCGCTCTCCAGGTCCACCTCGGCATAGGCGATGGTGTCGGACAGGAGGGCCCGGTAGAAGCGGTGCATCCGCATGAACTCCAGCTCCATGACCCGCTCGGAGCCCGCCGGCTCCAGGATGGCCACGATGGTGTCCAGATCCTTCCGCTCCCTGCTCAGATGCTGCACGGTGAGCTTGAACCACTCGTAGGTGCCGCTCTTGGAGCGCAGCAGGAGCTCCAGCTGCTTGCGGTCGTCCTTGAGCCGGAGCCGGGAGAAGGTGGAGCGGAACTCCTTGGCGAAATGGGGGTGGACCGTGCCGTCGTCCAGCCAGCACTGGGGGAAGTCGGACTCGTGGATGGCCTCCCCCATGAGGAGGGAGCGCTTGGTGTGGAAGAAGACGGTGTGGTTGTTTTCGTTGTACTCAAAGACGTCCCGGGAGTAGATGTCCGGGAGGAAATGGGGCTGGTCGATGTCGCTGATGATGCGGTGGTAGCCCTTGAGGCAGATCATGCCGTCCTCGTCGTCCATGCGCACGCCGGTGCAGCGGACCAGCACCTCCCCCTTCCGGGGGTGCTTCCAGGTGTATTCCAGCTGGACGGTGCGGCGGGTCTGGATCATGCTCTCCACCGACTGGTCCACGTAGTGGTAGTAGCCCTCGTTGATCCTGGTGTACCAGAACTGATAGCACTCCTCCGGGGTGGGGCTGCCGGTGATGTCCAGCACGCGGTGCATGGTGTCGTTGGCCAGCATCTCGCAGCGCTGGCGGTCGGGGGAGAGGCGGATGATCCACAGCCCCACGTTGAGGCTGTCCAGGATGTCGTAGTAGTTGGCGCGGAGCAGGGCCTGGTAGCGGGTCTCGTTCCGCTCCGCGCGGAGCCGGTGGACCAGGAAGTGGGAGAGGACCCGGACCTGGCTGTCGTCGTGGATGGCGTAGCGGGGGTTGTCCACGCCGATGAAGCCGATGACCCTGCCGTCATCCAGCAGGGGGACCGTGATGAGCCGCTGGATGTCCTGGGCCTGGAGGACCTTCCACTCCAGGGGGCTGCTGTCCTTCAGGGTATCCAGGTTGTAGATGATCACCGACTGGTCCTGCCGGAAGAGGGCGAGCCAGCGCCGCAGGTACTCCGGCGCCACCTCCTGCAGGTTCTCGCGCTGGGGGGAGACGTTCTCGGCGCACCACTCGAAGGTGTTGCGCCAATAGCCCTCTTTGGTGGGGTGGGGCTCGAAGAGGTAGGCCCGGTCCGACTGATAGAAGTCGCCCACCGAGGCCAGCGCCTGTTCCACGGCCTGATGGTAGTCGGCGCAGTTGACCAGGGTGTTGGTGTAGTCCACGATCTTTTTGGCGAAGGCCAGCCGCTCCTGGGTGTTCTGGCTCACCACCTCCTGTTTGGTGATGTCCAGAGCCACCTCCAGCCGCAGACGGCGGCCCTTGTAGTGGATGATCTTGTCCTTGAGGAGGAAGTGGCGGCCGCAGTATTCATTTTCCTGGTCCCAGACGTAGAAGGACTCCTGCTTGAGCCGGTCGTTGGTGCAGAAGGGGCAGGGGGCGTCCAGCCCCTGAAAGGCCTTGTAGCACTTGCGGCCCTGGTAGTGCTGGATGCCGAAGAGCCGCTGGCCCGCCGGGTTGACGTAGTAGAGCTCGTAGGTGTCCATGTCGCTGATGTAGAAGATGTCGTTCTCGGCGGCCAGGGTCAGCTTGGCCAGCTCGTCCTCCGACCACTCCGCCAGGGGGGAGCGGGTGAGGGCGGGGGTGTTCTGCCGGTAATTCTGGATCCTGGCCTGCCGGTCCTGGTAGGCGGGGCTCTCCTCGTTCAGGAAGAGGTCCTCCAACTCCTTCAGGGTACAGGGGCGGGAGAAGAGGAAGCCCTGGAGGAGTCCCGGCCGGAGCTCCTCCAGTGTGCGCAGCTCCTCCTCGGTCTCGATGCCCTCGCAGCACACCCGGATCTGACAGCTGTCGGCCAGCTCCAGCATGTTGCTGAGCAGGCGGTAGTTGTAGGCGCTGTGCTGGATGTTGTTGACGAAGCACCGGTCGATCTTGATCTCGTCGATCTCCATCTCCTTGAGGCGGCTGAGGCTGGAGTAGCCGGTGCCGAAGTCGTCCACCGAGATCTCGATGCCGTGCTCCTTCCACTGGCGGAAGATGGAGTTGATGTGGGGGTAGTCCATGAGCTGCATGCTCTCTGTGAGCTCGATGGTAAGGGCGCTGCCGGGCAGACCGCTCTCCTTGAGCACCTGGAGCACGTCGGAGACGATGGAGTCCTCCAGGAGCTGGGTGTAGGACATATTGACGCTGATGTGGAAGTCGGGCAGCCGCTGCCGCAGCTGCCGGCACTGCTCCAGGGCGGTGCGGAGCACCCAGAGCCCCACGGGGCAGATGAGCTTGGTCTGCTCCAGGATAGGGACGAACTCCACGGGGGAGACGGCGCCCCGGCGGGGGGAGGTGAAGCGCAGCAGGCACTCGGCGCCGTACAGGTCATAGGTGCCGGAGCGCACCTGGGGCTGGTAGACCAGCGAAAAGCCCGCAAAGTTGGACTGGATGCTCCGCTCCAGGTCCTCCTTCAGCTCCAGGACCACGATCTGGCGCTCGTAGTCCTCGGCGGAGAAGAACCAGAGCATGTTTTTCCCGTGGGCCTTGGCGTAATCCAGAGCGGATTCGGCGTACTGGTAGAGGGCGCCGGGGTCGGTGACCGGGTACTCCCGGAAGGCCACGCAGCCGCCGGACAGGGTGCAGCTGCCGTCCATCCGCTTCTGCATCTGGGAAAAGATGCTGGAGACGTCCGACCGCTGGACACCGGGCAGCAGGACGGCGAAGCAGTCGCCGTTGACCCGGTAGAGCCGCCGGGTGCCGTAGGTCACATCCTCCAGAGCCTCAACAACACTTTGGAGGATGGCGTCGCCGACCCGGCGGCCCTGCTTGAGGTTGATGGACTTCAGGTCGTCCACGCCCAGCACCAGAAAAAAGCCGTTGGCCGTTCCGGACAGGGTGGCGCCGATCTCCTCCTTCAGGCGCTCCATGCTGAAGGAGCCGGTAAAGTAGTCGGCCCGGCGGCTGGCCTCGCTGCTGGAGATCCGTCCGGCCACCCAGCGGATTTGTCCGTCCTCACCCCGGCGGCAGGTGCCCCGGCTGACCACCCAGACCACGGTGCCGTTTTTCTGCACCAGGCGGTACTCCAGCTCATGGACGGGGATCTCCTCCTCACGCATCATGCGCAGGAGCTCCTTGACCTTGGGCAGGTCCCTGGGGTGGACAATCCTGGAGAAATCCTTCAGGGTGCAGATGCCTCCCGCATCCTGGGGGAGGGGATACAGCTCGCGGCTCCTGCCGGAGAGACGGATCTGATCGGTCACCAGATCCAGCAGGAAGAAGAGATCGTCGTTGCCCGTCTCCAGAAATCCCCACAGGGTCTGGAAAAGGGTCAATTCATTTTGCTTGTCCATTGCCATGAGCCGTTCCTGCTTTCCTCCGTGTTGCAAGGGCGCCCGGCCGGAACCGGACCCATTGGTGTATACTTATAGTCCAATATACCAGATTTCATAAAAAGGTCAAGGGATTTTCCTGCTGAGCACAGGGGAAAGGCCCCATCCCTGGTCCGGGATGGGGCCCTGAGCGAAACGGTTTTTTACTGGTAGAGGGGATACTTGGCGCACATGCCGGCCACCGTCTCCCGGATGGAGTCGGCCTTGGCGTCGAAGTCGGTGGCGGCCTGCCAGATGAGGGAGCCGATGACCTTCATCTCCTCGGGACCGAAGCCCCGGGTGGTGACGGCGGGGGTGCCCACCCGGATGCCGCTGGTGACAAAGGGCTTTTCAGGGTCATTGGGAATGGCGTTCTTGTTAACGGTGATGTGGACCTCGTCCAGACGCTTTTCCAGCTCCTTGCCGGTGATGTGGGCCTTGCGCAGGTCCACCAGCATCAGGTGGTTGTCGGTGCCGCCGGAGACCAGGTCGAAGCCAGCATCGGTGAGGGATTGTGCCAGGACAGCGGCGTTCTCCACGATGCGGCTCTGGTACTCCTTGAATTCGGGCTTGAGAGCCTCGCCGAAGGCTACCGCCTTGGCGGCGATGATGTGGAGGAGGGGACCGCCCTGGGAGCCGGGGAAGATGGCGGAGTCGATCTTTTTGGCCAGGTCCTCCTTGCAGAGGATCATGCCGCCCCGGGGACCCCGGAGGGTTTTGTGGGTGGTGGTGGTGACCACGTCGGCGTAGGGGACGGGGGAGGGATGGAGCCCGGCGGCCACCAGACCGGCGATATGGGCCATGTCCACAAAGAGATAGGCGCCCACCTCGTGGGCGATATCGGCAAAGGCCTTGAAATCAATGATGCGGGGATAGGCGGAGGCGCCGGCGATGATCATCTTGGGCTTGTGCTGCCGGGCCAGGTTACGGACCTGGTCGTAGTCGATGTAGCCCTTTTCATTGAGGCCGTAGGAGACCATGTGGTAGTTCTTGCCGGAGAAATTCACCGGGGAGCCGTGGGTCAGGTGGCCGCCGTTGCCCAGATCCATACCCAGCACGGTGTCACCGTGGTCGCACAGGGCCTGGTAGACGGCATAGTTGGCCTGGGCGCCGGAATGGGGCTGGACGTTTGCGTGGTCGGCGCCGAAAAGCCTACAGGCCCGGTCACGGGCAATGTTTTCGGTGACGTCCACCTCCTGGCAGCCGCCGTAATAGCGCTTGCCGGGATAACCTTCGGCGTACTTATTGGTGAGCACTGTGCCCATGGCCACCAGCACCGCCTCGCTGACGATGTTCTCGGAGGCGATGAGCTCGATGTTCCGCCGCTGCCGGGCCAGCTCGGCCGCCACGGTGGCGCCCACCTCAGGATCGCTGGCGGTGAGGAAGTCGATCATTTCTTGTACCATTGCCGTCGCACCTCGCATCAAGTAAGTAATGTGTCAAAGTGACATGAGCCCATTATAGCGTAACTGCGGGAGAAATACAACTGTCATTCTTGGAAAAACACAGTCGCATCTTTCCCTGGTTTATGGTATGATAATAAATACTGTATGCCGAGTCGTCCACAAAGCGTTTTGTTCACGCGACAGAGCCCGGCGAAAGACCGCCGGCAGTACGGCATGGAAAGGAATTCGATATGACAAAGAAAGAGCGGGCCAGAGCCATCGTGGAGGAGCTCAGGGCCCTTTATCCGGAGGGGATCTGCTCCCTCAACTATCCCAAGCCCTACGAGCTGCTGTTTTCCGTCCGCCTGGCGGCCCAATGTACCGACGAGCGGGTAAACATGGTGACTCCCGCCCTGTTTGCCCGTTTCCCTACCCTGGAGTCCCTGGCCCAGGCCGACGTCTCCGAGGTGGAGGAGTACATCCACTCCACCGGCTTTTTCCGGGCCAAGGCCCGGGACATCGTGGCCGCCTCTCAGATGATGCTGGAGCAGTTTGACGGCAAGGTGCCCGACAATATGGAGGACCTGCTGAAGCTCCCGGGGGTGGGACGCAAGACGGCCAACCTCATTTTGGGGGACGTCTACCATGTCCCCGGCGTGGTGGTGGCGGATACCCACTGCATCCGTATCTCGGGTAAGCTGGGCCTTACCGACGGCACCAAGGACCCGGCCAAGGTGGAGACACAGCTGCGAAAGATCCTGCCGCCGGAGGAGTCCAACGACTTCTGCCACCGCCTGGTGCTCCATGGCCGGGCGGTATGTACCGCCCGGAAGCCCGAGTGCCAGGGCTGTACCCTGCGGCCCTGGTGCGATTTCTTCCAGAAGGGGGCGAAGTGACATGGAGGCCGTGGACCTGGGGACCTGGCCCCGCAGGGCCCATTTCCAGTTCTTTTCCGGGCTCTCCTTCCCCTTTTATAATGTGACCAGCACCTTGGATGTGACCGGGTTCTACCCCTGGGTGAAGGAGCGGAGGCTCTCCTTTTACTACAGCCTCATCTACGCCACCATGTCGGTGATGAACGATCTGCCCGACTACCTCTACAAGATCCGAGGCAGGCAGGTGGTGAAGCACGATCATCTGGACCCCAGCTTTGTGGTCATGGACAGGGATACCCATCTGCTGAAGATCCTCACAGTGCCCTTTGGCGGCACCATAGAGGAATTTTGCGCCCGGTGTGTCCGGCAGGAGGCGGAACAGAAGGTCCCGTTTCCGCCGGCGGAATCGGAGGCCAGGGATGACCTGGTCTATATCTCCTGCCTTCCCTGGATGAGCTTTACCAGCCTCACCAACGAGATGGACACCAATCCGGATGACTCTATCCCCCGGGTGACCTGGGGAAAGTTCGAGGAACGGGAGGGGCGGCTCCTCCTGCCCTATGCGGTACAGCTCAACCACCGGCTTTTGGACGGCTGGCACCTGAGTCAGCTGGTGGGCGGCGTCCAGGCCTGGATCGACCAGAGATGACAAGCGGACCTGAGGCCGAGGCCGCAGGTCCGTTTGTCTTGTTCAGCGCTCCAGGCTCCGCCGGTACCGTAAGGAGCAAGCGGTGGTGAGGATCAGGCAGAGCAGCTCGGAGCACAGGGTGGAAAGCCAGATTCCAGTGTCTCCAAAGAGGGTGGAGAGGGTCAGAAGAGAGGCGGACATGAGGACCAAGCTCCGGCCGAAAGAGATGGAGAGGGCAAAGACGGGGCGCTCCATGGCGGTGAAGAAGGCGGCCACCACCACGTTGAGGCCCATGGGGAGGAAGGAGAAGGCATACAGTCCCAGGGCAGAGGTGGAGTAGTCAAACATGGAGCTTTCCCGGTCCAGGAAGAAGCCCACAATGGCCCTGTCCCCCACTTCCACCAGGAGGAAAAAGAGCACAGAGAGGGCAAGGGCCAGGGTGACGCCATATCTGAGGAGCCGGTGGTAGACAGAGCGTTCTTTCGCCCCGAAGTGGAAGCTCACCAAGGGCTGTATGCCTTGGCCAATGCCGGTCATGGTCATGAGGACCAGGGTGTTGACGTAGCTGATGATGGTATATGGAGTGAGGCCGCTCTCACCGATGACTCGGAGGATAATGTGGTTAAAAAGGAAGATGACCAGGCCGTTGGAGAGCTCATTGAGTCCCTCTGAAAGGCCCAGGGGGAGGATCCGGCGGTACGCGGAGAGCTCCCAGCGGAAGGGCTGGAACCGGAGCCGCTGCCGGTGAGTGAGAAAGTATCCGGAAAAGACTGCCGTGGAGGTCACCTGGGCAAGGCCGGTGGCAAAGGCGGCGCCCCATACCCCCCAGTGGAAAACCAGCACAAATAGGGCGTCCAGCACCACATTCATAAGGGCGCAGGAGATGACGCCCACGGTGCTGATGTGCGGGGCGCCGTTGGCCTTCACCTGGACCTCCAAATTGTAGGAGACGGTGAAAAAGACGGCGAAAAGGGCGATGGTCCCCACATATTCCTTTACGTATGTCAGAGTGTCCGGAGTAGCGCCCAAAAAGCGGGCCACGGCGTCTAGGTTCAGAAGTACCACGATGGTAAGGATGAGGCTGGCCGCTCCGGTCACCAGAAGATTTTGGTTGAAATAACCCCTGGCTCGGTCCAGATCTCCCTGTCCAAGCGCAATGGAGATGACGGTGGAGGTGCCCGTGGCCAGCAGAATGCCCAGCATAAAAATGAAAGACGTAAAGGGCATGGAGAGATTCACCGCCCGCAAGGCGACCTCCCCCACGCCGTGGGAGACAAATACCCCATCTACCATAGAGTAAAGGGAAAAGATCCACATGGAGACAATGGAGGGGATGACGAACTTGAAAAAACGCTTGATTAGGTCCATAATAGATGACCTCCCAGAATCATATCGGTGCCTGCGAGTATATGATAGACCCTCGTATCATCCGAAGGTCAAGAGCCGGAAGAAAAAAAGATGAGAGACTTCTATCAGATCCACGAACTGGCCAAGCTCTTCGGCCTCCACCCGGACACCCTGCGCTATTATGAGGAGAAAGGGCTCCTCCACCCGGAACGGCGGGAGAACGGGTACCGGGTCTACCGCATTCGGGATATCTGTACGCTGAACATTGTTCGCGCCCAGCGGGAGCTGGGAGTGCCGGTGGAGGAGATCGGGGCCTATCTGGAACGCCGGAGCGTGTCGGAGACCCTGGCCTTTCTGGACCGGCAAGAGGAGCTTTTGGAGCGGAAGATGGCGGAGCTCGTGGAAATGCGGGGAGAGAGCCGGGAGCGCCGGGCCCGGCTGCTGCGCTACTATGACGCGGAGACCGGAGTGGTGACCTGTCAGGCCATGCCGGAGCGGCCCTGCGTCATCCTCCAGGAGGACGTAATCCTGGAGAAGGAGATCGACTTCCTGCTCAAGAAGCTGGAAAAGCGCCACAGCAACACCATCAAAATCATGGGCAGGCAGACCATGGGCGCCCTCCTGGACCAAAGCGCCATGCGTCCGGGGGACTATAAGCACTTTGCCTCCGTTTTTTTCCTCACCGGCCCGGACCAGGAGCGGGACACGGCGCTGCCGGCGGGAGAGTATGCCAGGCTCTTCTACCGGGGCTCCTATGAGCGGCTGGAGGAGCACTGCCAAACCCTCTTCCGGGGGGCAGAGGAGCTTGGCCTGGCTGTGGATGGGGCTCCTTTGGAGCTCTACCGCATCGACGCCCACGACACCGACTTGGAGGAGGAATACCTCACCGAGCTCCAGGTGAAGGTGAAACGGCCATAAGAAAGCGGCGCCTCCGGCAAAAACCGGAGACGCCGTTCTTTTGCTGCTTATAGAAGGCCGCCAAACATCTGCCTGCTGCGGCCGCTGTCGGTAATGGTGCGATCCCGCCCGTGGTAGAGGAGCAGCCCCACCGCCGCCAGTACGACGGCCAGGAGGTAGTCCAGAGCGCCCATGCCGCCGGGGGAGAAGGGGAGGACCAGATTCAGGCTGAGGAAGAGGGAGGCGACGAGCCCAAGTACCGCCGTCACCCTGCCGCCGGGCATGGAGACGGGCCTCCGGAGCTCCGGATGGGTCCGGCGCAGCCGCAGCACGGCGAAGAGGGTGGTCACCCACATGATGATGGTGGCCAGGGAGGCGGTGTTGATGAGGGGGAGGAAGAAGAGTTTGCCCAGGAAAGGGGCGAAGAGGACCAGGGCCGCCGAGGCCCAGATGCAGCGGGTAGGGGTGCCGTATTTGGGATGGAGACGGCAGAACCAGCGGCTCACCAGGTCGAAGCCGGCCAGGCCGTAGAGCATCTGGGCAGAAGAGTAGAGGGTGGAGTTCATGACCCCAACGGCGCCCACGAAGGCGGTGAGCAGCAGCAGCACCCGCACCACCGGCGCGCCGGTGATGTCCACCAGGATGTCGGCGAAGGGAGCGGTGGCTGTGACGGCCTCCTGCCATGGCATATTCCCAGCCACGGCGGTGGACACCAGGCACAGTAGGCCGGTGACCAGCACCAGGCAGACAATGAGGGCCCAGCCCGCCTTCCGGGCGGCCTTGCCCTCGGCGTCGGCGGCGGCCTTGGCCACCGTCTCCCAGCCCGCCACCGAGAAGACCAGCAGGGAGAGGAGGGACATGGAGCCGGTGAAGTCGAAGTCCAGTCCGCCGTCGGAGGCGTAGATCTCCGGGTCAAAGTGGGCGAAGGCGGCGATGAGTCCAATGAGGCACATGAAGAGGAGGACCACCGTGGCGATCTTGGCCAGGGCGGCGCACATGTTGGCGCCCCGATACTGAATGTAGAGGATGATCCCGGCCAGGAGGAACTGGATGAGGACATTGGGCAGGGTGACGGCGTAACCGCCGGCGGTGTAGAGCAGTCCGGTCTGTCCCAATGCAGGGAAGAGCTCGTCCAGCAGGGCAACGGCGGCCAGGTCCACCCAGCAGAAGACGATGGTGTTCATCATGACCCCGGCCCAACCCACCAGAAAGCCGCCCCGACACCCAAAGGCGGCGGTGGCGTAGACCGTCTCACCGCCTGCGAGAGGGAGCATGGGGATGGCCTCCATGTAGGCGAAGGCAAAGGGGAACTCCACCGCCATGCAGAGGAGAAAGGCCGCCGCCAGATTGAGGGGGCCTCGTGCGGTCTCCAGCCAGGTGCCGGTGAGGAGGAGCCAGGAGGTGCCCAGCATACACCCCACCCCCATGGACACCAGGCCGAAAAAACTGATGGAACCCCGCTTGGCCGTACCGTTCATGGGCGGCCTCCTTTCTTATTTCCGGCGCTTTTTGGGAAAATAGGCGGACACCATGGCGGACACCTCGTCCAGCCACCGCTTCCGCTGTTCCTGGGTGCTTGTAGCTACCGTGCGGAAGAGGCAGCGGTCGAAGGCGGGCAGGGCCAGGAGCCCGAAGACGCAGTTCTGCCAGATGCGCTGGAGGGGGTCGCCGTAGACGGCGTCCTCCAACGGGGCGGGGGTGTTGGAGGTGTTGAAGACCAGGGCGGCTTTGGCCTTCAGGAGGGGGGCGGTTTCCTCTCCGGTCTTGGGCAGGGTATAGGCCACGCCCTCCCGCAGCACCCGGTCCAGCCAGCCGGTGAGGATGGCGGGAGGCTGGCCCCACCAGTTGGGATGGACCACCACAATGCCGTCGGCGGCTTTCAGCTCCTCCTGGTACTGGAGGACCAGGGGGTCCCGGGAGGGCTGACCGGCGGCCTCGTCGGCGGGCATCACCGGGTCAAAGCCCTCGGCGCACAGGTCGTGGAGCCACACCCCGTAGCCATTGGCCCGAAGGGTGTCGGCGGCAGCCTGAGCCATGGCGGCGTTGAGGCTGTCCCCGCTGGGATGGGCAAGCAGGAGCAGAACCTGCCCGGAATCTGTCGTGTGTTCCAGCCGAGGGATGGGCGCCTCCGACTGAGGAGCGGCAGCCTCGGCCCGAGGCTCCGGGACCGGATCTTCCTTGACCTCCTGGACAGGGGCGGCGGAGGGCTTGGGCTCTGCCGGTGTCTCCACGGGGGCGGTCACGGCCTGGGGCTCCTCCGCCCGCCAGGTGAAGCGGTCGGGGGCGCCCACCAGGATCTTGGCCGAGCAGGGGGGCATGACGATCCAGCTCCGGCCGCCGTCGTTGTGGTAGATGGTGTCGCCGTTCAGCACGTCCTGGAGCACCGGCTCGTTGTGGCGGAACTCCAGGCCGAACTCCTGGTGGGAGAGGTTGAAGAGGACATAGATCCGCTGCTCCGGGGTGGCGCGGCGGAAAACCAGCTGCTCATTTTTGATGACCACGTTCTCGTAGTCTCCCACGGCCAGGGCGGGGAAGGCCCGGCGGATGCGGGAGAGGGCGGCGAGGTGGCGGCACAGGCCCTGGTCCCGCTGCTTCATGTCGGCAAGCTCCAGGCAGGGCCGCAGCACCACGTCGGACCAGGGGGTGCGCTTGCCCTCCACGGCCCACTCGCCGCCGTAGTAGATGGAGGGTACGCCGGGCATGGTATAGAGGAGGGTGTAAACGTTCTCCAGCAGGGCGGGGTCGGTGAGGGTACTGGCCAGCCGGTCCACGTCGTGGTTTTCGGTGAAGTTGTAGAGACAGAGGCCGTGGTAGATGCCGCCGGGGCCGAACTGACGGTGGAGGGAGTGGGCGATCTCGAAGTAGTTCTTGGTGTTGTGGGCCGACCAGTTGCCCTTCCAGCACTCGTAGTTGGTCACCGAGTCCAGCATTTCCGGGTTGGCCCAGCGGGCGTAGTCCCCGTGGATGATCTCGCCCATGAGCCAGAACTCCGGGTCCCGGGACTTGGTGTAGTGCTTCAGGGCCCGGAAGAAGTCGAAGTCCACGCAGTCGGCGGCGTCCAGCCGGAGCCCGTCGATGTGGAAGCGGTCCATCCACATGCCAACGGCCCCCAGCAGGTGGTCCCGGACCTCGGGGTTTTTGAGGTTGAGCTTCACCAGCTCGTAGTGGCCGCCCCAGGACTCATACCAGAAGGGGTCCCCCATGGGGGAGCCGCCGCCGAAGTTCAGGTTCTGGAACCAGCCGCAGTAGGGGGAGGCCTGGCCCTTCTCCCGCACGTCCCGGAAGGCCCAGAACTCCCGACCCACGTGGTTGAAGACGCCGTCGAGCACCACCCGGATGCCGTTTTTGTGGAGGGCGTCGCACAGGGCGGCGAAGGAGTCGTTGTCCCCCAGGCGGCAGTCGATCTGGTAGTAGTCGGTGGTGTCGTAGCCGTGCTTCACCGACTGGCACACCGGCCCCAGGTAGAGGGCGTTTACCCCCAGCTCCTTGAGATGGGGGATCCAGTCCTTCAGCTTGTCCAGGCTGCGGACCGGCTCCCCGCCGGGGTTATACTCCGGACAGCCGCAGAAACCCAGGGGGTAGATGTGATAAAAAACGGCGCTGTTGATCCAGTGCTCCATGTGTCGTTCGCTCCTATCTTTGCCCGGAACGGGCCGGTTGGGCCGGCAGAGCCGGCTCATACAGTATACCACAGCCGGCCCGGTTTGGCGAGGGGACAGTTCCGCACGGACGGGAAAAGCCGCTCCGCTTGACGGGTGTGATATAATCATAGCATCGAATCGGAAGCACACCCAAGGAGGTCGTTTGTATGGTCACACTGGCCCAGCGCCTGGAGGCGCTGCGGGAGGAGCGGGGCATGAGCCGTCCCGTCCTCTCCGCCGCCCTGGGGTTCCCCAAGGCCGCCATTGAAAAGTTCGAGACGGGTCGCCAGACCCCCACCAAGGAGCAGCAGGAGAAGATCGCTGCCTACTTCGGGGTGTCCGTCTTCTATCTCCGGGGGGAGAGCAGCGACCGCACCCGCCAGGAGGACTGGATGGACGCCGCCGCCTTCACCGACGAGGAGCCGGTCTTCGTGCCCAAGCCCGCCCCCAAGCCCCCCAAGCCCAAGGCGGCGGAGCCGGTCCAGGGCGGCATGCTGGACGCCATGCTGGCCAGCAAGGGGGTCCAGGACCTGCTGCGGGGCATGGTGCTGGACGTGCTCCGGTCCCCGGAGGGCCAGGCCATCATCGCCCAGGCGGTGCGGAAGGAACTCAAGAAGTGAGGCGGAGCATCCATGCACAATGAACTGACTCAAAAGGACCTCCAGATGATGAGGGAGGAACTGGACTGCCGCCGGATCACCCTCCGGCCCCAGCTCCTGGAGGCGGTGAAGGAGGCCCGGGGCTTCGGCGACCTGAGCGAGAATTTTGAGTACAAGGCCGCCAAGCAGGAGAAAAACCGCAACGAGGGCCGCATCCGCTTCCTGGAGAACATGATCCGCACGGCGGTGGTGGTGTCGGACATCTCGGCATCGGATGCCGTGGGCCTCTACGACAAGGTGACGGTCTACCTGGAGGAGGACGACGAGACCGAGACCTACCAGGTGGTCACCACCATGCGGCAGGACGCCCTCCACGGCCTCATCAGCAAGGAGTCCCCGGTGGGGAAGGCCCTGCTGGGGAAGAAGGCCGGCGACCGGGTCCACATCCAGGTCAACGACAGCTACGGCTACGACATGGTCATTCAGTCCATCGAGAAGGCCCGGGACGACGGCTCCGTCCCCCTCAACAGCTATTGACGGCAAAAAGACCGCGTATCCCTAAAAAGGAAGGGACACGCGGTCTTTTTTCATGCGGCGGGGGTATGTCTTGTGAGGAGCCGCCGGTAGGTCATGTCGATGCCGAAGGCCCCCAGGGGGGCGGTGACCAAGATGGCTAGCACCGCCACGGTCAGCACCAGCTGCCCGCAGGGCAGGCCCATGGCCAGGGGCACCGAGCCGATGGCGGCCTGGACGGTGGCCTTGGGGGTGTAGGCGAGCATGGAGAAGAGCCGCTCCCGGAGGGGGAGGCCGGTGCCCAGCAGGCAGGCGAAGACCCCGACCATGCGGAAGACCAGGCAGCCCAGGATGACCGCCAGGGCGGCGGCGCCGGCGGAGCGGGCGTAGGAGATGTCCACGGTGGCGCCCACAAGCACGAAGAGGAGGATCTCGGAGGCCACCCACAGCTTGGAGTACTTGGCGGCCAGGCGCTGGGCCACCTCAGGCCGGGTCCGCTGGAGGGCGATGCCGCAGCTCATGACGGCCAGCAGGCCGGAGAAGGGGATGGTGCCTTTGATCTCATTCTCCAGGGCCACGAAGAGGAAGGAGAGGCTGAGGAGGACCACCACCTTGGCGGAGTCCCGGACGTGGAACCGGCGGTAGAAGGCGCCGAAGAGGACACCGGCCAGGCCGCCGAAGGCCAGGCCGGTGACCACCGAGAGGGGCACCTGGAGCAGGGTGGCGGGGGAGAAGGTGCCGCCCTGGGCGAGGCCGGTGAAGGAGGTGAAGAGGACGATGACGAAGACGTCGTCCACCGACGCCCCGGCCAGGATGAGCTGGGGGATGCTGTGGTCGGTGCCGTAGCCCTCCTCCATGAGCCGGAGCATCCGGGGCACCACCACGGCGGGGGAGACGGCGGCCACCACGGCCCCCATGATGGCGGCGTCCAGCAGGGAGATGCCCAGGAGGGGCGGGGCCAGCAGAAGCATCCCCGCCACCTCAAAGCAGGCGGGGACGAAGCACATGAGGACGGCGGGGCGGCCCACCCTTTTGAGGTCGTCCACCTGGAGGGAGAGGCCGGCCCGGGTGAGGATGATGATGAGGGCCAGCTGCCGCAGGTCGGCGGAGATGCCTAAAATGGAGCCATCCAGCAGATTGAGGACATAGGGACCCAGCAGGATGCCGGTGAGCAGCATCCCCAGGAGGCTGGGCAGCCGGAGCCGGCTGAAGACCCAGCCCAGGGCCATGCCGACAAGGAAAATGAGGGCGAGACTGGTGAGCATGGTGAGGTTCCTCCTTCGTTTGTGGCGCAGGAGCGCAAAAAAAGCTGATGCTCCTGCAAAGAAATTGCAGAAGTCATCAGCTTTTCAGCGGTTCAGGCCGTAGCCAGGGGAGCACTTCATTCCCCGGGGCAGCCCTTCAGGGCCGCCTTGCAGGCCATATCATAGCCCGAACGGGGGCGCTTGTCAAGAGGGAAATGGATCACCACAGGGACCAGCCCTGGTCCTCCCGGCTCTCCAGCACATCCAGGGCGCCGCACAGCAGGTCGGCGGCGTCGGCCCGGGTCAGGGGATCGGAGAGGGCGAGAGCACCGTCGGCGTTGGTCTGAAGGACCCCGGCAGTCTCCAGATTCACCGCCGCCTGGCAGGCCCAGGCAGGGGCGGCGTCGTAGTCGGTGTATAGGGTGGTGACGGCGGCGTCGGTGACCTGGAGCATCCGGTCCAGGAGCACGGCTGCCTCCGCCCGGGTGATGGCGCGCTCCGGGTCGAAGACCACGCCGTCGGCGCTGAGCACGCCCTGGACGTAGCCCGACTTCAGAGCGGAGGACACATAGCCCTTGGCCCAGGTGGGGATGGTGTCGTCGTCGGCGAAGCCGGTGCGGGTGATTCCCTCCAGGACCTCCAGGTCCATGGTGTGCATGGCCAGGGCAACAAACTCCTCCCGGCTCACAGGCAGGTCGGGCTGGAAAAAGTAGGTGCCGCCCACGCACTCGCCGATGAGGACCCCCTCCTCGGCCAGCCGCAGGGCGGAGCGGTAGGCGCTCACCCCGTCCATGTCGGCGTAGGTCACCTTGGTGTTGGCCTTTTCGATCTTCACCCTTACGGTGGCGGGCTCGGAGGTGTTGCCCACGGCGTCCACCGCCACATAGGTGAAGGAGTCCTTGCCGGTCTTGTTCTCGTAGGGGGTGTAGGTGAAGGCGGCGGAGCCGTCCTCCGGCAGGGTGACGGCCCCCCGGGCGGGCTTGTCCACCAGGCGGAAGGTGAGCAGGTCGCCCTCCGGGTCCACGGCGGAGAACTGGCCCTGGGCGGCCACGTTCTTATAGGTGCTCAGCTCCAGGTCCCGGGCGATGGGGGCGGAATTCTCGGCGGTGAGCAGGTAGAGGTCCACCGTCACGTCCTCCCCGGCGGAGCCGTCGGCAAAGACGGGGGTGAAGGTGAAGCTGGTGGTGGCCACGGTGGGGGAGTCGTTGGGGGTGAAGGCCATGCCGGAGACGGCCTCCATGGCTACCGCCTCGCCAGAGGCCAGGTCCATGCCGCCCAGGGTGAGCACGCCGGCGTTGGAGTCGGGCAGGGAGGTGAGCACGATGGAGTCCAGGGGCTCCTCACCATTTTCCACCAGAAAATCGGCGGCGGAGAAGGTGAAGACCTCCTGCGGGGTGCCGTTCTTGGCGAAGGTGGCCACGGCGGGGGCTTCGGCTTCGGCGCTGAGCAGCTGGGCCGAGGCCGGCAGGGCCATGAGCACGGAGAGGGCGGCCATCAAAAGCAGCAGCACCCCCCGGCGCAGGGAACGGGGACAGTTCAAAACAAAGACCTCCTTCAATGACACAGGGTCAGGGTGTGGTCTTAGTTTGGACGCCCGGCGAGAGATTATTCCAGTCCGGCAGGAAGAAACTGCCCCGGACCTAGTTCAGCTGGCTCCGGTCCCGCAGCCAGCTGGGCAGGGAGCGCATCTTGATGCCGGAGACGATGCCCATGCAGGCGTAGAGGGTGATGATGGAGGAGCCGCCGTAGCTGAAGAAGGGGAGGGTGAGGCCCACCACCGGAAAGACATAGAGGCACATACCGATGTTGATGACGGTCTGGAGGAGGAGCATGGCGGCGTAGCCCATGGCGATGTAGGCGGACATGGGGCTGCTGGCCCGGCGGGCCACCCAGATGCACCGCAGGATGATGGCGGTGAGGAGGAGCATCACGGCGATGCAGCCCACGAGGCCCAGCTCCTCGCCGCACACGGCGAAGATCTCATCGGTGTACCGGGCGGGGAGGGCCTCCTCGGAGGCGCTCTGGGTCTGGGTACCCTGGAGATAGCCCTGTCCGAAGAGACCGCCGCTGCCGATGGCCAGGACGCTGCGGGTCTGCTGCCAGCCCCGGCCCTGGGTCTGCTGGTAAAGGGTGTTCGGGTTGCCGGTGATGTGGTCGATGACCACGGTGAAGCGCTCCTGGATATAGGAGGGGATGTGGGACCAGACCAGGTACATGGCCCCGGCGGAGCCGGCCAGACCCAGCAGGAACCAGCGCTTTTTCACCCCGGCGGTCCAGGCCATGATGACGAAGAGCCCCAGGTAGACCAGCACCATGCCGAAGTCCCCGGAGATGACGGCGATGAGCCCGGCCATGAAGAGGGTATGGCCCGCCAGCTGGACCACGGAGGTAAAACGGCTGATGCCCCAGTCCTGGAGGTTCCGGCACTGGAGGGCCAGGAGGAGGACGAAGAAGACCTTGGCCACCTCGGCGGGCTGGATGTTCACCGGCAGGAAAGGGAAGGCCAGCCAGGAGTTGTTGCCGGTGGTCTCGGCGCCCACGCCGAAGGGGGTGAGGAGCAGGAGGAGGATGAAGATGTTGAAGCCGAACATCCACTTCCAGCTCTTTTCGGTGAAGAGTTCCACGTCCACGAAGGACATGATGAAGTAGGCCACCACCCCCAGGACGATGGCCGCCAGCTGGATGGGGACGAAGCGGGCGCCGGCGAGCTCCATGAAGCGGGTGGCGCTGTAGATGAGGACCACCCCGAAGAGGGAGGCGGCCAGGATGAGGGCAAGGAGGACCATGTCCGCCTTGCGGAAAAATTCTTTGACCCAGTCGGTGAGCCACACGGGCGGTGAACACTCCTTTTCAGATGCTCCGGGGCGTCCGGCCCGGGAGACGGCGGAAAAACGGTGGGGTAACTATGATATTGTACCACCTCGGGCAGATTTCGTAAACAGGTTTTACAGCCGTGTCCTTTTGTGCTATAATCAATCAGATACCGCGGGCCGGAGGCCCGGAGGAGAGGAGGGAGCCCATTGGAGCATGTGACCAACAGCCCGGAGGAGACCGAGGCTCTGGGGGAGATGCTGGCCGGCCGGCTGGAGCCGGGGACCGTCATCGCCTTCACCGGGGATCTGGGGGCGGGAAAGACCGCCTTTGTCCGGGGGCTGGCCCGGGGCCTGGGGATCACGGAGCGGGTGACCAGCCCCACCTTCACCATCGTCAACGAGTACGAGGGGGGCAGGCTCCCCCTGTTCCACTTTGACATGTACCGCCTGGGCAGCGCCGACGAGCTCTTCGACATCGGCTGGGAGGACTACCTGGCCCGGGGGGGCGTGTGCGCTGTGGAGTGGAGCGAGAACGTCTCCGACGCCCTGGAGGAGGGCTGCCTCCGGGTGGACATCCGCCGGGGAGAGCGGGACGACCAGCGGCGCATCACCATCGAGGGAGGGGCGGACATATGAAGATCCTGGCTCTGGAGTCCTCCGCCGTAGCCTGTTCCGCGGCGGTGTGCGAGGACGAGCGGCTCATCGCGGAGACCTTCCAGCACAGCGGCCTCACCCACAGCCGGACCCTCCTGCCCCTGTGCACGGACCTGCTGAAGAACTGCGGCCTCACCCTGGAGGAGATAGACGTCATCGCCGTGGCGGCGGGGCCGGGCTCCTTCACCGGACTGCGCATCGGGGTGGCGGCGGCCAAGGGCCTGGCCTGGCCGGAGGACAAGCCCTGCGCCGGGGTCTCCACCCTGGAGGCCATGGCCTGGAGTCTGGCCCATGTGGAGGGGGACATCTGCCCCGTCATGGACGCCCGGCGGAGCCAGGTCTATAACGCCCGGTTCCAGGCGGAAGGGGGGAAGCTCACCCGGCTGTGCCCCGACCGGGCCATCTCCATCGAGGAGCTGGCCGGCGAACTGGCGGAGCGGAAAAAAACACAAATACTGGTTGGAGACGGCGCGGAGCTGTGTTATAATGAGTTGACCAAGCGGGGCCTGCCGGTGGAGCTGGCGCCGCCCCACCTGCGCCTTCAGCACGCGTGGGGGGTGGCCCGGGGCGCCCTGGAGCTGGCCCGCACGGGCGGCCTGGTGACCGCCGCCGCCCTCGCTCCCGTCTACCACCGGCTCTCCCAGGCCGAGCGGGAGCGGCTGGCCAAAGAAAAAGAAATGACCATGAAAAACGACAAAGGGGAAGAATGACATGGATAATATGGTACACATCTTCGACCACCCTCTGATCCAGCACAAGCTGGCCATCCTCCGGGATGAGCGCACCGGTGTCAAGGAGTTCCGGGAGATCGTCTCCGAGATCGCCACCCTCATGTGCTATGAGGCCACCCGGGACCTGCCCACCGAGGAGGTCACCATCAAGACCCCCGTGGCCACCGGCACCTTCCGCACCCTGGCGGGCAAGAAGCTGGCCATCGTCCCCGTCCTCCGGGCCGGCCTGGGCATGGTGGACGGTATCCTGACCCTGATCCCCTCCGCCAAGGTGGGCCACATCGGCCTGTACCGGGACCCCGACACCCTGGAGCCGGTGGAGTACTACTGCAAGATGCCCACCGACATCGCCGAGCGGGACGTCATCATCCTGGACCCCATGCTGGCCACCGGCGGCTCCGCCTCTGCCGCCATCCAGTTCATCAAGAACTATGACGTCAAGCACATCAAGCTCATGAACATCATCGCCGCCCCCGAGGGCGTGGAGCGGGTCCGCAAGGATCACCCCGACGTGGAGATCTACTGCGCCGCCCTGGACGAGAAGCTCAACGACCACGGCTACATCGTCCCCGGCCTGGGCGATGCCGGCGACCGGATCTTCGGCACCAAGTGATGGCGTGCAAGCCTGTCTATGAGACGGCGCGGCTGGCCCTGCGGCTGGCCGCGCCGTCCTTTGCCCCCGCCCTGGCCGACTACTACCGCCGGAACCGGGACTTCTTCTCTGCCTTCGACCCGGAGCGGGAGGAGGACTTCTTCACCGAGGCGGCCCAGCGGGCCTCCCTGGAGAAGGACGCCGCCCTGGCCGCGGAGGACCGGGGCTACCGGTTCTACCTCTTCCGGAAGGAGGAGCCGGAGACGATCATGGGCATGGTGGGGCTCAACAACCTGGTCCGGGGAGCCTTCCAGTCCTGCCACCTGGGCTACAAGCTGGACGGGGACCTCCTCTGCCGGGGCTACATGACCGAGGCGGTGAAGGCCGCCGCCGACATCGCCTTCACCGACCTGGACCTCCACCGCATCGAGGCCAACATCATGCCCCGGAACGGGGCCTCCCTCCGGGTGGCGGAGAAGGCCGGCTTCTACCACGAGGGCCTGGCCCTCAAATACCTGCGGATCAACGGCGTGTGGGAGGACCACATCCACATGGTCCTCCGCCGGGAGCTCTGGTCCGGGGAGGAAGCGCGGCCCAACTGAACAAAATAGGATAGGCGCGGCGCGGATGAGAGCATCCGCGCCGCGCCGCTGCGTCCGGGGCGGACACGCGCCGCTGCGTCCGGGGCGGACATTCCTGTTGAGATTTTTCCGGCCCTATGGTAAAATAATATATTCGTGAGAGAAGTGCCGAAAATCACGTGCCGTTTTCGGCGTGTACGCATATCCTGTCAGTGAGGAACCATTCCGAGAGGAGTTTTGTCTGCATGAAGATCGTGGTCCTGGCCGGCGGACTGAGTCCCGAGCGCAACGTGTCCCTGTCCTCCGGCGTGATGGTGGCGGAGGCCCTGCGGAGCCGCGGCCACCGGGTGGCCCTGGTGGACCTGTACTTTGGCCTGGAAAACTGGGAGGGGACGCCGGAGGAGGTCTATGACGCCCCGGCGCCGGAGAAGTGGCGGAGGGTAGATCATGCCGCCCCCGACCTGGAGGCCGTGAAGGCCAGGCGGAAGTGGAAGGGGGCGAGCCAGTTCGGGCCGGGGGTGCTGGAGCTGTGCGCCGGCGCCGACGCCGTCTTTCTGGCCCTCCACGGGGCCTGCGGCGAGGACGGCCGGGTCCAGGCCGCCCTGGACCTCATGGGCATCCCCTACACCGGCTCCGGCCATTTGGGCAGCGCCATCGCCATGGATAAGGATCTGACCAAGCGGCTGTGCGCCCAGGCCGGCATCGCCACCCCCGCGTGGCGGCTGCTGGAGTACGGCGCGGGAGACATCCCCGCCCTGAGCGGGAGCCTGCCCCTCCCCCTGGTGGTGAAGCCCATGGACTCCGGCTCCTCCATCGGCGTGTCCATCGCCCACACCCGCGACGAGCTCACCGCCGCCCTCACCGCCGGTCTGGACTTCGGCGGCCGGGTCATCGTGGAACAGTATGTCTCCGGTCGGGAGATCCAGGTGGGCGTGCTGGAGGAAAAGGCACTGCCCTCCATTGAGATCATCCCCAAGCAGGGCTTTTACGACTATGAGAACAAGTACCAGCCCGGGGCGGCGGTGGAGGTCTGTCCTGCGCCGGTGGACACCGGCCTGGAGGCCCTCCTGGAGGAGACGGCCCGGAAGGTCCACGCCCTGGTGGGGCTGGCGGTCTACTCCCGCAGCGACTTCATCGTGGACGCCCAGGGGAAGCCCTGGTTCCTGGAGATCAACACCCTGCCCGGCATGACCCCCACCAGCCTCCTGCCCCAGGAGGCGGCGGCGGTGGGCATCGACTACCCCGCGCTGTGTGAGCGCATCCTCACAGCCTCCCTGGAAGCCCGGAAGGCCGGGCGCTGAGAGACGGAGAAAAAGGAGAAGGTCATACTATGGAGCCCATTACCATACGAGAGATCGTCGCGGCCGTGGACGGCAGGCTGCTGGGGGAGTTCGACCAGCTGGACCAGACGGTGACCCACGTCTTTACCGACAGCCGGAAGCCGGACCCCGGCGCCCTGTTCATCCCCCTGGTGGGGGAGCGCTTTGACGGCCACGCCTTCATCAACGACGCCCTGGCCGGCGGCGCCGCCGGCTGCTTCACCCAGCGGGAGCGGGAGAGCTACCTGCCGGGCAAGTTCTATATCAAGGTGAACAGCACCCAGAAGGCCCTGCGGGACCTGGCCCGGTGGTATAAAAAGCGGTTCGACATCCCCTTCGTGGCCATCACCGGCAGCGTGGGCAAGACCACCACCAAGGACATGGTGGCGGCGGTGCTGGGGGAGCGGTTCAAGGTCCTCAAGACCGAGGGCAACTTCAACAA